>JBGQHM010000065.1:0-23443 GCA_041497995.1 Binatia bacterium | reverse complement strand
GCCGCGATGTCTTCGGACAGCGGTGGCGGCGTGACGCGGTCCTGGTCGCCGATGATAACCAGCGTCGGGGCAGCGATCTCACCGAGGCGGTCTCCGACCGAGAAGCCGAAGACGGACCGCGCCGCGCGGACGTACGCCGCCTTGTCGTTCTGTGCGACGCGATCGATCAGGTAGCCGCGCATGACCGGTTCGACCGCGTCGGAGAACGCATGGGTGATGCGTGCTTGTGCGACCGCGGCCATGCTGTTCTCCTCGATGAAGCGGAAGGCGTCGCGCATGACGCTCTCGAAGCCGGCGGGCGTGCCGCACAAGGTGTCCGCCAGGACGAGCGACGCGGTGGCGAGCGGGTAGTCCAGCGCGAACTGTTGCGCGACCATCCCACCGAGCGACAGTCCCACGAGGTGGGAGCGCTCTACGCCGAGCGTGCGCAGCAAGCGGACGACGTCCAGGGCCATATCTCCAACGGCGAAGTCATGCGCGGGCCGCGTCGACTGACCGTGTCCGCGCAGATCGAGCGTGATGGTGGGGAAACGCGCGCAAAAGGCCGGCACCTGGTAGAGCCACATGGAGTGGTCGCCGCCAAGGCCATGGATGAACACGACGGGCGCCGGACCAGCCTTCCAGGGCTTGGAGAAATCTGTGAGCTCGTAATACAAGTCGATCTCGCCAACGCGCGCGTGCGGCATCCTGTCGCCTCCAGGCGGCGGATCAGAACACAGCGGCGGAAATCGGGCAAGGATCATCTGCCGGCCGCAGACGGGTTTGAAACACGCCGGTACAAGATGCATGAATGGATGGACAGGGAGGATCGATGAGTACTCCGACAGTCCACGTTCCACGTCACGATGTGCCGACCGGCGGGCGCAGCGGCTTCACCATCATCGACGGACGCCAGGTGCATTACCTCGAATGGGGCGCGTCGGGTGCGCCGGCGGTGCTCTGTCTGCACGGTGGTGGACAGACGGCGTACATGTACGAAGAAATCGGTGCCGCGCTGCGCACGCGCTACCACGTCTTGGCGCCGGACCTGCCGGATCATGGCGACTCCGATCCCACCGCCGATCACGACCGCCACGCGCTGGCCGCGACGCTGCCGCCGCTGTGTGCGCACTTCGGCCTGACGAAGATCGCCATCGTCGGCGCCTCGCTCGGCGGGATCGTTGGTACGACGTACGCTGCCACCTATCCGGATCATGTGGTCGCCATTGCGCTGATCGACGTCGGGCACAAGCTCGAAGAAGAGGGCGTCCGCAAGATCATCGAGTTCATGAGCAAGCACGAATCGTTCGCGTCGCTCGAGGAGGCGGCGACCGAGATCGCGGCGTACTTGCCGCACCGCAAGGAGGTGCGGCCGGAGAGCCTGACGCGTAACTTGCGCCAGCGTCCTGACGGCCGCTGGGTATGGAAGCACGGCTTCAACCGGCGGCTGCGTGCGGAAGGTACGGTGCAAGGGAAGAACTGGAGTCACGTCATCGACGGGCTGGATGCGGATGCTGCGCGCTTGCGCTGCCCGGTGCTTGTATTGCGTGGCTCGGCTAGCGACGTTCTCTCGCACCAGGGCGCCGAGGAAGTCACCGCGCTGATTCCCAACGCCCGTCTCGCCATCGTGGACAAGGCGGGGCACCTCGCGGCGGGCGACAACCCGGCATCGACCGTGGGCCTAATCTCCTCGTTTCTGGGAGAGCTGCGCTGGTAGCCGGCGCGCGACGACGGAGGGGGATATGCGTCTCAAAGACAAAGTGGCAGTTGTGACCGGTGCCGGCTCGGGTCTCGGACGTGCGGGCGCGCTGGCGTTGGCGCGTGCCGGCGCCAAGGTCGTCGCCTCGGATCTGAAACTGGAGAGCGCGGCGGCGACGGCCGACGCCATTCGCGCCGCTGGTGGTCAGGCGCAGGCGGTTGCCGCTGACGTCAGTGTGGCCGCGGAGTGCGAGCGCTTGGTGCGCGAAACCGTCGCCTCGTTTGGCGCGCTGCACATCCTCTACAACAACGCCGGGATCGCGCTGCCGTTCGATGACGGCTTCACGCCGCGCATCGACCCGGAGGTGTGGGATCGTGTTATCCGCACCAACCTGTCGAGCGTCTTCTACTGCTCGCACTATGCCATTCCCGAGATGATCAACGCGGGCGGCGGGGCGATCATCAACACCGCGTCGTCGATGGCGCACCTGCCGCTCGGAGGACTCGACGGCTACGCCGCCTCGAAGGGCGGTGTCGCGCTGCTGACCAAGTCGATGGCCGTCGGCTGCGGCATGCTCAATATCCGGGTCAACGCCATCAGCCCCGGCTACGTCGATACGCCGATGAACGCGCTCATCTGGCAGAGCGACGATATGAAGGCGGCGTTCGCCAAGGGACACGCCACCGGATTGCAGACGCCGGAAGAGATCGCGGACATCGTGGTCTTCCTTGCGTCGGATGAGTCGCGCAGCCTCACCGGCGCGGTGCTCAACTGCGACCGCGGGTGGACGGCGTTCAAACAACCGGACTTACTTCGCTGAGGCCTGCGTCTCCAAAGCCAAAGGAAGGAGCACTGATGAAGTTCGCCTTGAGTGCGGTCGGCACAGGTTCTACCGCACGCCCGGAGTTGCTGAAGCAGGTGGCGCAGCGCGCTGAGGCGATGGGATTCGAGTCGATGTGGATCCCCGAGCACTTGGTGATTCCGATCGAGATGAAGACACCGTATCCGTACTCGCCCGACGGCAAGTTTCCGGGCGGTGCGACGGTCGCGGTGCACGATCCGTTGCTCGCGCTGGCCTTCGCGGCGGGCTGCACGGAACGCATCAAGCTGGGCACCGGCGTCTTCGTGTTACCGCTGCGCAATCCGCTGGCGGTGGCGAAGGCGGTCGCCAGTCTCGACGTGCTGTCGAACGGTCGATTCCTGTTCGGCGTCGGCATCGGCTGGCTCGAGGAGGAGTTCGACGCGGTGGGCATGCCGTTCAAGGACCGCGCGGCGCGCACGCGCGAAGCGATCAGGATGATGAAGGTGCTGTGGAGTGAAGAGACTCCGAAATTCGAGGGGCGCTTCCACAAGTTTCCCGCGCTGGGCTTCAATCCGAAGCCCGTACAGAAGCCGCATCCGCCGCTGATCTTCGGCGGCGAAACGCGCGTGGCCTTGAAGCGTGCCGCGGAGTTGGGTGATGGCTGGTATGGCACGCGCTTCACCCCAGAGAGCGTCCAGCCGATGATCGCGCAGCTGAAGGAGTTCACCGCGCAAGCCGGGCGAGACTTCTCGCGCTTCGAGATCACCTGCGGTCTCGGTGATGGCCTGCCGTTGACGCTCGACACCGCGCGACGCTTTGCCGACGCCGGTGTGCATCGGCTGATGGTCTTCGCCCCCGGCTTCGTGCCGCGGTCGAAGTTCGATACCGAGCTCTACCCACGGATGCAGCGCTTCGCCGACGAGGTGATTGCAAAGGGGTGACCGCGTCGAGCGCCGCACCGGCCTCTGGCCGGTGCACTAGCGCTTGACTCTCGCGCGCACTTCTCCGAAAAGGGACGGCTATGAGCACACCGATTTCAAGTAATCTCGTTGGCATGACTTTCGAGCCCGCTGAGTTCTCGTGGGACTCGAAGGATGTGATGTTGTATGCCGTCGGCGTCGGCGCCAAGCCCGAGGGCGAGCTGGAGTTTGTCTATGAGGGCAAAGGTCCTCGGGTCTTGCCGACCTTCGCGGTTATCCCGGGCATGTTCTCCATGGGAGGGCTGGTGTCGAACGTCGAGATCAACCTGGCCATGTTGCTGCACGGTGAGCAGTCGATCACGCTGCACCGCGAGATCCCGCCGGAAGCCAAAGTGAAGATCACCGGCCGTGTGGCCGAGGTGTGGGACAAGGGGAAGGCCGCAGTCATCGGCTCGGAAGGGATCGTCGAAGACGAGAAAGGCCTGCTCCTCACCACCAAGGCGACGCTCTTCATCCGTGGCGCCGGCGGCTTCGGCGGCGAACGCGGGCCGTCGACGCAAGGTGTGAATGTGCCGCCGGAGCGCAAACCCGACCACGTCGTCGAAGATATTACGCGGCCAGAGCAGGGCGCGGTCTATCGTCTCTCCGGTGACCGCAACCCGATCCACATCGATCCCGACTTCGCCAAGATGGCCGGCTTCGAGAAGCCCTTCGTGCATGGACTCTGTACCTACGGCTTCGTCGGCCGCGCCATCCTCAAAGCACTGTGTGGCGGTGATCCAGCCCGTTTCCTTCACTTCGAGGCACGCTTCGCCGACCAGGTGTACTTCGGCGATACGATCATCACCAAGATGTGGAAGATTGGCGACGGCGAGGCGATCGTGCAGGCGGAGACGCAGAAGGGCAACGTCGTCCTGTCGCAAGCACGCGCCAAGTATCGGTGAGGCCACCGCCGATTCACGCCGATGGACGCAGATCAGAAATCGGCGTTGATCGGCGGTGATCAGCGGTCTCGTTCGTCGCCGTCGCGTCGCAACTACGTCGGAACCGTTTCACTGCTGACGATGGTCAGCGGTGCAGTGGCTTGCCGTGTCGCGCTGACGAGTGGACCCTTCGCTGGCGCGCCATGGCTGCACGTCCTGGCCGCCGGGTTTGAGGCGGGCGTGGTCGGCGGGCTTGCCGACTGGTTCGCGATCACGGCGTTGTTCCGCCACCCGCTCGGGTTGCCCATCCCGCACACCGCGATCATTCCCACGCGACGGGCCAAGATCATCGAGAGCATCGTGGCGATGGTCGAAGAGGAATGGCTGTCGCCCGAGGTGATCGGCACGCGTCTGGCGCGCTTGGCGCCGAGCACGTTCGTCGTCGATTGGCTCCGCGACCCGGCGCACGTCGAACGCCTCGGCGGCCCCGTGCGCGACTTGCTGCGTGGGTTGGCGCGCATGCTGTCCGAAGCGGAAGTCGTCGACTTCGTAGATCGCACGATCCGCGGCCAACTGCGGGCGCTGCCGATCAACGCGTCGGCAGGTGAGTGGTTATCACGCCTCGTTTCCAGCCCCAGCGCGGTCGCAGCCTTCCAGACCACTGCCCTGTCGCTCGGCAACCTGGCCCGCAAGCCGGGCACCGCCGATACGTTGCAAGCGTGGCTCGATCGCACCGCCCGCCAACTCTACAAGGACGGCAAACGCCTGGTGCCCTTGCTGCTGCGGCGCAAGATCGTGCAGCGCAAGGTTGTCGAGGCGACCTGTGACTACGCGTCGACGGAGTTGCTGAACGCCGCAGCCGAGCCGGATCATCCGCTGCGCGAATACGTCTTCGGCGCCCTGCGCCGCTTTGCCGACCGGCTGGCGGCGGGCGAGGCCGATGCGCTCCAGCAAGTGGAGCAGGTCCGCACGGCACTGGTGGAGAGCCTCGAAGCGGGCCCACTGGTGCGTGATCTGCTCGCGCAGTTACAGTTGCAGATCGACCGCGACCTCGACGCACCAGACAGCGGCCTGTCGGAACTGATCGACCGCAAAGTGCGTGACGCGGTGCTCGACCTACTCGACAACCCGGAACGCCGCGCGACCTTCGATCAGTGGGTGCGGACGACGGCCGATGACCTGTTGCGGCGGCATCACCACCAGATCGGCCTCACCGTGCGTGAAAATCTCGAGGCGCTCGACACCGACACGTTGGTCGCGCGCATCGAAGATCGCGTCGGCGCGGACCTGCAGTTCATCCGCCTCAACGGTGCGCTGGTCGGTGGACTGATCGGCGTACTGCTGGCGCTTGTGCACCTCCTCTTCGCGTAGGCGTTGACGAAGGTTGGCGCGCCGCGCTATCGGCTGCGCGTGCTTGATGACGGTCTGAGCTACGAGAGCGGGCTAGTGCGCGTGGGCGCTCTGGACATCAGCTGCCTCGCCTGGGGAAAGACCAGCGATCCAATCGCCGTGTTCGTCCACGGCAACGGTGGCCACGCGCATTGGTGGGACCCGCTGGTTCCTGCGCTCGTCCCCGGGTGGCGGTTGGTTGCGCCCGACCTGCGCGGGCACGGCGCCAGCGATTGGTCGGAGCCGCCGAGCTATCGCCTCGAGGACTTCGCGGCCGATCTCCTGGGCGTGCTCGATGCTGTTACGCCAGCACCCGTGGTCCTCGTCGGCCACTCGATGGGCGGCCGCGTGGCCGCATGGTTTGCGGTGCATTACCCGGAGCGCGTGCGCAGGCTCGTGCTGATCGACACACGCATGAGCGGCATCAACGCGAGAATGGCGCAGAAGTGGCGCGGCCGTGTTGCAGGGACGCGGCACGGGCGGGGATACCCGACACGCGACGATGCCCTGGCTGCATTCCGTCTCGTGCCTGACGAGCCGGATGTGGCGCCCGAGGTGCTCGCGCACCTTGCCCAGCATGCGGTGCATGAGCGCGGTCCCGGCGATTGGACGTTCCGCTTCGATCGCGCCGTGCTCGCGCTCGACGGCGATGGTGGCGGCGAGCTCTACAGCATGCTCGGTCGCATCCGCTGCCCGACGCTGGTCATGCACGGCCAGGCGAGCTGGGTGATGGACGCCGCCGAGGCGGCGGCGTTGGAGGCCGCCATTCCCAACTGCACCGTCTCTGCGTTTCCCGGGGGCCATCATTTTTTCCTCGCGCAGTCGGAGGCGGTGGGGGCTGCTCTGCGCCTATTCATCGACGAGCGATGAACACAGTCTGGATGCGAAACAGCGATCTCCGTAGGGTGGGCATTGCCCACCGTTCGGCGGGCGCGTGACCAGAAGATCGGTGGGCAGTGCCCACCCTACAAGGAGGGACGAATGAAGCTCACAAACAAGGTGGCGATCATTACCGGTGCGGGGCAGGGCATCGGCGAGGCGTACGCGCGCCGCTTCGCGAAGGAGGGGGCCACGGTCGTCGTGGCCGACGTCAATGAGGATAAGGGCCGCGCCGTTGCCGCGTCGATCGGTGCGCCGGCGGTGTTCGAGCGGCTCGACGTGTCGAGTGAAGCGGACACGCTGCGCATCACCAAAGCCGTCGCCGAGCGCTTCGGCCGCATCGATGTCCTCCTCAACAACGCCGCGATCTTCTACGGGATCGACAACCAGAACTATACGTACGACTATCTGCGGAAGATCTTCGACGTGAACTACTTCGGCGTCTGGCTGATGTGCCGCGCCGTGTTCCCGTACATGCAGAAGCAGGGCAGCGGCGTGGTGATCAACCAATCATCGACCGCCGCCTTCCTGCACCCGACGATTCCGATCGGCGATGCCCTGCCGTCTTTCCACTACAGCGTCACCAAAGCGGGGGTGAACGCGATGACTCACTACATGGCCGGCTGCGTCGGTCAGTTCGGCATCCGCGTCAATGCCATCTCGCCGGGGCCGACGATGACCGAGGCGACGAAGCAGGCGGTCCCGGAAGACATTCTGAATATGATCGTGCAGTTCATGATGGCGATAAAGCGGCCGCTCGATCCCGACGATCTAACTGGGACAGCGGTGTGGTTGGCCTCTGATGATTCGGCGATGGTGACGGGCCAAGTCATCAACGTCGATGGCGGCATGGTGATGCTCGGATGAGACTTGATTGACCGCGGCACGCCGTGTCTACTGGCGAAACCCTCGTAGGCCTGCCGCATCGAACCAGCCGATGAACAAACGATGGAGATTCTACGCCGGGACTGTGCTTGGGCTCGCCGCGGCCCTGTGTCCCGTATTGGTTGCGGCCGTGGTGTGTGGTGGCGACTGCGACGGTGACGGTGAAGTCACCGTCACCGAGTTGGTGACCGCCGTCAACATTGCGCTCGAGAGCAGCCCGGTTGCTGTGTGTGTACCGGTCGATGTGAATGCGGATGGTACGGTCGCGGTGAACGAGGTGGTCGCCGCCGTCAACAACGCGTTGTCCGGCTGTCCGCAGGCTGACACGCCCACGCCTTCACCGAGCGCAACAGCGACGGAGCTGCCGACGTTCACTGCGACGCCGACACCCGGCGTGGTCGCTGTACCGACGTCTTCGGCCGAGCTGCGCACGTGGCTCCAGGCGGGAATGTATAAGAGCTGGACCGCAGAGTCTGCCACACACCCGTCTGCCGGACCGCATGGCGCGACAGTCCGCACCTTCCTCAACGATACGGTGCTGCAGTCGCTGGCCGCAGGGAATACCTCGCACCCCGCGGGGTCGGCGCTGGTGAAGGAGCTCTACTTCGGCGGGAACACCGTGCAGCTCTGGGCGGTGGAGGTGAAAGTGCAGGACGACAGCGCCGGCGGCCGCGGGTGGTACTGGTGGGAAGGCGCGAGCTCCGGCCTAGGCGACCCGGCGTGTACCGGGTGCCACGCCGCCGGCCGCGACTACGTGCTCACGCCGTTCCCGCTGCAGTGAGTGCGGGGCCTGCGGCCAGCGTCTTTTCTATGGTCCGCTCCCCGATGGGTCGCTCGGGGCTGCGCGTCCGACAAGGCTGCTACAGGCCTGCTTCGTACAGCGCGGTGCTCAAGTAGCGTTCGCCCGAATCGGGAAGCACGACGACGATCGTCTTGTCCTTGAACGCGGGGTCCTTGGCGAGCCGGAGCGCCGCCACGGTCGCCGCGCCACAGGAGATGCCCGAGAGAATGCCTTCTTCCTTTCCCAGGCGGCGCGCCATTTCGAGCGATTCGTCATCAGTAACCAGCTCGATCCGATCGACCACCGACAGGTCGAGGGTGTCGGGAATGAATCCGGCGCCGATGCCCTGGATCTTGTGTGGACCGGGCTGCAGCGGTTGGTGGTTGAGGGCCTGGGTGATGACCGGGCTGTTCGCCGGCTCGACGCCGACAGACAGGATGGGCTTGCCGCGTTGCTGCTTGATGTACCGCGACACGCCGGTGATCGTGCCGCCGGTGCCGATGCCGGAGACCAACACATCGATCGTACCGTCGGTATCCTCCCAGATCTCCGGGCCGGTGGTTTTGAAATGGATCTCGGGATTCGCCGGGTTCTTGAACTGTTGCAGCAGGACGTAGCGGTCGGGTGCCGATTCGACCATCTGCTCGGCCTTGACGATGGCGCCGCGCATCCCGAGGGCACCCTCGGTGAGGAGAAGGTTGGCGCCGAACGCCTTCAGCACCTTGCGGCGTTCCAGCGACATCGTCTCGGGCATGGTGAGCGTGATCGGATAGCCGCGGGCCGCGGCGACGAATGCCAGCGCGATGCCGGTGTTGCCGCTGGTTGGCTCGATGAGCTCTTTGCCGGGCTTCATGATGCCGCGCTTCTCAGCGTCCCACACCATCGACGCACCAATGCGGCACTTCACCGAGTACGCCGGGTTGCGCCCCTCGATCTTGGCGAGGAGGGTGACCGGCGCGCCCTCGGTCACGCGGTTCAGCCTCACCAACGGTGTGCGTCCGATGCTGAAGGAATTGTCCTGGTAGATCACCGCTCCCTCCTTCGTCGTTGCGGGAATGCCTCCGCTCCGTACCGTGTCTAGCATATGCATCGGGGGACGCCATTCCTCGGTGCACGCCGCTACCTCGACGATCCGCACGGCCAAAGGTATGCTCGCGGCCATGCAGGCCGTGGGGGGAGGGTGAATGGATCTCAGCGAGCTGTTTGGTGCGCCGGTGGCGTCGCTCGGATTCGGGGGCGCAGCGGGTCTGGTGGTCGGTTATGCGGCGAAGAAGGTCACGAAAGTTGTCGCCGTGCTCCTCGGGCTGCTGTTCATTCTGTTGCAGGTGCTGGTCTACAACGAGCTCATCAGCGTGAACTGGAGCGCCGTGCAGCACACGGCGGAGCACGTGTGGACCGACCCACACGGCGTCACGTTGGCTGACCGTCTCTGGGGTATCCTGGCGGCGAACCTGCCGTTCGGCGGCGGCTTCGTTACCGGCTTCGTGCTCGGGTTCAAATTGGGGTGAGACGGCGCATCATGACTCGGCTCCGCCCGCCGCCTGGCCGCGTCAGTCGGTGCCTTCGAGAACGGTGCGCATCTCGGTCTGGAGCTTCTCCATGCGATCCTTCAGCTGTGACACCTTTGCTAGTTGCTCCGGCGTCAGCACGGCGCGGATTGCCAGGGCGGTCTTCAAACCTTGCTCCATGAGCTGTTGCCGTAGCTGCGTGATTTGTTGCACCTGCGGCGTCAAGTCTGCGGCCTGCACCACGCCGGGCGTGAAGAGCTTGTCGGCGAGGTGATCGTTGGCGGTCTCGAGCTGCTTGAAGAGCGCCCGCAGGTTCTGATGGTCGGCGTCCATGATCTTATGCACTTGCGTCTGTTGGTCCGCCGTCAGGTTGGCGTGTCGTAGTGCGAGCGGCAGCATGATCGAGGGACCGTCCCCGCCGAACATCATGTGTGGTCCGCCCATACCTTTCATCATCATTGGTGGTCCCATCGGCTGCGCCTGCAGCGTTGCCGACAAGAGGCACACCGCCAAGCCGGCGAGCAGGGTCATCGCTTTTGTCATCTGGATCCTCCGTGATTCATTCGCTCTCTGAGAGGAGAGCGGATAGTTGCTCATCGCATTCGCCGTCGAGGTACTGCTCGCGCGTACAGGGTGACCCGGCATCCAGCGCGGCCTGCAGGTACGACGTCTCGACCGTCGGCAACGCTGCCGTGCCGGCTGATTCACTGTCTGCAAACAGGGCGGCAGAGACATCGGCAGCGAACGCCGAGACCGCGGTGCCGCGCGTCGCAACCTGCACGGGATCGACGAGCGGGTGGCGACCCGCGACGCTCACGACGATGACGGCAGCGAGCCCCGCTGCTGCAGCGGCCATGGGTGCCCAGTGGACCAGGAACGGCGTGAAGCGGCGCACAGCTGCGGCCGGTTGCGGCGCTTCGAGGGTGAGGTGAAGGGTTGCAAGGTCCTCGACCAGTTGATCGTAGCGCTCCGTACAATCGGCGCACAGCCGCAGGTGTTCCCGTTCGGCCGCTGTACCGTCGCGGCTATGGAAACGCAACAAAGCTCGTTCACTCATGCACTGTCTCATTGCCGACCTCGTAACGCCTTCCGCATGTGGTGGACCGCCCGATACAGGTGCCGTTTGATGCTCCCGGCGCTCACCCCGAGCGTCTCGGCGACCTCGTCGGTGGACCACCCTTCCAGCTGGCGCAGCACGAACACCTCTTGTTGGCGTGTGGACAGCTCGCGAAACGATTCCCAAACGGCGCGCCGCGTCTCGGCGCCCAGCGCCGCCTGCTCCGGAGTGAGGGCGGTGCCGGGCAGATCCGCCTCAGTGAATTCGGCGTGCCGTTCGCGGAACCATTTCCACCAACCCGAACGGCGGCGGTCGCGGCAGGCATTGACGCTGACCCGCGTCAGCCACGCGCCCCACGCCATCGCGCGCTGCTCCGTTTGCTGCGCTTGGAATAGTTTGAGGAAGACTTCTTGGGTCACATCGTTGGCCTCGTCTGGATCCGACAGCAGGAGGCGACACAACCGCAACACGCGCCCGTGGTGCGTATGGTAGAGATCGTCATACTCCACGAACTCATCCTTGGTGGCCGCTATCACGCTGTCGTCCACTGTGCGCTCTACCGGTACGAACGAACCGCGCGTGCCCTTGGTTGACAATCCCTGCGTCAGCTCCTGAGCGCGGTCGATGGTGACGTGGGTAGCCGAGGCGGTCATTGATGTCGAGGTGGATGGCCGAATGCGTGGCAGGCTAGCTTGCATTGCAGACTAAACCGAAGGTGTTTGAGCTGCTGGTCATGTGATCTGATCCAAGACCGCCCCGGACAGGTAACGGATGAGCCCGGCGCTCGGTTGACCGGGTAGCAGAGTATCTCTGATTCCGGACGGTCGTCAGCGGCAGCTGAGGGCGCTGGTGTTGCCTGTGCAGCGCGGGCGTAGCCCGGTCGGCGGGTTCCAATCGATCTGCCCGGGCCGTCAAGCGGCATTTGCCACAAGCTGACGGCTGAAAGCTGACCGCTCTATTGCGGCCCGATCACCAACGGCGGCGGCTCGGTTTCAATGAGGTACTCGAACTGCCGGCGAAACTCGGCCACTGAGATGCTGGCGGTGGCGGCGAACTTCGCCAACTCTTCAGGTTGCTCGAAGTCGTCGCGGCGCAGGCGGATCATGTAGCGGCGCGCGATCGCGTAGCGCGCAGAGTGGATGTCCACGAGGCGAATCTTGGCGCGCCCGGTCTTCGGGTCGAGCAACTCCTTGAACGGTACCGGAACAAAGTGGCCGCCTTGCATTGACACCATGACCGCGTCGCCGCCTTCCAGCAGGTACTTGGCGGCGCAATAGCCGAGGTCGCGCGTGTACTCCATGTCGTACGGAATCGGATCGGCACACCGCAGCTCGAAGCCGACGTTCTTGGCGATGATGATCGGCTTGATGCCGAATCCCTTGAGCCGCTCCAACACCGCGCGCTTGAGCATCTCGCCAAGGTCGACCTCCGCCAGGCGGATGTTCCCGTGCGCGTCGCGGTCGACGTTCTTCAAAGCCGATAGATCTGTCGGGTCGATGTCGAGCACGACGCCTTCGGCGACCACGGCGACGCCGTCGCGCCGGTCCTCGCTCAAGCGTTTGATGATCGCCGCGGCCAGCGTGTCGACGATGGTCGCGAAGCGGATGCGCTCCCCGAACTCCTCGGTGATCAGCGTGAGGGTGGCGCCGGCGGCCTTGCCAATGCCCAAGGCCAGGTGCCCGGCCTTCCGGCCCATGGAAATGACGATGTACCAACGCGAGGTGGTGAACGCATCGACCATCAGGTTCTTGACCAGCTCGACACCGACGTGCCGCGCGCTCTGGAAGCCGAAGGTGTCGACCTGCGCCGGGAGGCCGAGGTCGTTGTCGATGGTCTTCGGGACGTGTACGACGCGAATCCGGCCGGCGGAGTGCTCCGCCAACTTCATTGCCGAGAAAGCCGTGTCGTCGCCGCCGATGGTGATCAACCGATCGACGTCAAGCCGCCGCAGCGCGTCGACGGTGTTTTCGAGGTGCTGCGGGTCCTTCGTTGGGTTAGCGCGTGCGATGCCGATCACCGAGCCGCCACGGAAGTGGATGCGGCTCACGCCGTCGATCGAGAGGGGGATCACATGCTCGATATTCCCCTGCATGATCCACTCGAAGCCGTCGCGGATGCCCAACACCTCGACGCCTTCGAGGATGCTGCGAATCGTCGCTGCTCCGATCACGCTGTTGATGCCCGGTGCCGGCCCACCGCCGACGAGGATCGCCAGCTTCTTGTTGTCGCTCATGGTCCGCTCCTCACTTCGCCCAGGTGCGCGGCGCTAGCGACAGGGTGCCAGCTAGGTCGCCGAGGTCAAGGTGGGAAGAGGTCAGACGATGGTTCCGGCGCGGGCGCCCGTGTAGCTGCCGCCTTCCCACGTCACGGCGCCGTTGACAACCACCGCGTCGATGCCCGTGGCGTGCCGCACGTAGCGGTTGCCGCCGCCGGGGACGTCGTTGATGAACTCTTCGTTGCCGCGGTCGATGGTGTCGGGATCGAACAGAACCAAGTCGGCGGCCCAGCCCGGTGTGATGCGGCCACGGCCGCGGATGCCGAACGCGTCAGCGAGCTCGCCGGTGAGTCGATGGATCGCCTGCTCCAGCGTGAACGCCTTGAGCTCACGCACCCAGCGCGCCAGCAGGTAGCCGGTGTCGCCGGCGCCGCAGAACTGTGCCACATGCGCGCCGGCGTCGCTCGCACCGATGTGGATGCGCGGATGCGACAGGATCGCGGTGACACCTTCCGGATCGACATGGACGAAGTTCCGCATGCAGAACTCGGTCTGCAGGTCGTCGTCGCACGCCAAGTCGATCATCGCGTCCGCCGGCGTCACGCCCCGCTCGGTCGCGATGTCGGCGACGAGGCGGCCCTCGAAGCGCTTGTTCTCGGGCCGTGCGGTTCGGCCGACGGTGAGCACGAACAGCAGCGGGCCGAGGAGCACTGCCTGGTTACGCAGATCCTCGCGCCGCGTCGGATCGCGGAAACCGGCCAGCCGCTCCGGCAGTGGCAGCCGCATCAGCTCGGCCCACGCGGGCAGGGCCAGGAGGATGAACGAGCTTTCCGCCAAGCGGATGTTGATGTCGAAGGTGCGCGGCATGCTCTGGCCGTAGAGGCGCGCGCCGCGCTTGGCCTGGTCCTCCAACGCCGCAAGCGAATCGCTCCACAGGGTCTGCCCGGCGGCGTGCACGATCGGCGCGACGGTACACATCAGCCCGGTGGCGCGTGATATCTCACCCATCTCCTCGATGTTCTGGAGCTGCTCGGGCGGGTTGTAAAATACGGGAACGGTCTGGATGAGGCCGCGGCCAGCCGCCGCCATCGCCTTTCCGAGGGCGATGATCTCGTCACGCGTGGCGAATCGGCTGGGTACCGGCCGCATGTGCTCATCGATGTCGACGTACGAGGTCGACAACCCAGCCGCGCCCCCGCGGATGGCGTCGGCCAGTATGCCGGCCATCGTCGCCGTCTCCTCGTCGGTCGCGGCGCGCTCCTGCGCGGCCGCGCCCATGACGAAGCTGCGGAGCGCCGAGTGGCCGACGAGGCCCGCGACGTTGATGCCGAGGTCGCGGCGGATGTAGGCGAGGTACTCGGGGTAGCTCTCCCACTCCCATGAGACGCCCTCTGCGAAGGCGCTCAGGGGGATGTCTTCGATCTGCTTGAACATGCCGGCGAGCGCGCGGCGATCCTGCTGCTTCACCGGTGCCAGGGACAGCGAGCAGTTGCCCATCAGCACCGTCGTGACGCCGTGCTCGAGCATCGGCGTGGCCAGGCGGTCCCAACAAATCTGCGGATCGAAATGCGTGTGCACATCGATGAACCCAGGAGCGAGGGCGCGGCCGCGCGCGTCGATCTCGCGTGTCCCCGACGGCAGGCTGGCGACTGACAGTGCCGCCCCGACCGCCGCGATCGTGCCGTCTTGGACGGCGACCTCTCCATAGGCCGATGCGGCCCCGGTACCATCAATGATACGTGCGTTGCGAATCAACAGCGAGCGTGGTGCTGCGGCCATGCGATTGCCTCCCGAGAGTGGTCACTTAGAGCGTGAATCCGCGGCCGGAGCAAGCCGGCGCCGCGTCGTGGCAACGAACAGATCGTCCTTATGACCTACATCATAAAACCCGCTGCGCATCTGCGCTAGAAATTATCGGTAAATGCGCCGTGGCGTTGTGCCACGAACCGATATAGCGACCATCTGAGGAGGAACCGATGGCTGATTTCCTGTCTGCGTACTCGATTCAGAGTTGGTTGGAGTCGTGCCCGCAGGGCTATCTCGAGGGCACGGAGTATGGGCACCAACCCGGCGAGAACGAGCCGGAGTTGCTGAAGACCAACGAGGTGCTTCATGAGGAGACCATTCGCTCGACAGTCCAACTCGTGGTGGGCGAGCGCTGCGCGCTGGCTGCATCGTCTGGTCTGATCAACGCTGCGCCCGACGAAGCGAGCAAGCGCTTCTTGGCGACGCAGACGCTCGACGAGGCGCGCCACGTCGAGATCTTTACACACCGGCTCTACGACCTTGGTGTGCGCCGGAACGAGATCGAGAGCGTCATCCAGCAGCTTGCCAACCCGAACCTCGTGAAGTTCGCGGAGATCCTCCTCGAAAAGGTCGACAAGAAGGACTTCGTGTCCGGTGTGGTCGGCCAGAACATTGTCCTCGAAGGGATGGCCTTCAGCGTCTTCGAGATGATCTACGCGCTCAACCAAGAGATGAACCCCAAGTTTGCACATACGCTATCGGGCACCATCGCCGACGAGCGCCGCCACGTCGGCTTCGGTGAGAACCGTATCGGTTCGCTCATCAAGCAGTACCCGGAGAAGAAGACCGAGGTCGAGCACATGCAGAAGATGATGTCGTACTACATGCTCGCCACGTTTGCCGACGCCTTCCGCAACAACGCGGCGGCCGCCGAGTTCGAGCACGCGGGCGCACAGCCGGCACATGCGCGGTTCGCCGGCGTCGACCTCGCCGAGATGAAGCCGGAGGAGATGGAGCAGGTGCTGGCTGACACCGTGCTGAAGGAGTTCAAGACGCGTCTCGGCCGGATCGGTCTCGAGTACCAGACCCCAGTGCGTCCGTAGGCCCATGGCGGCGCGCTCGGCGTCGGCACCGCCGACCGATATTCATGACCTCGACCCGCAGGAGTTCCTCGAAGAGGTGCACTCCTTCGAGTTCTGGTTCCAGGCGGTCGAAGGGTATCTCACCGGATTGACCTACGGTCACAAGCCGGAGACGCCCGAGACGGCGCTCAGCGACAGCGAGCGCGATCGGCTGGTGACCGTGCTGTGCAACTACTGCGTTGGCGAGACGGCGGCGCTCGAAGGGGCCAGTGGCCTGATCGCCGTCGCGCCGAACCGGCTCGCGAAGGTCTTCCTCTCGACGCAGGTGGCGGATGAAGGGCGACACCTCGAGGTCTTTCTGCATCGCCTGCGTGACTTGGGGGTGAAGGATCCCGAAGCCGAGGTGGAACGGCGTGCCAGCCGCAGCCTGCAACTTTTCAAGCGCCGGCTGCTGGAACTGGTGGCCAGCAAGGACTGGGAGGCCGCGATCTTCGCGCAGAACGTCATCCTCGAGGCGCTGGAGTTCGCCGTCTTCCACAGCCACGCGCAGACCGCCGATCCGATCACGCGCGAGATCCTGCTCGGGGTCGTGAAGGACGAGCGCCGGCATATCGGCTTCGGCGAAAACGAGCTCGGGCGGCGCTTGGCGAGCGCGCCCCACATCCGTGCGCGCATCGGCCAGGTGAAGAAGGAGCTCGACCACCTGGTACTCGATACGCTGGAAGAGACCATGAAGTACATCGGTGTGGCGCGCGACGAGCAGGACCGTCTGAGCCGCGCCTATCTCGAATCGGTCGAGCGACTGGGATTCGTGTGATGGTCGATCCGCTGGAAGCCCACGAGGCGGAAGCGCCGCACGATCAAGAGCGCCAGCGATTCATCCTTGACGACACCGGCTTCGACGAGGTCCCAAAGAAGTACCGCAAGTTCTATCGCAAGTGGAAGGGAGCCGACGACAGCCTGGCGCCGAATGAGGTGATCTGTCCGGTGTGCAAGGTCGTCATCCGCTCGACCCGCGAGCTGCGGCCCGGTGACCGCGTCTACTGCATGCCGTGTATGTCGCGGCTCGTCGTGTGCCGCAACGAAGCGGGTACGCTGGAAGCCCGCGTCGCGTACTGAGGCAGCAGCCAGGTTGGTCCCGGTCGACGAGCAACCGCACCCGAAGGCTAGGCATCGGTGCCGATTCCCACCGTTGCGATGGCGTCGCTCAAGCGTGAGGCGTGAGCGGCGGCTGGCACGGCCAATGAGTTGTGGTCGCGTTCTTGCAGCGTGACGGGCGTCAGCGTCGTACGATATCGATCAAAGCAGGCATCGTTGAAAACAACGGTGACCAGGATTGACGTGGCGACCATCTGATCGACCTCCGGCGATGGACATGCCCGACACTCTGTCATCCAAGGATCGGCGGTATCGCAAGATCGTCGAGCGCGGCTGGGACGTCACGACGGTGGCCGACGCTGCGGGCAAGGTCGAGTACGTCAGCGATTCGATCACCCGCGTGCTGGGCTACACCGTGCACGAATATCTGGGTCTCCGCCCGGCCGAGCTGGTTCATCCAGACGATCTCCCCGAGGCCGCCCGCCTCGCGGTTATGCGGGAAACAACCCAGGACAGCAGGCCGACGCTCGAAGTGCGAGTGCGACACAAGGATGGTCGCTGGGTGTGGCTTGAAGTCGCGAGCGTCAATCTCCTGGACGACCCGGATGTCGCCGGAATCGTCACCAGTGCCCGCGATATCACCGAGCGCCAGCGCGCCGAGGTAACCCTGAGGCGGCAGCGAGATCTTTACAATATGCTGTCACAGACCAATCAGGCCATCGTGCGCCGCGCAAGTCGCCAGGAGCTGTTTTCCGCAGCCTGCCGGACTGCAGTGGAGCACGGCCGTTTCCTCTTCGCCTGGGTTGGGCTTGTCGATGCGGATGGGCAAGTGCAGCCGAGTGTCACGTACGGCGAGGATGCCGGCTATGTCGCTGACGTGCACATCACGGCCGACCAATCACAGGCGAGCGGGCGTGGTCCGACCGGGCAGGTGCTACGCACAGGTTGGCATGTTGTGAGCAACGACTTTCTCAATGATCCGGCAACGGCTCGTTGGCACGCAGCGGCGCGCCGCGCCGGCGTGCGAGCGTCTGCCGCCTTTCCCATCGCCGAGCGTGGCAAGCTAGTCGGCGCCATCTCGCTCTACGCCGGAGAACCTGGTTTCTTCACCGACGATGTGGTGGCCACGCTGACCGAGCTAGCAAGGGATGTTTCGTTCGCCCTGGACAACTTCGGACGGGAGGCCGACCGCCAGCGCGCCGAGGAGGCGCTGCAGGAGAGTGCGGCGGAGTTGAACGAAGCGCAGCGCCTCGCGCAGGTTGGCAGTTGGGTGTGGGACCCCAACACCGACACTGCCACATGGTCGGACGAGATGTATCGCATCATGGGCCGTGATCCGCAGCTACCACCACTGCCGTACACGGAAACCGGAAGGCATTTTACGGCCGAAAGCTGGGAGCGACTCCGTCGTGCCGCGGAAACAGCCGTGCACACCGGAACGCCCTACGCGATCGAAGTTGAAGTGTGCCGTCCAGATGGTACGAGAAGGTGGGTCATTTCTCGCGGCGAAGCTGAGCGCGACACAAATGGCCGGGTCATCCGGCTGCACGGTACAATCCAGGACATCACGGAGCGCAATCAGGCGGAGGAAGCCCTGCACAAGGCTCAACTCAGGCTGGAAGAAGCCCAGGCGCGTGCGCGGCTGGGGAGCTGGGAGATCGATCCGGCACTCGAGCGTGGGTACTGGTCGGCGGAGATGTACCGCATCTATGACCGTGCGCCCGTACTCGGCGTGCCCAGCTTTGCCGCGTTTTTCGAGCTCGTGCATCCGGAAGACCGTGTGATCATCAGGCGCGCATACGCCCAGAGCCTGGGAACGGGCCAACCGCTGACCGTGGACTTTCGCACCAACCCTCAGCGAGGGGCGGTGCGTTACTTGAGTGGGACATTTGAGGGCGTGCGCGGTGCGGAGGGCAAGGTGATCCGCCTCGCTGGCACCGTCCAAGACATCACAGAACGCAAGCGGGCGCAGGAGGCGTTGCGCGAGAGTCAGGCCCGCCTCGCCAGCATCGTCGATTCTGCCATGGATGGCATCATCACGGTGGATGAAGACGAGCGCGTCCTCGTCTTCAATCTCGCTGCGGAGAAGATGTTCGGCTACAGGTCCGAAGATGTGATCGGCCAGGGCGTAGAACTCCTCATTCCAGAACGATCGCGCATTCAGCACTTTGGTCAGATCGACCACCGGGATCGCGCCACGGGCCCGCTATTGAGAATGAGCGGCCGCCGCGCCGGCGGTGAGGAGTTTCCTATCGAAGGTTCCGTGTCGCGGACGGAGGTGGATGGCCGCCGCCTCTTCACGGTCATCGTCCGCGATATCACCGAGCAGCTGCACGCAGAGGAAACACGCGTCCAGCTTGAGGCCCAGCTCCGTCAAGCGCAGAAGATGGAAGCCATCGGCACGCTGGCCGGCGGCATTGCGCATGACTTCAACAACATCCTCGGTGCCATTATCGGCAACGTCGAGCTGGCCGCGCAGGATGTCGGCGCCAGCCACTCGGCGGTGGAAAGCCTCAACGAGATCCGCAAGGCGAGTCGCCGAGCCAAGGATCTGGTGCAACGCATCCTCACCTTCAGCCGCGAACAGGTGCAGCCACAGAGTGTGATCACGCTGGCAGCCGTTGTAGAAGAATCCGCCAAGTTGTTGCGCGCCAGCCTTCCCGCCGAGGTCGAGCTGGCCACCACCCTTGAGGCAGACGTGCCGGCGGTGCTAGCGGACGCGACACAGATCGAGCAGGTGCTGCTGAACTTGTGTACCAATGCCTGGCAGGCGCTGGAGGGACAAGCGGGCCGGATCGACATCCACCTCGATGCTGTCACGCCGGACGGTGAGACACTAGACGCGGATGCGAACCTATGGCCTGGGCGGTTTGCGCGATTGACCGTGACCGACACCGGGACGGGCATGGATGCCGCGACGCTGGAGCGCATCTTCGAGCCCTTCTTCACTACCAAGCCCGTCGGCCAGGGTACGGGGCTCGGTCTATCCGTCGTGCACGGGATCGTGAAAGCGCACGGCGGCGCTATCGCCGTCACCAGCCAGCCGGGCAGAGGCTCAACCTTCACGCTCTATTTCCCCGCCGCAGAGGCAGCGGAGGAGAGCGCTCTGCCACACCACGCTGCCGCCGAGCTGCACGCGGTGCCCGGTGGCCAGCATGTGCTCTACATCGACGACGAGGAGGCGCTCGTGTTCCTGGTCACCCGGATGTTGGAACGGCTGGGCTATCGCGTCAGTGGCTACACACGGGCGGCAGCGGCACTGGCTGCGGTGCGCGCCGACCCCAGTCAATTCGATTTGGTGGTGACCGACCTCAACATGCCAGGCATGTCCGGCTTGGAGGTGGCGCGCGAACTGGCCCGCTTGCGGCCTGATTTGCCGGTGGTGCTGGCGTCCGGCTACATCACGGAGGAGTTGCGGGCGCTGGCCCCCGAAGCCGGCGTGCGGCAGCTGATGTATAAGCCCAATACGGTCGACGAACTGTGCGCAGTGGTCCAGCGGCTGGTGGGCGAATGGAAGCCGCCCGAGAAGGGCACGGCAGAGGATGGCGAAGATCCTGTTGGTTGATGACGACGAGACGTTTCGCAGTATGTTGCGGCGTACATTGCAGCGTGCTGGGCACACCGTCGTCGAGGCCGACGATGGCGCGGCCGCGATACGCACGTTGGATCACGTGGCGGCGGATCTGGTGCTCACCGACATCCTCATGCCCGGCGTGGAGGGCATCGAGACCATCCGGACCTTGCGGCGCAACCACCCTCATCTCAAGGTCATCGCCATGTCCGGCGGCGGTCGGATGACACCCGCGGGTTACCTCGAGCCCGCAAAGGCCTTTGGGGCGGTAGGCGTCCTCAGCAAGCCCTTCGACAACGACGCGCTGTTCGCGGCCATCGCTGCGGCCCTCGGCTAACCACCAGAGCGCTCTCGGTGTGAGGTATCTTGTTGGTCCGCGCGTGCGCTGAGCGGTGGCTCCGTGCTATGAGGTTGGCGCTCTCGCCAGCGCACGGGAGCCCGTAACGACCATGGCGCAGACACAGCGCAAGCACTTCTCCATGCTCCGCGGCTTCCACCTCGCCGACTTGCTGACCATCGCCAACGGCTGCTGTGGCATAGCCGCGGTCTTCCACGCCATGCGATTTCTCGAGTGGCAGGACCGGCGGCAGATCTACTTCGCTGCGCTGTTGATCCCGGTGGCGATCGTGTTCGACGTGTTGGATGGCCGGATCGCGCGCTGGCGGCACACGCACTCGCCGATGGGCCGCGAGCTCGATTCACTCGCCGACGTGATCTCGTTCGGTGTGGCGCCGGCGGCAATTGCATTTGCCGTCGGGCTGAACACGCTGGTCGATCAGATCGTGCTCATGTACTTCGCCGTCTGCGGCCTCAGCCGCTTGGCGCGCTACAACATCACGGCGGAAGAGCTCGCCACGTCCTCCGGAAAGGTGCGGTACTTCGAGGGTACGCCGATCCCTTCGAGCGTTGTGCCGCTGACGGTGCTCGTATTCGCCTTCCGCGGCGGGAATCTTTTCCCGGTGCAACTGTTCGGCCTACAGCTGCATCTCACGGTCGTGCTGTTCCTGCTGTCCGGGAGCCTGATGATCAGCAAGACGATTCACATTCCGAAGCCGTAGCCGCGACCCCTCGGGTCGCCCGGTCAGCGGCCCTGCGCCAGCGTCTTCGGACCGTCCGGGAACAGGACCTCGATCTTGCTGCCGTCCTTTGACGACAGCACCACCCCAAGACCGAAGGTCGGGTGCGCGATGAGCTCCTTCGTTGCGAACCGATCACTCAGACGGTACGGGCGCGCCTTGGCGGCGTCGCGGCCGTGGATCAGGCCGGGATAGTCATCCGCCTGCGGCGCTGTTGGCTTGCTCGTGCGCGTGCTGCGGCGCGGGCGACCGGTGCCTGTGCTGCGCTTCACGCTGCTCGCAGCGGGTTTGCCGGGCGGATTGGCGCGGTAGGTATGCTGTGTTCTGCAGGTATTACAGTGGACGCGGGTGATTTTCCCCCCGACCATCGATTCGATGGTGTGTGCGAGTGTCAGCTTGCACTTCGTGCACCAGCCATCAACGTCCATTCCTACTTTCAATGTCGGCATGCTCTATCCACTCAACTCCCCTCACCCATGGCGCACAACGGGTCCCTGCCCTCGTGGGAGTCCTGGGCCAATTCGCAATGAACTGAGGCTCACAGAGGCAGGTGACGGTACGAAGATGGGTAAGGTCTTAAATAGCAATGCAGGTACGCGAAGTCGAGTCGTGCGGCCAGGGTAAGTGGTAGGAACGGGGGGTGGCCTTCATTCTCGGCTGAACGCGGCTACAATGCCAGGCCGCATGCGCCGTATCTTGTTGATCCTCACGTTCATTCTGGTTTTGCTGTCGGTGATTGTCGGCGGGCACGTCTATCTGGCCGTGCGTCTGGTTGTCGATCCGAATCTGCCGCTGGCCCTACGCAACGCGCTGCTCCTGGCCATCGCCGTGCTTGGTGCGACGCTCTTCCTGCAGCCGGTCGGCGAACGCATGCTGCGGCCGCCGCTCGCGCGCCTCATCAGCTGGCCGGCATCTTTGTGGATGGGGTTTGCGTTCCTTCTCCTGACGCTGGTGACGGTCTCGGACGCCGTGTGGTCGTTGCTCGGCGCTACCACCCTGGCGAGTGCAGCGAGTGGCGCCGCGAGCACCGCGGCGGCGCGCGCGCGTGCCCTCGGCGTCGTCGGCGTCGCGGTGGCTGTCGGTCTCGTCGGCATACGCACCGCGTTGCGCGGCCCGATCGTGCGGCGCGTCGAGATCCGGTTGGCACGATGGCCGGCACAGCTCGAGGGATTTCGTATCGTTCAGATCAGCGACGTGCACATCGGCCCGATCCTCGATCGGCACTTTGCCGCGCACGTGGTGGCCCGCTGCAATGCGTTGGCCCCCGATCTGATCGCCGTGAGCGGTGATTTGGTTGACGGCAGTGTCCATCGCATCGCCGACGAAGTGGCGCCGTTCGCGGGTTTGCACGCCCGCCATGGTGTCTTCTTCGTTACCGGCAACCACGACCACTACTCCGGAGCGGACGCCTGGGTGGAACGTGTGCGGGGGCTGGGCATGCGGGTGCTGCGCAACGAACGGGTCACCATCGGTAGCGGTGACGCCGCGTTCGACCTGGCGGGTGTGGAAGATCATCACGCGCATCTGGTCAGCGGCACGCAGCGCGAAGATGTGCCGGGTGCGTTGCAGGGTCGCGACCCGGTGCGGCCCGTCATCCTGCTGGCCCACGACCCAGCCACCTTTCCCGAAGCTGCACGCCTCGGTGTCGACCTGCAGCTCTCCGGCCACACGCATGGCGGGCAGATCTGGCCGTTCCGCTACCTGGTGCGTCTGAGCACCCCGTATGTCGCCGGCCACTACGCGCAAGACGGTGCCCAGCTCTATGTCAGCTGCGGCACCGGCTTCTGGGGACCGGCGATGCGCCTGGGCGCTCCGGCGGAGATCACCGAGATC
>JBGQHM010000064.1:0-23507 GCA_041497995.1 Binatia bacterium | reverse complement strand
CGACCACGAGTTCCTGCTGCAGGGGGACGTGTTCACGGAGGACGTGATCGAGACGTGGATCGAGTACAAGATGGCCAACGAGGTGAGCGCGATGCGGCTGCGGCCGCATCCGCACGAGTTCAACCTCTACTTCGACGCCTGAGCCCGCCGCATGGACGCGCCGTCTGCACCCGCACGCCAGCGCGTCTACGTCTTTCAGCACGTCGCCTGCGAGGACCTCGGCACGTTTGCCGAGGTCCTCGCAGGACGCGGCTTCGTCGCCGAGTATGTCCGTCTATTTGCGGGCGACGCCGTGCCGGAAGATTGGCGCGCCGCGGCGGCACTGATCTTCCTCGGTGGTCCAATGAGCGTGAATGACGAATCGCGCTACGCCTATCTCGCAGCAGAGAAAGCGCTCATCCGCAGTGCGCTCACGCAGCATACGCCCATTCTCGGTGTGTGCCTCGGCGCGCAGTTGCTGGCCGCGACGGCCGGCTCGCACGTCTTTCCAGGGGTGCGCCCCGAAATTGGTTGGGCGCCGGTCTCGTTGACGATGGAGGGCCGCCCGGACCCATTGCTCGCGCCGCTGGCAGAGCTGGGGGCGGTGTTTCATTGGCACGGTGAAACGTTCGACCTCCCCCAGGGCGCGGTGCGGTTGGCCTTCAGCGCGTTGACGATGAACCAAGCGTTCCGGCTCGGGCAGACGGCATATGGCCTGCAGTTCCACCTGGAAGTCGACGCCGCGATGATCGACGCGTGGATCCGTGCCTATCCGAATGATCTAGGTACCGACGCCGAGTCAACGGCACGGCGCATTACCACCGAGGCGATGACGCATGGCGCACCGCTGCAGGCGGCTGCCACGCAAACGATGCACCACTTTCTCGACCTCGTGGGTCGGGCTCGTGAATCGTGTTCGTGAGATGAAAACGTCTCAGGGTTCGCATCGCTGGGCGGCGGAGGAAGCGAGCACGATTCACGAGCCCCACTCGCGGCCGAGTCCGAGTGCACTGGAGGCGCAGGGGCGCTACCTCCCGTGCGTCTCCCCGCAGATGCAGGCGCTCGCCGCTGTGCTCTCGCGCGTCGCTGCCACCGCCGCACCCGTACTCATCTGCGGCGAGACCGGCACGGGCAAATCGACGCTTGCACAGCAAGTGCACGAGGACAGTCCGCGGCGTGGCGCGCCGCTGCTGGTGCTCCACGGTGCCACCACAACGGTTGACGCAGTCAACGCTTTGACCGGGCTCGAAGGGCAGACGGTGCTCGTCGAGGAAGTCAGCGACCTTGCGCCGGCGGTGCAAGATAGCCTGGTGCGGCTGTTGAACACCGCGACCAGCGATACGGGTCTGCGGTTGCTGAGCACGACGAGCCAGGATCTCGGCGCCCTCGCCACCCGCAAGGTGCTCCGCGCTGATCTCCTCTACCGGATAGACGTCGTGCGTCTGGATATTCCATCGCTGCGACAGCGTCCCGATGACATCACGTTCCTGGCAGAGCACTTCCTAGCCGTGGGGGCACGGAATTTCCGCCGCGATGTGCGCGGCCTGAGTCCTGACGCACGAGACACCCTCTTGCGTCACCGCTGGACCGGCAACGTGCGCGAGCTGCGCAACTGCATCCTCGAATCCGTGCTGCGTTGTCCGCATGTACGTCTGCGGGCCGCAGACCTGCGATTGCGCGCGCCAGCGGCTTCCGAGGATCCTGAAGCGGAGCTCGTGGCAACTCTCTCACGTCTCCAAGCGGCCTACCCTACCGACCTGTACGGGCGGGCGCAGCGCTTGTTGTTGCAGTGGGCGCTCGCCGCGTGCGACGGCAACCGCATCCGCACCGCAGCCCTGCTCGGCATCGGTCGCGGTTCGTTGCGTGCCAAGCTGCGCCGGCACGGCTTGGACCAGCACTAGCGGCCTGTCGGACTTGGCAGCCCGGAGTGACCCAACGGGGAGCGGGCCATAGAAATGACGCTGGCCGCGGGCCCTAGGACG
Organism: Binatia bacterium; assembly: GCA_041497995.1. Taxonomy (GTDB): domain Bacteria; phylum Desulfobacterota; class Binatia; order HRBIN30; family HRBIN30; genus DATKMS01. The sequence continues at coordinate 21,546 of JBGQHM010000064.1, read as the reverse complement.
CCACAAGTCATCTGGCGCTCATCGTCCTGGTTTCGTCGCGCACAGCACGCCATACATCCAGCAGCCGTCGCGCAGGGCCTGATACTGCCGCACGGCGCCAATGACGTTGCCGTGCTGAACCGCCGAGCGAATGCCGAGCCGCCGCGCCGTCCACGCAAGCGGGTAGGTGTAGCGCGCGATACGATACAGCCGGCGCAGCGACGGGCGCGCGCGCGTTGTGAAGTCTTCCACTGTGGCTTCTCCAAGCCCCGCTTTTTCCGCGTCGCGGCGATGCTCCTCGACCGTACTGAGATGGGGGATTGCCCAGCCGTCGAGCCACTCACGCAGCCGCTGCGTTTGGCGGGCATCGAGCGATCGTCGGACGAGCATGAAGTCTGCAACCACGAGCCGACCACCCGGCCGCAGCAAGCGGGCCGCCTCACGGTAGAACGCCGCCTTTTCGAAGGCGTGGCAGAGGCTCTCGAGCGCCCACACGACATCGAAGCTGTCGCTACGAAATGGGGTGCTGGTGAAGTCGGCCTGCAGGAAGCCGGCTCGGGCACTCAGTTGCTGTGCATGTGCGAGGCGGTGGGCGCGCGCCACCTGCTCATGACCCAAGGCCACGCCGACGACGGTCGCGCCACGATTCCGCGCCAGCCAGAAACCGCTGCCGCCGAGACCGCAGCCTGCATCCAACACACGGCTGCCGGCCCCGACGCGCGCCCGTGCGGCCAGCACTCGGTTGGTGTTGATGAGGGCATCGGCGTGACTGGCCGTGCCTTCGTCATGGTAGCCAAAGTGGAACGCCAAGTTGCGCCGGTTGAGCCAGAGTACGCGATAGTCCAGCCAGGTTTCGTCGTAGTAGCGCTGTACGGCGCCCGGACCCATGTTTGTGTTGGGTTCGATGCGTGAGTTGCAGGTTGCCATTACACCGAGTCGGTCCGAGTTCATCGTTTGCTTCCTGTGGGATCAACCTCATTCAGGCGGGAAGTGCAAGCGACAGGGCTAGTTGCGATTGGCTGATGTGTCGTGTAGAAGCCCTCTTCACGTCTGGAGGGTCCGCTCTGTCCGATCTGGTTCGGTTCACACGGCGAGGAGCTACCGCGTTTCCATCGCGGCGCCGAGGGGATCCCTCCGCCCGCGGCGAGGGGAAGCAGAAGATCGCCATTCTGGGTGGAGGCGTTGGTGCGGTTACCGCAGCCTTCGCGCTCACCGAGGTACCGGGCTGGCAGGATCGCTACGACGTCACCCTCTACCAGGTCGGCTGGCGGCTTGGCGGAAAAGGGGCGAGCGGACGCGACATGAGTCAGCCCCATCGGCGCATCGAAGAGCACGGCCTGCACAACTGGTTTGGATTCTACGACAACGCCTTCGCGATCATGCGCCGCTGCTACGAGGAGCTCCCCGAGCTGCGGCGCTGGCCGGCCGGCAAAGATCCGATCTTGTGGGGCTTCGACCCCCACGACGAGGCGGTGATTGAGGAGCGGGTCGACGGAAAATGGAAACACCACGCCGTGAGCTTTCCCCGCAATGACGATTGGCCTGGCACCGGCGACCACACGGCGCTGACCCCGGGCTATGCGGTGCGTATGGTGCTCGCATGGATGGAGCAGCTCTGCCGCTCGTGGATTGATGCGCTTGTCGACGCGGCGCCGCTGTCGCTGCGCAACGGTGCCAACTCGCGGCGGCGGCTCGCAGCTGCTGCGGATGCTATCCAGGCGCCTCTAGCGGCGATCCTGGAGAAGCTGGTGCGGCTGGGCCAGGCTGTGCCCCGCGAGCTCATCGGCGCGAGCGCCGACCACCTCCTCACACTCCTCGACGGCCTCACGCGCGGGCTGTGGGCGCGCGTGGGCGCGCTCGTCCATCGGGACGACACGGCCCGACGGTTCTGGGTGGCGATGGACTTCGGCGCGGCCGTGGTCCGCGGGTTGATCCGTGACAGAGTCGTCTGGCACGGTTTCCATGCGATCAACCATCTCACACCGCGGGAGTGGCTGAGGCGGCATGGCGCTTCCGACACGACATTGGAGTCCGAGTGGGCCAGGGTGCTTTACGCGCAGTCGTTCGCGTTTCTCGACGGCGATCCGGAGCAGCCACGCGTTGCGGCGGGCGCCGCATTGCACTGCACTCTCCGCATGTTGTTCACCTACCGCGGCGCCTTCGCGTGGAAGTTGCGGAGTGGGATGGGGGACATCGTCTTCGCCCCCTTCTACCGCGTGCTGCGGGCCCGCGGTGTGCGCTTCCGGTTCTTTCACCGCGTCCGTTCCTTGCGTCTCTCCGACGATGGCAAGTGGATCGATCGGATTCTGATCGGCCGCCAGGCAACTCCGAAGCGCGGCGAGTACGCGCCTCTCGTACGCGTCAAGAACCTCTGGTGTTGGCCGAACGCGCCCGACTACGAACAGCTCGAAGAAGCTGCGGCCATTCGCGCCCTCGAGGCGACCCCAGGAACCTATGTGAATTTGGAATCGATGTGGAGCTCGTGGGGTCCGCAACACGAGCACCCCGTTGAGCTCCGCCGCGGCGTCGATTTCGACCAGGTCGTGCTGGGTATTTCTCTCGGGGCGCTGCCCCACATCTGCGGTGAACTGATCCAGGCGGACCGGCGTTGGCGCCGCATGGTAGAGAAGATTCCTACGATCCGCACCCAGGCCTTCCAAGTCTGGCTCAAACCGACACTGGCCGAGAGCGGATGGCGCCTGCCGAGCCCACTGTCCACGGCATACACACGGCCCTTCGAAACCTGGGGTGACTTCACCCCCACACTGGCGACCGAATGCTGGCCGCGCGCACAGCGGCCGGGCATGGTCGCATACGTCTGTGGCCCGATGGCGAACGGCGATCACCGCGAGCCCGAGTGGTTTACCGATCCAGGGTTCCCTGCACGAGAGCGGCGGAGGGCACTGGCGGAGATGCGGCGGTACCTCGAGAACAGTGCCGGCCATCTGTGGCCGAATACGACGGCCGCCGATGGCTTCGACTGGGCGCAGCTCGTGGATATCGAGGAGCGTGTCGGTGCAGAGCGGTTGCTCGCGCAGTTCTGGATCGCCAACGTCGAACCGACGGAACGATACGTCCTCTCGGTGCCGGGGAGCCTCCGCTATCGGTTGCGCAGTGACCGGTCTGGCTTCACCAACCTGTATCTGGCGGGCGATTGGACCTTCAACGGAATGAATCTGGGGTGCGTCGAGGCCGCCGTGATGTCCGGTATGCGGGCAGCGCGGGCCATCTGTGGTCACCCCGAGAAGATCATCGGAGAGGATTTCTAGCGGGCTGCGCCCAGCGTCCTTTCGGCGGGACCGCTCGCCGTTGCTCGCTGGTAGCGGCTTCGAACGAAACGTGACTCATGGACGACGAGTTTCAACCGCCAAGAACCTAGCTCAGTTGCGGGCGCGCCGACGAAGAGCGCGCACAAGAAAGGACCACGATGTCCGACGCCCGGCTTCCCAAGTACGTCTACCGTTGGGGCACAGGCTCCCTGCAGCCGTTCACGATCCCCAACGCCAACATGTGGGGCTTCGCCTTCCGCTCCAATATGCGAGCTCTTCAAGGACTGTGCGATCGCTATCTCAACCAGGATCCGAGCGGGCGCGTGGCATACGTCCCGTTCGCGCCGTTCGTGATGCTCGCCTTCACGTTCCTCGATCACGTGTCCTCGCAGCTCGACCCGTTCCGGAAGCTCGGCAGCGCCTACGAGACCGAGCTGGCCATGTGGGTCCCGGTACGCCGGCGGGGTTGCCCCGTTCCCATGCTGTTCACGCCCTACATCCTGGTGAACAACCCGCTCGCCGTGGTCGAGGGCCGCGAGATCTATGGCTTCCCGAAAGAAATGGCCGTGCTGAAGAAGTCGCGGTGGCCGCGGCAGTTCCCGGTCGACGCCTACGTGATCGATACATTCACCCCGGACGCCGTGGGCCACTGGGGCCGCCTTTTGTCTGTCGACCGCATCCGGCGGGCGCCCAAACATCCGCGTGAATGGGGTGACTTCGCCAGCGCCGCAAGCGAGTTGCAACAGCGTCTCCTGCACCCGGGCAGCGGCGCGCTGGGATCCGTCGCATCGCGCCTCATGGGCGACTTCTGGCCACCCAACGCGCCGATGGTACTGCTGAAGCAGTTTCCCGATTGCAACGATGGGACGCTCGCTTGTTATCTCTCGATCGTCGAAGCAGACACGCATGTCACCCATTTGGACTATGGAGCGATCCTCAATGACGACTATGTCCTCCGACTGAAGAATCGCGCCAGCCATCCAATAAGTGCCGATCTGGGTCTCCATGACGGCGATCATCCGGTGCTCAGCTACCACATGAAACTGGGCTTTGACCTCCAGCAAGGGCGAGAGGTGTGGCGTGCCCCGACGCGATCGGATGGTGCGCCGAACGCGTCTCTCGCTTCCGTGCTGTGGGATACCGTGGCGTCGGCTCCGCAGCGCCTGAGCGAGGTGGCGCTGGCGCCGCTGCAGCAGCTGGCGGAGTGGCTGGGCGCCGCTCCGCCTCGGCCCGCTGCGAAAGCGGCGCCGCCGGCGCGGCGCCGCTCGCGCCGCACCGGCAAGCGAGAGAAGATCGCCGTCCTCGGCGGCGGTGCCGGCGCATTGGCCGCGGCCTTCGCTCTCACGGAAGCGGAGAACTGGGACGCGCGCTACGACATCACCGTCTACCAGATCGGCTGGCGGCTTGGAGGCAAAGGCGCCTGCGGCCGCAACGTCGCCCGCCAAGACAAGCGCATCGAAGAGCATGGTATCCACGCGTGGTTTGGCTACTACGAAAACGCCTTTCGCATGATGCGGAGTTGCTATCGCGACCTTCCCGAGCTGAAGGACTGGCCTGCGGACCGAGATCCGATCGAATGGGGCTTTGAGCCGCACGACTTTGCCGTCCTCGAGGAAGACCTGGGAAACGGCCGCTGGGAGCATCACCCCGTGACCTTTCCACGCAACGACGAGCGCCCCGGAACAGCGGCGGTGTTGGCGCTCTCTCCTCAGGACTACATCACGATGATCATCCGCTGGATGCTCTCGCACCTCGTCTTCGGCGACGCCGCTGCGGGGCTCGCCGACGAGTCCGAGCACGCGGCCTCGGCAGAGGCGGACTGGGTCCAAGCGGCGCTGCACCGCCTGGACGAATTGGGTGCGGCGGCGGCTGCCGCCGTTGGCCATCCGGCGAATATCCTGTCGTGGGCGCTGTCCTTCGTTGAAGCGCGCGACGCGGAATGGGGTCATTTCGGCGGCCGCGACTACAGTGTGTTCTACGACCTCCTCGACAGAGTGATGGCGTGGTTGGGTGCCCGCATCGGCGATCCCGAGCATGCCGTCGGTGCCGCGCGCAACCTGTGGATCACGATGGACTTCGGAGTGACACTCGTACGCGGTATGCTCCGCGACGGCGTCGTCTTCGGCGACTTCGACATCCTGAACGACTGGGATTTCGCCGAGTGGTTGCGGCATCACGGTGCCTCGGAGCCGGTGGTGCGCTGTCAGTGGATCCGCGGCCTCTATGCGATGGGCTTCGCCTTCGAGGGCGGCGATCCCAACAAGCCCGGGGCTGCCGCCGGCACCCTCCTGCGCGGAGTGTTGCGGCTGCTGCTCACCTATCGCGGCGCCTTCCTGTATCGGATGAAAACCGGGATGGGCGACGCGATCTTCTCGCCTCTGTACCGAGTCCTCAAGGCGCGCGGCGTAAAGTTCAAGTTCTTCCACCGGGTCCGCGAGCTGCATCTGGCCGGCGATGGCAAGTCGATTGAACGCATCAGCATCGGCCGGCAAGCCGATCCACGCGGGCCGGCGTACGAACCCCTGATCAAAGTCGGCGACCTGTGGTGCTGGCCGAACGAGCCAGACTATGCGCAGCTCGAGGAGAAGGACCAGATCGAGAAACTGCGCGCCGAAGGGAAGTATGTGAACTTCGAATCCGCATGGAGTGCGTGGGGTCCTGACCACGAAGACGAATTGACCTTGCGTGCCGGCGTGGATTTCGACCGGGTGATTCTTGGGATCTCGCTGGGCGCGCTCGCGCCCATCTGTGCCGAGCTCGCCGAACGGAGCCCGCATTGGCGCGCGATGCTCGAGGGCATGGCCACGGTGCGGACGCAAGCGTCTCAACTGTGGATGAAGGTCAAGCTGCAGCAGACCGGTTGGCTGTGGGACAGCCCGTTCCTGACGGGCTGGGTGCGACCGATCGACACGTGGGGCGACATGACGCACACTTTGAAAACCGAGACGTGGCCGGCGGATCACCAACCACAGCAGATCGCGTACTTCTGCGGCGTGATGCGGGACTCCCCCGAACCGCCGCACTACGCAGACGACCAGTTTCCTGTGCGGATGAAGCAACGCGTCTTCGATGAGATGTCGGCGCTGCTGACAGAAAGCATCGGCCACGCGTGGCCCGCGATCACCGGCGCGAAGGGTCTCGATTGGAAAGTGCTGATCGACCTGCAGGAACGCCGCGGTATCGAACGGCTGCGCGACCAATTCTGGGGCGCCAACATCGACCCGAGCGAGCGCTACGTGCTGTCGCTACCGAAAACGATTCAGTACCGCTTGCGCGCCGATCGGTCTGGCTTCCGCAACCTCTGCATCGCCGGCGACTGGACCCTGAACGGGGTCAACGCCGGCTGCGTGGAGGCGGCGGTCATGTCCGGCTTCCGCGCCGCACGTGCCATCGGCGGGTGGCCGGCGGCGATCGTCGGAGAAGAGCATCTCGACTGAGGCGCGTGACCCATCACCCGATCCCCGAGCCAGAGCCGATGAACGGTGCAAAGGTATCATCCAGTGGTGTGAGTGCGCGGCCCGCGTTTACGCGGCGCGAGATCGTCCGCTACTACGACGAGTGCGAGACCGACTACCGGCTCGTGTGGGACCTCGACGCGAGCCTGGCGATGCACATCGGGTACTGGGACGCCAGCACGTGGACGCTGCGCGCCGCACTGGCGCGCCAGAATGAGGTCATGGCCGAGTTTGCGCGCATCCGTCCCGGCGCGGTCGTTCTCGATGCCGGGTGCGGGGTCGGCGGCAGCGCCATCTTTCTCGCGGAACGATACGGGTGCCACGTCACGGGTATCACACTGAGCCGCAATCAGGTGGCTCGGGCACGTGCCAACGCTCGCCACCGCCGCGTCGAGCAGCTTACGCGATTCGCCGTCATGGACTACAGCCGCACCAGCTTCGACGCGAACAGCTTCGATGTGGTCTGGGCGTTGGAGAGCGTCTGCTACGCGCCGGACAAGCTCGCCTTCGCTCGGGAAGCCTTTCGCATTCTGAAACCGGGCGGCTGCCTGATCCTCGCCGACGGCTTCGCCGCGAAGGCGCGCTACACGCGTGAAGAGCAAGGCCTCATGAACAGCTGGATTCACACGTGGGCCGTCGCCAGTCTAGTCACGAGCGCCGCTATGCGCCAAGCGCTGCGGGGTGCTGGCTTCGGCCGTGTCCGTCTCATGGACACGACACACGCGGTCGTGCCGTCGACGCGTATACTCTTCCTGCACTCGTTGTACGCATTTCCGTTGAGCCGGTTGGCTGCGCAGCTCGGCCTGCGCACGGAAACGCAGACGCGCAACGCCGAAGGGGCGTACTACCAGTACCGCGTGTGCCGCCGAAATTTGGCGCAGTACGCCCTCCTGGGTGCAACCAAACCACGCCGGCGCCGCACCGATCGGCCACGTCAGACAGCCGACTGAGCGCTACTGTCCTGCAGTGCGCCCTCGGCCGCAGCCCGCTCATACGCCAACTCGACGGTCGTGAAAATGTCGATCGCCTGCCGCAGATGACGCAGCCGGTCCGTGTGGCCGACGGGGAGGTGTCTGCCGATTTCGTAGTGCGCCAGGCCTTCTTCGTGCGGCATGTCGTGCTCGCGCGCAAGATCGAGCGCTGCGCGCCACGCATCGTGGGCTCGCTGAGTCTCTCCGCGCAGCCACCAGAGCAGTCCGTCCCAGAGCTTCGCTGATGGGCGGCCCAGCGGATAGAGCCGCGCGTACTTCTGCAGATTGCGCATGGCTCGCACCGCCAAGCGCTGCACCCGCTGACGCTCGTGGTACGCGCTTTCCCACAACCGCAGCGGGACCTCAGCCCCGTAGGTGAATCCGGGGAGTGCGACCACGCTGAGTGCCGGTACTTCCTCGATCATGGATGCCGTGATCTCAACCTCGCGGAGCGCCACATCGAGCTGGCCGAGCCGCAGACACGCAGCGCCGCGCATGGCATGCACCGAGAGCTCCGAGGAGCGGTCGCCAAGGTGGGCGAAGTTATTGACCATCCACGCCTCCATGGCGTCGAAGACCTCGATGGCTTCCGCGGAGCGCCCCTCGACCAAGAGACAGCTGCCGATGCCGACGTATGACCAGGCCTGCGCTTGAACATCGCCGCGCTCACGCGCCGACACGGCGGCTTGGAGGTACGTCCGATGGCTGTCTGCGTAGCGGCGATGGAAGTACTGGAGCGTCCCAATGGCGAGTTGCTCGATGTCACGCCAGCGCGCATCCGCCGTTTCTTCGAAGGTGGCGAGTGCCTCACGGAACGCCGCCTCACTCTCTGCCCAGCGCGCTTGTCCCGCATACACCAACGCTTGGGTGTGGAAGATGCGCCCGTAGCCGTACCGGTCGGCGAGCTGAGTCGCCGCTTCGAGTCCTTGCCGGAAGTAGTGTTCGCCGTACTGCGGGCCGATCATGACGCCCACCAAGAGTCCAACCATGGCGCTGCTCGTGGCCAGCTCCGGTGCGGGTCCAGCCCGTTCTGCGAGGTTGAGCGCCCGCAGGTTGGCAAGAATCGCGGGAATGCCATCGAGCGTGACGAACCACATCAGGCCGAGCAGCTCGTAGAGGTGTGCCGCGTCCAGTGCTGCCTCGCGAGCGGCACCGCGCCAACGCCCCCGCACATAGGGACCAAACAGACGATGCATGACCTGACGCCCGACTTCTTGCAGGATGCCCAGGTGTTGGCGCAGCCGGTGGCGAGGGAACGGCTGGCCAAAGCACTGCAGGGCCTGCAAGGCATGCTCGATGGCTTCCGGCACGCGCCCCAGGCGGTAGGCAGCATCAGCGAGGTGCCGGTACCAGCGCGCGCGCCGGCTGTGATCGCTGTCCAAGCCGCTCCGCCCCTGCAGGCGCAGGGCATCTTGAAAGAACCGCAGGGTCTCTTCGTTGGCGTAGCGTTGCACGGCTTGCTCGCCCGCGTGCTCGACGGCGTCGACGGCGCGCGCCAGCAACGCGGGGTCCGGTCGTTCGAAATCGACGGCACGACTGAAGTGATGCGCCACCAGTGGATAGTACGGACTCAGGTGATGGCGGTAGCTGCGCTCGTACCACTCACCGACGGCTTGATGCAGCTGTTGGCGCTGCTCAAACGACATCAAGTTGTACGTGACATCTTGCGTGATCGCGTGCTTGAAGACGTACGTTGGTTCGGGTGCCGTGAGGTCGGCGTGCACCAGGTCGAGCTGTGCCAAGGCCTGCAGATCTTCCGGTATGTATGCCCGGTCGGTGTCGATCGGATGCACGTCCGTCAGTGTTGCGACGGCGAAGGTGCGGCCGATGATGCTGCCGATCTTCAGCGTGAAGCGCTGGCGCGCGGTCAGGCGATCGACGCGGCTGGTGATCACGCCGCGCAGCGTGTCCGGGATGGGCAAGGTGTCATCGGCGCCTGCACCCGCGACGATCCGGCAGACACCGCCCACCGTCGTCACCAAACCGGCATCCCGCAAGGCGTAAGCGACTTCTTCGCTGAAGTACGGGTGTCCGCCGCCGCGCGCGGCGATGAACGCGGCGACCGGCTCCGACACCGACGTGGCACCGAGACGCTCACAGACGAGCGCGACGGTCTCTTCGTCCGTCAACGGCTGCAGGCGGATGAGGTCGGTCATGTCAGACTGCAGCACGCGGCGATACTCGGCGGGCGGCGGCTCACTCAGTGGTCGTGTGGCCAGCACGAGGAGGAGGGGGCGCACCTTTTGGCTGGCCAGCCGCACCAGCGTCCACGACGGCGAATCCAGCCAGTGTGCGTCCTCGATGACCACCAACAGCGGCTGCGTCTCCGCGACGCGTTGCATGATCTGCAACAACAGATCGTGTGTATTGTCGGCACGCGCCTCGTCGGACATTTGTGCCGTCGAGGGTGTCTCGGGGATCGCGATGGGCAGCACCGCGTTGAGCAGCGGCCCCAGTTCGACGGTCGATAGCCCACCAATCATGTGAATGTCCCACGCAGTCAGCTGCCGCAGCACGTGGGCCCGTTGATTGGCCTCGGCGTCTCCCGCCTCGTCCAGCCGGAACAGGTGGCCGATGATCGGCCGCCACGCGTGGTAAGCCGTTGCGACTTCGATGGCATCGGCGGCGCCGCTGAGGACGGTGACCGGGCGCGTCTCGGCCGCACGTTGCAGGTCGGCGATCAAGCAGGACTTCCCCATACCGGCGTCGGCTTCGATGACGACGACGCGGCTCGTACCCTGTTCCAGGGCAGCGACGTGCTGTCGCAGGCGTGTGCGCTCGGCGTAGCGGCCGATCACGGGCCGGGACGTGGGCGTCGCCAGCGACCTGCGTTCGCGCGGCTGAAACACCGCAACGAGGCCCTCCTTGCCCTTGGCTGCGAGGGCGGGCAACGCCGTAAAGGTAAAGCGCTCTCGACTGGCGTCGTGGGTCGAGGTGTCGCACAGCACAGTGTCATCAGCAGCCTGCATGAGCCGCGCCGCCACGTTCACCACGTCGCCGACCACCGTGTACTCGCGCCGTTGCGCGTTGCCGATGGCACCGCAGAACGCGTGGCCCGTGGCGATACCGAGTGCGACGCGCACACCGCGCAGCTGCAGTTCGTGCCGGATGTCGAGCGCTGCCGACACCGCACGCACCGCGTCGTCTTCGTGGGCCCACGGCGGTGTGCCAAAGTCCGCCTTCACGACCGGCCCGTCTGCACTCATGCCGACGCGTGACAGGGTTCCTTGGTAGCGTTCGAGTACGGCCTGGATCGCGCCGACGAGCTCCTGCGCGCGCCGGGCCGTTGCTTCATCCGGGTGCGCGTTCCAATCGGGCAGCTGTGCGAACAGAACGCTGATCCGTCGCAACTCGGCCAGCCACTCCCCCTGGTGTGCGGCCAACCGCTCGACGATGGCCGCGGGCGTGTACGCGCGCAGTTGCGGTTCCAGGCTAGCATCGACCGGCACCGGTCGTAGCGCGACTGCGGCCTCCGGCACCAGACCGGTCAGACGAACGGTCCCGTCCGCGCTCAATTCCCCGGTGCCGCGGTTGCTGACCAAGGTCCAGGCCTCGGTCGTCAGCCTGACTTCACCGGGCGCCGCGCGTGCCTCGGCGCGGCAGACAGCCGCAACCGGAGCGCCAAGGACGAGATGCTCGACGTGACTGTCCGTCGAGCCGACCCCCAGGGTCATCACTTCTCCAGCGCTGACCCCGATGCGCATGGAGAGGGCGATACCTTCGAAGACCGGCGCGGCGTGCAACGCCCGTTGCACATCCAGGGCGCACTGGGCCGCGTGGCGCGTTGCCTGAGCCAAATCGGCGATGCCGAAGCCAAGCGTCCACACGGCGAACAGGCCATCGCCGGCGAACTTGACGACGTCGCCACCGCGCGCCAAGACGCAGTCGACCACCTGACCGAGCGAGGCGTTCAACACGCGGCTGAAGATTTCGGCGCCGGCGCTGCCGCGCTCTGCCAACCGCTCGGCAAGTGCCGTCGAGCCAGAAATGTCAGCGAACAACAACGCCGCGGGAAAGCGCTCGACGCGCGGCGCGGCGCCGTTCGAGCCACTGCCGGCCAGGCTGCGCAGGACCACGGCCGGAACGTAGCTCGCAAGAGCCTGAGTCAGGTCCGACATGGGATGCGCCGGCCTTAGCACACTGCTTGTGAAAAAAAGAGCGGTCGCTTACAAGCCAGCGAGGGGAGACGTGCCCGTGGACGTTGAGGGAATGGAATTGCAGCAAGGACTGGAATCCAAGATCCGCCAACTGGCCGTGCTCAGCGAGGTGACGCGGTCGGTTACTGAGCTGATCGATCTGGAACGTCTCGTCCCGTTTGTGATCCGCAAGACCAAGGAGCTCCTGCACGCGGACGGAAGTGCGGTCCTCCTGTTGGACGACAAGACGCAAGAGCTGTTCTTCCCGTATACCGCCGAATCGGGTCGGGACGTGGATGAGCGCCTCGCCTCGATCCGCCTCCCCGTCACGTCCGGTGTCGCCGGTTGGGTCGTGCGTCACGGCAAAGCGGATCTCGTGGGCGATGCGCCGTCGGACGCCCGCTGGTGCTCGGATGTCGACCGGCAAACCGGCATGGCCACGCGGTCGCTGCTCACTGCGCCACTCTGCGCTCGCCACGGAGTCATCGGCGTCATTCAGGTGCGCAGCGCCAAGGGCCATGCCTTTACCCCGGACGATCTGAGCTTCCTCGAAGCCTTGGCGGAGGGGATCGCCGTCGCCATGGAGAACGCGCGGCTCTATCACACGCTGAAGGAGTCGGAGCTGCGGCTGCGCGAGCGTGTGGCGGCGTTGCATCGCGAGGTCGCCCGGAGCAGTCGGTTCACCGACATCATCGGCGCGAGTGAGGCCATGCAGCGGGTCTTCCGATTGATGGAGAGCGCGATCACCGCGCCGGTCACGGTGCTCCTCCATGGCGAGACCGGGACCGGCAAGGAACTGATCGCGCGTGCCATACACTTCAATGGGCCGCGCCAAGACCAGGAGTTCGTCGCCGTGAACTGTGGTGCGCTCGCCGAGCATCTCCTGGAGAGCGAGCTGTTCGGCCATCGTAAGGGTGCCTTCACCGGCGCCATCGAAGACCGCAAGGGGCTCTTCGAGGTTGCCCACGATGGCACCATTTTCTTGGACGAGATCGGGGACATGTCGCCCGCGATGCAGGTCAAGTTGCTGCGCGTTCTGCAGAGCGGTGAGGTGCTACCGGTCGGCGAACGCACGCCGCGCTGGGTCAACGTACGGGTCATTTCCGCATCGAACCGCAACTTGGTGCAGGAGGTCGACGCCGGAAATTTCCGAAAGGACCTCTACTATCGCCTCAACACCTTCCCGATCACCGTGCCGCCCCTGCGTGAGCGCCGCGCCGACATTCCAATTCTGGTGGCGCATTTTCTCAAGCAGGTTACTCAGCGCTTCGGGAAGTCCGTGGGTGGTATCAGCCGCAACGCGATGGACGTGCTTGCCCAGCAAGCTTGGCCGGGAAACGTGCGCGAGCTGCAGAATGAATTGGAGCGCGCCGTCGCGTTGACGCTCCCCGGCGAGATCATTTGCCTCGAGCACCTGTCGCCGCATATCGCAGCGGTTGATTCGCCAGCCGCCGGCCTGCCGCCAGTCCCCGACGACGCCACTGCCGAGGAGCCGGCGCAGTCCCTCCATATCGATGCCGGAGACAAATCGTTGCGTGAGGCCCGTGCTGCCTTCGAGGCACGGTACATCACCGAGGCGCTACGCAAGCACGCCGGCAACGTCTCCCAAGCGGCCAAGGCGCTCGGCCTGTCGCGCAGCATGCTGTACAAGAAGATGGAAAGCTACGGGCTCGCGTGAAGCGACATCTACTGATTCCGCGCCTCTTCTGCTACACAGGTCGCCGTTGCGTGCCGGGTTGCCGGGCTGCGCGCACACTGTGATGACACGCGAGCAGATGATTGGCCGCCTCGACGGCGGCATGTGGGACATCATTGTCATTGGCGGGGGTGCGACCGGCCTCGGCATTGCCGTGGACGCGCAGACGCGCGGCTACCGGACGCTGCTGCTGGAACAGTGGGACTTCGCCAAGGCCACGTCGAGCCGGAGCACGAAGCTCGTCCACGGCGGCGTGCGCTACCTCAAGCAGGGGAACGTGTCGCTGGTGCTCGAATCGTTGCGCGAACGCGGTCTGCTGTGCCGCAACGCCCCGCACCTGGTGCACGATCTGGCCTTCGTCGTGCCGCGCTATCGGTGGTGGGAAGGACCGTTCTACGGCATCGGCTTCAAGCTCTACGATCGTTTGGCCGGCAAACTGAACATCGCGCCATCGCGCCAGCTCAATCGGCAGGAGACCATTGCGCGCATTCCGAACGTCGAGACCGAGAACCTGATCGGCGGCGCGATGTACCACGACGCCCAGTTCGATGACGCGCGCCTGGCACTGGCGCTGGCGCGCACGGCCGCCGATCACGACGCCGCGCTGATCAACTACATGCCGGTGACTGCACTGACGAAGCAGAACGGGATGGTGAACGGCGTGGTGGCCGTCGACCACGAGTCCGGCCGTTCGTTCGAGCTGCGGGCGCGCGTCGTCATCAATGCGACCGGCATCTTTGCCGACGACGTGCGGCGCCTGGATGATGGATCGGCCGAGCGCATGATCGCACCGAGTCAAGGTGTGCACCTCGTGCTCGACCGGAGCTTCCAGCCGAGCGACACCGCGATCATGGTGCCGAAGACGGACGATGGCCGGGTGCTGTTTGTGATCCCATGGCAGGAGCGTGTGCTGGTCGGCACGACCGACACGCCCATGGAGCGCCCGGAGATCGAGCCCCGCGCGCTCAAGCAGGAGATCGAGTTCATTCTGCGTAACGCCGCGCGCTATCTGTCCCACGACCCGTCAGAAGCCGACATCCTCAGCGTCTTCGCCGGGCTCCGCCCGCTCGTCCGCCCCAACGGCTCGCGCAGTGAAAGTAAGTCAACCTCCCGCGAGCACACGGTGCTGGTGTCGGACTCCGGGCTGGTGACGATCATCGGCGGCAAGTGGACGACGTACCGCAAGATGGCCCAGGACACGGTCGACGACGCGATTCCGGTGGGGGGCCTGCGGGAGCGTCCATGCATCACCGAGACGCTGCGCCTGCATGGCTGGATGCGGCGCGACGATGCGCGCCTGCCCACTGCGGGCAACATGCAGATGTACGGTTCGGATGCGGCGGGAGTGCAGTCGTTTGTCGCGGAGGACGCCATGCGGAGCGAGCCGCTTCATGCGCGCCTGCCGTACACGTGCGGGCAGGTGCTCTGGGCGGCGCGTCACGAGATGGCGCGCACAGTGGAAGACGTGCTTGCCCGGCGCACGCGCAGCCTGCTCCTCGATGCCCGCGCTTCGATCGCAGCGGCGCCGCGCGTCGCTGCGCTGCTCGCGACCGAGCTGCACCGCGATCGGACGTGGGTCGAGGCGCAGGTCGCTGAGTACACGGAGCTGGCGCGCGGCTATCTGCCCTGAGGGCCTGCGGCCGGCGTCATTTCCATGGCCCGCTCCCCGTTGGGTCGCTTCGGGCTGCTGACTCCGACAGGCCCTAGAACCAGGGACCGAAGGGGCCCCAGAAATCCATTTGCATTTGGGCGGCCGCGTCTTCGTTCATCATCGCGGCTTGCCGTTGCTCGTCGGCGATGTGTTTCTCGAGCGCCATGCGCTGGTATTGCTGGAAGGCTTGCTCGTCGCCGACGTACAGACAGGTGCACGAGTACGGATCGGCGTACGCGTAGCGCACCTGGCCGTTGTGTTGGCGGGGCGTCAACTTCAGCGGCGGCAGCGTCTTCAGGTGCGCGAGTTTCTCCGGAGTATCTGCCGGCAACATCCGGAAACCGGCGGCGGCGAGTACCGGCTCGGTCTGGTCGGCCTGCTGCTGCGGTGAGAGCCGGAACAGGGAGCAGCCGGCGCAGAGGAGGATCGCGACACTCACGGTGGCTCGGGAGATCAGGTTGGTCGGCACATCACGCATGTTCCGCCTATCCACCAGCGATCCGGCAAAGTCAAGAAACACAGCGGCCGCAGGCCCTCTAGTGCACCACCACAGTGGTCGCGCTCTACGCACCGCGTTCATGGCGCTGCCATCCGCGCACATCCCGAGAATCAACGCAACTGTGAGCCCGGCCACGCTGCGAAAGAGCACGGGCCGCTGGTGCGGCCGGAGCGCTGGTCCTGTAGGATGCCTGCCGGATCTTGTCGATGGTGTGGCGTACGGCGGTGAAGTTTGTTGGGAGACGCGCCCCGCTCGTTCTTGGGGGTGTGTTTGTCGCCTTGGTGGTGCTCGAGCTCACCGCGCGTGTCTTCCATCTGGGTCCGTCGCTCGATACGCAGTACGGCGGCAATGTGCCAGACCCGTTCATTCCGTACAGACGCAGACCACTGACGCGGGTCACCGGTCGCTCAGACGACTTCGCGTTCGACTACCAACACAATAGCGCCGGTTTCAGAGACGGTGAGCATGCCCCGGAGAAACCTCCCGGTGTGTTCCGCATTGTCGCGTTGGGCGATAGCTTCACGTACGGCGTGGGCGCCCCGTTCGACGACACCTACCTGGCGCGAGTCGAGCGTCTCCTCAACGAACGACCGGGGCGAACGCGCCAGGTCGAGGTCATCAAGCTGGGTCTCCCACGCTACTTTCCCGAGGCGGAGCGGCTAGTGCTCGAGCATGATGGCCTACCGTATCACCCCGACCTGATCATGGTGGCATTTCTGCCGAACGACATCGTCGATACCTACGAGGGCCTCGAGGTGATCCGTGTACGAGAGGACGGGTTCTTGTCTTCCCAGGGCCTGGAGCACCTCGGCGCCGTCGCCGTCTGGTTGTCCAGGCATTCGCGGGTCATACGATCCCTGCTTGCGCACGTGGCGGCCTTCGTGCGCGAGCGGACGCATCCGGTGCATGGGCAGGACATCTACCGTGACGGTGGGTTTCACGAACCGGATTGGCGGAAGGTGGAGTCCGAGTTTGAGCGCATGCAAGAGCTGGCCCGACAGAATGGCGCCGACTTTGTCATCGTCAGCATTCCACAGCACGGGCCGTGGCCTGCAGAGCGGGACTATCCCGACCAGCGGCTGGCGCGATGGAGTGCGGGACACGGTGTGGTGTTCATCCCAACGCTCCCTGCATTGCGTGCCGCGAGCACGCAGCAACTGTACTGGCCGAAGGACGGCCATTGCACCCCGGCGGGCTATGGAGTGATCGCGCAGACAATCGCTGCGGAGCTGATGCGACTTCAGGTGGTGCCCTGACGCCGGGCTAGCGCCTCACGGTATGCCATCCATTTGATGCGGTCGTTGAGTCCCAGCACTGGTTCGCGGCGGCCACCGTGACTCAGACCGTTGCCTCCTCCTTCCACGCGGTGATCGCTCGCCTCCACCATTCGCCGAAGTTTCTGATCTCGAGCCGCACGCCGTCGGGGTCGGCAAAGAATGCGGCGTAGTAGTCTTTGCCGTACTCAGGGTGCAGACGCGGCGCGGACGCGCTGATGCCGGCGGCTTCGAGCTCGAGAACGGCGCGGTCGACGTCCGCTTGATCACCGACGCGGAAACACACGTGATGCAACCCGGCGGCATAAGAGTTGTGTTCGACGGCCGCTTCGCGCGCTGGTCGCAGCCAATAGGCGAAGTAGCGGTTGTAGTAGTGCACGTGTGGCTCACCGGCGATGTCCGCCCGGTTCTTCCGGAACCCCAGGATCTTCATCACCTTGTCGTAGTACTCCTCGGCAACGGCGAGGTCGCGGACCGTGATGAAGATGTGATCGATCCCAAGAACTTCGACTGGCATCCCCGTCTCCTCAATAGCCGTCTGAACGCGCGCGGCGCCCGTCCGGGGTCTTTTGATTACGTTGTTGCCGCCGTTGATGCAAAGCGCCGTCGGCGGTGCGGACTCCGCCGGTAGAAAGCCGTTGACCAATAGCGGCATTGACCGGCGCGCCGACCTCGCGACCTGCAAGATCTACGTGAAGCGCATCGCCGCCTGTCGGTAGTAACGCGCGAAGCTACTCGATCAACCCGGCGAGGCGACTTGCCGCCAGCGCACTGATCGCGTCCACCCGCCGGATCGCGTCACGGATCTCCGCGGCGAAGGCCTGCCGTCGCACGGTCAGGTCCGGCGAGCCGTGTTGCAGCAAGTTGCGGTTGCGCGCCAGGCGCAGCGCCGTTTCAAACAGTACCTTCGACACGGACTCGGTGCTGCGGATGCGGCGCTGCAAGCGGTACTGCTTGCCCCACGCCAGACACTTTGAGAGGAAGGCCGCCTCGTCGACGGCGGTGTCGGGAGGCTGCTGCGTCAGTGCGTCACCGACAACGGCGTAGGCTTCGAGGAAGGGACGCAGCACGCGGTGGGCGCTGAACGGCCGGATGCGGCGCAGGAGCGCCTGGATGTCGGCGGCTCCGCGTGTGAGCCGCTGCTCCCACTGCGGATCATGCAACGCCATCTCTTGCCGCATCTCGCTGCGGAACCCTTCCCGCTCGGCGAAGAAGAACTCGAATTTCAGCAGGTCGCGCAGGCGCAGCGCGGCCTGCCAGAACGCGGCAGTCGGATCAGCGCCCTCGGCCGCATGCAGCAACGCGAGCTCGGCGATGGCGCCGTTGACGAAGAAGTGAATGATGGTGTTGCGGTAGTACGCCGCAGTGAGATGTTGGTCGGGGCCGATCAGGTACACCGCCTCAGGCCCTTCGTCGAAACATGAGACCACGCCGTTCTCAGCCAGTGCATCGAGGGCGCGGCGCACGCCGTCAGGTGTGTCGAGGTCGAGAGCGGCGGTTGTGGGAAGGTTGCGGCGACGCACGTAGTCGACGAGGTAGCGCAACGCCGCGACGGTCTCGTCGACGGTCACGGCACGGTCGTGCATGCCGAGCAGTGCCAGGGTCACCAACGATGTCGGTGTGATCGGCGTGACCCGGTTGATGCGCACCGACATCTCGAACGCCAGCTTCTGCAGCGCCAGATTCTCCTCGTCGTCACGCGGTTCGGCGGCGGGATCCGGCGGACCGATGGTCTTGGCGAGCGACAGCGGCTCGCCGAGCCGAATGTGGATGCTGCCGTAGCGCCGCCGCAGCCGGCGCACCATGCCAAGGAACCAGCCAAAGCTCTCGCGCTGCTTCTTGGCGCCGCGCTGTTCGGCGACGTACTCGCCAACGTCTTGGATCTGGTCGTAGGCGATCGACACCGGGATGAGCATGACGTCGTCGCTCTTGCCGCGCCGGTAGGCGTCGACCACATACGCGAGCAGGCCGAAGCGTGGTGGTAGCAGCTTCCCTGATCGTGAGCGTCCGCCCTCGATGTACCACTCGAGCGGGAAACGCTTCTCGATCAGATAGTCGATGTACTGACGCAGAACGAACTTGTAGACCGCGTTGTCTTTGAAGGTCCGGCGGATGAAGAACACGCCGCTGCGGCGCATCAGGGCACCCATCGGGAAGAAATTCATGTTGATGCCACCGGCGGTGTGGTTCGGCGGATGGCCGTTCTCGTGCAGCGCGTACTGCAGCACCAGGTGGTCGAGGTTCGATTTGTGCGACGGCAGGAAGACGACCGGGTAGCGCTGCGCCAGACTGTAGATCTGCTCGAGCTGGGCGCGGTCGTAGTGCAGCGTCTCGCCGTAGCCGAGCGTGTACATGAAGTGGATCAGGTGGGCGACGAGGTCGATGACGTAGGTGCTATGCGTCGCCGCGATCTCGCGCAGGTAGCGCGACGCGTCGTGGGTGACTTTGTCCTCCGGGCGTCCGAGCTCGCGAGCGAGACGCGCGATACCGCCACGGAACGCCGGACGCGCCAGGATGTCTTCGTGCACCAGTCGCGGCACTTTGTAGCGCGCGCCGCGCAGGCGGCGCTCGGCGCGTTCGAGCGCCAGCGCCGCTTGGCGCGCGACGAAGTCGGGCAGGCCGGTGGTGTGGCCGGCGTCAGTGCCGCCGGCGCGCCGCCAGCGCTCGCGGAGCTCCGAGATCGGTGCCGGCTCGCCCGCGACGATGCAGCAGCGGTCGGGATGCCGCCGCAGTACCCACGTCTGCCGCAACCGCCCCGGATCGCGTGGATCGCCGAAGGTCAACAGATCCGACAAACGCACCGCGCGGACGCCGTCCTTCTGCGCCGGTTGCCAAGCGACGCGCAGGGGCGCGAGCAGGGCGTCGTCGCCGGTGGCGAGACTGGCATCGAGGCGCGGATCGATACGGCCACGTGAGCGTGCTGTCCGCGACGGCGGGATGGGGATCGTCTCGATGCCGTTCGGTGCGCAATCGGCTGGGCGGTTGCGTGCGATCCAGTCTTCGAGTAGGCGTTGCTCCAGCGAGCCTGCCGCGTCGATCAGGAACACGATGCGGCGCCCGTCGGCCGCCGGCCAAGCCGGCTCGCTGTGCACAGAGCCTTGCGGGGATGTCACGCCGCCTCCATAGCGCGACCATTGGAGAAAAGTCCACGCGCCGCCAGCTCTCTGATCAGCTCCTGTCAGCTCTGGCCAGCTCTGGTGGCGCGGGCCTCCGTGCCCGCGAGTCTGCTTCCTCACGCTGCGCACTCGCGGCCAGGGACGGCCGCGCCACCAGAGCGGAGCTGGCGAGACGCCCACAAGCGTGACCTCGTTGTGTGCTCCGCTGGCATTGATCCGCGTCTTCCAGGTAAGACTCACAGCGAAGGAGTAGCGATCCCATGAACGTCGTGACCTTCTTTCACCTGAAGGAAGTCCGGTGGAACCTGCCTGACAGTGAGCTGGAGCGTTTGCAGACGCGCTTCCCGGGTGTGCGGGTGGTGTCGGTCGAAGACCCGGTCGACCTGGCCGTCGTCCTCCCGGATGCCGATGTCTTCGCCGGCTTTCATTTCCCGCGCGCCCATTTCGGTGCAGCGCCGCGGTTGCGGTGGATCCACTCGGCGTCAGCTGGGATCGAGGACAATCTCTTTCCCGAGATGGTTAGAAGCGACGTCATCTTGACCAACTCGGCGGGGTTGCATGCCGTGTGCATTCCGGAGCACGTGCTTGCCCAGATGTTTGTCCTGGCGCGCAACCTCCACGAAGCGTTGCGGTTGCAGGCGCGGGCTGAGTGGAACCGCTTCGGGATCATCAGCTACGCCGGCACGATTTGCGAGCTGCACGGCGCCAACCTGGCGATCCTCGGCGCCGGTGCCATCGGGCGCAACCTGGCGCAGCGGGCCACCGCGCTGGGCATGCACGTCCGCGTCATGCGCCGGGACATCACGCGACCCATCGCGGGCGCCGAGGCGGTGGTGCCGCCGACCGCGTTGCACGAGCTGCTCGCATGGGCCGACTGGGTGGTGTGCGCGCTGCCTCTCACGGCGGAGACGCGCGGTATCATCGGCGTGGCAGCGCTGCAGGCCATGCGGTCGAGCACGTTCCTCATCAACGTCGGCCGCGGCGAGCACGTCGACGAGGCCGCGTTGATCCAAGCGCTGCGCACGGGTGCCATCGCCGGCGCGGCGCTCGACGTGTTCAACCAAGAGCCGCTGCCGTCCGATCACCCGTTCTGGTCGCTGCCGAACCTCGTGCTCACTCCGCACATCTCCGGCTATACGCCGCAGTACTTCCAGAAGATGCTGGCGATCTTCGAGGACAACCTGGATCGTTACGTCCACGGTCGTCCGCTGCGCAACGTGGTCGACAAACAGCTGGGCTACGCACGGCCGGAGGAGTAGGCACAGACAAGAGCGGGCGCGAGAACCGCAAAGACCGCCAAGCCGCACACCGATGAGAAAGAAGGAGGATGGAGCAATGTCCGACAGAGTGATCGTGACCAAGCAAGACGGCGTCGCCGATGTGCGCATGAACCGTCCCGACAAGCTGAACGCCCTCGACCAGGCGATGTTCGAAGGGCTGGTAGAGACCGGCCGCGCGCTCGCCGCCGATAAGTCGCTGCGCGCTGTCGTGCTCTCGGGG
>JBGQHM010000063.1:0-23686 GCA_041497995.1 Binatia bacterium | reverse complement strand
GCGATCGACCCCCAACGAGGCCGCCGGAATCGTGTGCAAGGCTTCCGGTAGGCGCACCATCCCTCCAATGGCAAGCCATATGCTGACTCCAGCAGAGATTCCAACGACACCACAGCCGGAATCGCGGCCGGCAGCTGCGGCGATCCGGAACGGCAGCGGAACGCCCTATGCCGAGTGACAGCCGACCCCTTGAAGAGAGACTGGAGGCGATCGAGCGTCGGCTCGAGGTGATCGAGCGCCGACTGGTCGAAGGCGTTCCGGCCACGGCGGCAGGACTCGAGGAAGAGAGCGAGGCCACCGGCCCCCTGATTGAAGAGGCGTCGATCGTTTCAATCGTCGGTCTGATCGGCCGGACACTCATTGTCCTGGGCGGCGCCTTCCTCATCCGCTTCTTCACCGAATCGAACATGCTCCCGCAACTGGCGGGGACATTCTTCGGCATCACGTACGCTTTGTGTTGGGTCTTCTTGGCGGATCGCGCGGCGCGCAAGGATGCTTACGAGAGCGCGACATTTCACGGCGTGTCTGCGGCGATGATCGGCTTCCCCCTGTTGTGGGAAACCACGCTGAAGTTCGCATACCTCACGCCGCTGCAAAGCGCCGCCGCCGTAACGGCGTTCACCGCCATCCCGCTGGTCGTCGCCTGGCACCGCGAAATGCGCGGCTTCGCCTTGGTGATCGGAGCGCCGGCGGCGCTCACGATGCTCGCGCTCGCGTTCGCCACCAATACCGTTCCGCCCTTCCTGAGCGCGCTGCTCCTCCTCGGGCTGGCAACGCTCGTCGTCGCTTACGATCGAGAATGGTACCTGCTCGGCGGCTTCGTTTCGGTGGTCGTCGACTTCGGGGTGCTCATCACTGCCGTGTTGCGGCTACGCGGGCCGGAGGAAGGGTCGGTGGTCGCCGGACTCAGCCTCGCCTTTCTGTGCCTCGTGCAGGCGGCGTTCGGTGCCGTCTATTTCGGAACGTTCTCCTTCCTCGTATTCCTGCGGAACCGCAACCTCACATTCCTCGAAGTCGCTCAGGCCATTGTCGTTCTGCTGATCGGCCTCGGCAGCCTCGTGGGCGTGTCAGTCGGCGCGCCCGACATGCGGACAGGGCTCGGGGTCTCGATCGCTGTGTTTGCTGCCGCCTGCTACTTCGGCGCGTACCATGCGCTCCGGCGCGACAGCGAGAGGCGTCGCACCTTCATCGTCTACTCGGCCGCTGCGGCGACGGCCGCACTGGTTTCGGCTTGCCTGACCTTTCACGGCGCCGCTCTTCCCATCGTCCTCGCGTTGAGCGCACTTGTTTGCTCGGCAACCGGCAGCCGCACGGCATCCGTCAGCCTCGGCCTTCACGGTGCGGTCTATCTCTTGGTCGCGGCCTATTCGTCGGGGCTGGCGCGGGGGAGCACGCTGATTCTTTCTGGAAGAAGTTTGCCGCCCGCATTCTGGCTGCAACCGGCGCCCTGGATCGTCTTAGCCGTCTCGCTGGCGGTGATGCTCATGCGCCCGCGAACCTCCGACATCCACTTCGAGCAAACTTGGGGGCGCACTCGGCTTGCAGCGGCACTGCTGACCTCGGTGACACTGGGCGCACTGGTCGTGGCGACCGCATTCGGCTTCCGACCGGAGATCGGCCAAACAGAAATGGCCGAATCGTCGATTCTCCGCACTGCGGTCATTTCCCTGGCCGCAATCCTTCTCGCCTTCCTCAGTAGGAAAGAGCGCTTCGCGCAGTTGAAGACGCTCGTGATTCCTTTCCTGGTCGTCGCCGGAGCGAAGCTCGTCACCCAAGACGTCCCGTCGGGAAAACCGTCCGTCCTCTTCGGCTCCCTCGCCCTCTTTGGAGCGGCGTTGATCATCGCCCCGCGCCTGCTTAGAACGCGCACGTGAGAGCGGCCTTGCGGGAATGGCTTCCTCCATCCCGCCGCCGACGCTCAGTACGGGGCTGTGCTCCAATCGACCGGGTGTTCCGGTTTGCCGCGTTCCGCGCCGCGATCCGTCGCCACCGCTCCAGGTAACTCAGTCATCCGGAAGATATATCCAGTGATCGCTGTAATGTCGTCCGTGGGATGGTCGACTTTGGGAACGCCGTCTGTGTCGTAGAACACCGCCGGCATGCGCGTCTCTGTTCCGACGAGAGCTTTGGGTCGCGCCAGGAACTCGCGCACCCACGACGGCCGTAGACGTGTCTTCGCCAGCATCAAGTCGATGGAGAGGTCTTCTGGATCAACCGTGCACGGGCCAGCATCAATGCTCGCGGCGTGGCATTGGACACATTTGAAATGCGCGAAGCGCCGCCGGCCGAGGGTGACGATCTCGTCGGTCGCGTTCACCGGTGGCTCATCGTCCGGCGACGCATGCGCCAGAACGGCGAAGTAGCGCGTCAAGGCAGCCGCTTCGGCGTGTGACAATCCGAATTGTGGCATGCGCATCTGCAACCAAGGGCGCAGGTTGGTCGGGCGCTGCAGAAAATCAATCAGCCACGATGGCTGCACGCGCGCGCCCTCGCCATCGAGCGCGGGCGGCGCAAAGCTTTTGCGTTCGAGATGCTCGGCGACTACGCCACCGCCGCCCTCGATGCGATGGCAGCCCCGGCAGTTGTAGTAGCCGATGAGCATCCGGCCGTTCTTGAGCGTGAGATCATCGGGACTGTCGGTAGTCGCCGGCGCCCACGCCGGCGTCGAGGCTTCGCTCGACTGATGACAGTCGGCGCATGCAGCGGGTACTACTGCCCATCGCGTTGTCGGCTCGATCTTCTGGAAGCCGCTCACCAAGTGGCACTTGGCGCAATTGAAGCGTGCGATCGTGGCGCGCGCCTGCTCCGGTGACCCGTCGGGTTGAACGCGCGGTGCCTTGGCGACGAGCGCCGCGCCCTCGCGATGGGACATCAAGAACGCGACCACGTGTCGGATGTCGTCATCGCTGAGCGCCAGCTGCGGCATTGCAGTATTGGGGTCGTACGATCGGGGAGACTTGAGCCAATCGAACAGCCAGTCCGGGCGCACCTTGACGCCGATGCCCGCAAGGTCCGGCGCGCCCGTCACCCGCGAACGTTCCGTTGACCCAATCGAATGGCAGCCGCGACAGCCGCGACTGACGAAGAGCTTTTCGCCCACAGCGGCATTGCCGCCTCGCCACCCAGTGCGGGTGTTTCCGGGTGGCGGAGCTCCGGTGTAGAGATAGCCGGCCAACACGCGCGCTTCGTCGACTTGGATGCGCAGACTACGCATCAGCTTGTGCGGGCGCAGGCGTGAAGGGTGCAACAGCCACGCGACCAGCCAGTTTGGATCAGCCAGCTTCGCCCCCAGCTTGGTGAGCGGTGGCCCGATGGGATGGAATCTCTCCGCCGCAATCGGGTCAGCCGAATTTGGATCGTTCAGCGGGGCAGCCTGTGCCAACTGCGACGTAACGCCAAGCAAAAGGATCGCGGCGGTACTCGCCTTGATGCGACGGAATGGATTTACCACAAGTCTTGCCTGCTTTTCGTACGCCGGTCATTCGCATGTCAAGCTGTGCTGGCGCACCGATCGCCGTGCGAACAGCGCTCGAGCTGGTGCGTGCGCAGGTCCCGACATGATCTTCGTCAGCTTTGCGCTTTTGGCGTTGAAACTCGCCACCTCCGTGCGTTTTAACGTGGACAGACTGCGGGGGGTGACGATGTACCGTACGCATCTGGTGGTAGCGCTCATGGTTGGTAGCCTCGCCGCAGCAGCAGCCGCAGCGCAGCCGGGGACATGCCCGACACCGGCCAGCACATTCGAGCTGATCCAACGCGGCATCTTCGAGCAACACAGCTGCACCGTGAGCTACTGTCACGGGGCCAGCAAGCAGGATGGTTTGGACCTGCGCGCCGCCGCCGCTTACAACAGCTTGCTGCAGCACGACGATCTGGCCGTCGACGGCGAGACGGATCCGGGTGCGGCCAAGGCAGTCGATCCCGGACACCCGGAGAACAGCGAGCTGTGGCTCGCGCTCGCCGCAAAGACACTAGGCCGTAGCGACGCAGCGGTGAAGCCGATGCCCCTCGATGCATTGCCGCTTACCAGCGATGAACTTGAAGGCGTTCGTCTATGGATCCTTGGCGGTGCGCCGCAGCACGGCGTCGTCGCACGAGTCGCCGACCTCATCGACGCCTGCCCTCTGTCTCCCGACAACGGTACCGATGCGAACCTACCACTCTGCCAGCCAGGAGACCCTTTGCTGCAGCTTCCCGACTTGCGCGCTGATCCACCCGCAGACGTACAGGTCATCAACCGCGACGGACACCGCCATCTCGAGTTCACCAGCTCCGTGGCGAACACGGGCAACGGCCCGCTGATTGTCCAGGCCGCTACTCCGGCCACGCACCCCGGGCAGCTGATCGACGCGCAGCAGGTCATCCTGCGTGCCGACGGCTCCAAGTGCGTGCATCCCGCAGGCCTCATCGGCTACCAGGAGACCGGACAGACGTGGGCCTACGCGCATCTGGCCACCTACGAGCTGCGCAAAGACGATCCGTTTACCGGCGACCTGGTAGCGCACGTCAGCAAGACCGCGTACTGCCTGCTCGACACCGACCCGATTCGCGCCGCCGACAACCGACCGCACCAGTACGACGCGCATTGCACGGACACCGTCGGGCGCATGGGCATCTCGGTGGGCTACAAGGACGTCTACCACCGCTTCCATCCCGGCCAGTGGATCGACCTCGACGGCGATGTCGAGACGCCCGTCCCGGCGGGCCAGTACTATCTGGTGAACATTGCCAACCCGGCCAACACGCTGTGGGAAGCGAACGACTCGCTCGCAGCCAACGCCGGCTACAGACAGATCCGCGTGGCACTCGCGGCGCCCGAATCCCCGGCAGCGACGCAACCGCCGACGCCGCAGCCGACGAGCGCCGGGCGTCCGAGGCGTCCCGCACATCCGGCTCATCCGACCAACTCGGGGACCGCGGTGCACGCGCCGCATGCTCCGGTGCATC
Organism: Binatia bacterium; assembly: GCA_041497995.1. Lineage (GTDB taxonomy): Bacteria > Desulfobacterota > Binatia > HRBIN30 > HRBIN30 > DATKMS01. Next base: position 18,739 of record JBGQHM010000063.1, on the reverse strand, counting down.
CCACGGTTGTGCGCGCAACGCCGGAACCACAGCCGGTGGTCACTCCCCACAACCCGGGTACGGTCCACCAGCCCGGGGTGCAGCAGCCCCAGCGTCCCGCACGACCGGTGCGCACCACGCATCCGCGGCCGACGCCTCGCCCGAAGCCGACGCCGCGGCCAAAGCCAACACCGCGGACGAGCTGAGCACCGTGCTGTCGTCCAGGGAACACGCTCCTCTGTCACGGCCGGCGCGCTGGCGGATCGCGTCGCTGGTAGTGGTGCACGTCCTCATCGCGGTGCACATCATCCACTGGCGTCTCGCCGGCACCACGCTGTCGTCGATTCAGCTCAGCGACGCGGGGCGCTTTGTTGCCGAGGGGGTGGTCACCGCCGCGTTGTTTCTCTTCGCGTTCCTGCTCGTCGTTACCGCTATCTTCGGGCGCTTCTTCTGTGCCTGGGGTTGCCACATGTTGGCGCTCCAGGAGGTCTGCCGCTCCCTGCTGCGGCGGGTTGGCATTCACGCGGTGCCCATCCGCTCGCGCCTGCTGCGCTTGGTCCCGTTGTATGCCGCCTTCTACATCTTCGTGCAGCCGGCAGTGGAGCGCTGGTGGCGTAGTGACGCGCCTCCCGATCCGACATTAGCCCTCGCAACCGACCAGCTCTGGGCCACACTACCCGGCCCTGCCGAGGGGTTTGCAACGGTGGTCGGTGGCCTGCTGATGATCTACCTGCTGGGCTCGCTCAGCGTCTGCAAGTACGTGTGCCCGTACGGCGCACTGCTGGCGTTCGTGGACGGCGTGGCGCCGGGTCGCATCCGCTTGACCGGCGAGTGTGACGGCTGCGCCCGCTGCACCGCGGCGTGCACCACCGGCGTGCTCGTACACAAGGAAGTGCAGAGCCTGGGGATGGTCGCCCACAGCGGCTGCATGCGCTGCTTCGAGTGCGTCAGTGCGTGCCCACGCAACGTCCTGGCCTATCGCTTCGGTCGCCCGCCGTTGCACGCCTACAGTCGCGCCGGCTTGCGGCGCTTTAGCTTCTCGCTCGCGGAAGAGGTGCTGATGCTCGCGGTGTTCGGAGTGTGCGTGCTGTCGCTGCACGGACTCTACAACTTGCTGCCGTTCGTGCTGTCGCTCGTCGCCAGCGTGCTCGCCGGCTATCTGAGCGTTGTGGCTGTGCGCCTCGCGCTGCGGCCGTTCGTGGCGCTCCGCGGCATACCGCTCAAACACGCCGGTAGACTGTCGACTGCGGGCCTCGTGTTAGCGTCGGTTGTGGCGTGCGCGTTCATCGGTGTCGCGCACTCGGGCTTCATCCAATTCCATCAGTGGCGTGCCAGCACGGGACTCAGCGCACTGGGGTTTCCACGCCTGCAGGGCACGCATTTGACGACGCAGCGGCAGCTTGCGGACAGTGTCGTGGCCGACCTCACATTCTGCCGGCGCTTCGGTCTGCTGGACACTGCCGACTGGAACATGAAGCTGGCGTGGCTGGGGCGGGTGCGCGGCGATCAGCAGATGGTCGAGACCCATCTGCGGCGTGCAATCACGCTCGACCCGACGCAGGCCGCTGCACACTTCAACCTCGGCAAGGAGCTGCTACGCCAAGGCCGTCGCGTCGAGGCGGCACGTGCCTTCGACGACGCGACGCGACTCGAGCCGACGTTGGCACAGTACCGACCGGCCGACGAGGGCGTGCGGCGCGCATCGCATCGCTAGCCTCCCCACGCCTTCCGAGAATACGCGCCTGGGACGGCCCCCTCGCGAACTAGAGCGGTCGCGAGCTTCGGCGTTACGTCGACTTCAACGTTCAGAGCGGCTTGCGGGCACGGCGGGTGACCTCGGATACGGGCTACCGGAGGAGCGTCTCAACCCTGGAACTCCTTCAGATATGCGATCACGGCGCTGACGTCGTCGTCACTGAGGTTCTGATTGGGCATGATCACGTCGCCGAACTCGTGGGACCAGGTTTGCAGTTGCGGGTCCTTGGCTACCATGGCCGCCGGGTCTTTGAGCCAGGTGGAGAGCCACCGGTCGTTGCGGCGCTGGGTCACGCTGGCCAAGTCTGGGCCGATGAGGTTGCCGCCGCCGATGCGATGGCACGTGTTGCAGCCGCGGTTGGTGAAGACATAGCGACCTTGCTGGCCGAGCGGCGTCGTGGCCGCGGGCGGATAAGGCACCTCACGAACGATCGGTCCGACCGCTGGCGGGCGCTTGCGGGCCGCGGGCACGTACTGCGGCGGGAAGCTGATTCGCTGCCAGCTCATCATGAGCAGCGCAAGCGCGCGGGCTTGGTCGTCGTTGAGCCGGTAATTCGGCATCCCGCTGCGTTTGGTCACCGCCTGCGGCGCCTTGAAGTGTTGGACCTGCCAGTTCAACGCCGTCTTTGGGCCTTCAACGGAGGAGAAGTCAAGGAGCTCTGGATTCAGGTCACCATCGAACGTCACGTCGGTTGCCGCCAGACCGCCGCCGCCTTCGAAGCCGTGGCAGGAGACGCAGCGCTTCTTCTCGAAGATCTCCTTCGCCATGTTGACGAGGTCGGTGCCAGGCGTCGCGTCGTCGTGCCGGTGGCACGTGTTGCACTTCATCTCCATCAGTTGCGCACGGGTGAGGCCATATTGTGCCGCCAGGGACGTACTGAGCAGCGGGTCGTACCAATGCTCCACCAAGCCGTGTGCGCCGGCCGCATCAACCGCGTAGCCCTGCCCGCCGTGACACGGCGTACAGCCGAAGGTCGGAAACGGATGCTTTGCCATGTACGGCAAGTCAGGATGTGGCTGATACAGCGGCGGAAGGTCGGTAAGCGAGGAGATCGACCCATCGTAATTGATGTGGCAACTGATGCACCGATCGACGCGATCCAACGCCGGCAGCCAGATCTGTTGGACGTCGTCCGGAACCGCCGCGGCCGCGTCGTATGCCGCGCGCCCACGCAGGTAGCTCCGGAACTCATGCATGTGCTGCCGCCACTCCGGCGTGTACTCGCGAAATGCGACCCCCAGCACGACCACGAGCGACGCCATCGAGGCGATGAGCAGCGGCCAGAAATCTCGGTTGTGCGTGAATCGGTTCGCCATCAGACGCTCGGCCTACAACCGGCGTGGCAGTTCCGGCCATGCTTGCCACGGCCAGTAGAGTCCCCAGTAAGGGCCACGCATCAGGAGACCGATCAGCACCAGCACGAGAATGCCGACGGTGATGATGCCGAGGACCATGTTCTGTGTGCGGCGCTCGGGCGGAAACCATCGGCCAATAGTGCGCAGTGGACTCCGGTCAAGGAATGGCCACACGACAGCCGCGACAAGGAGAATCCCGGGGACGAGGATGCCACCAACGAACCCACCGCTGATGGTGAACGATCCCAAGCGTATGGTGGTAATCGCCACGAGTTCCTGCAGCCACAAAAAATACCACGGGGCTTTCGCGGGATTTGGCGTCACGGCGGGATTCGCAGGCTCCTCGAGCGGTGCGCCCGATACCAGACTGAGAATGATGGTCAGGGTGAACACCGCGAGGAACACCAGAATGAGCCGCCGCGTCAGATGCGGTGACGAGAAGGTGGTAGTGTCGTCACTCTGCGGTCGCGCGGCACGTGTCTCCAGGCTCGTCCCTGGCGTCACCCCGAACAGCGAGTACGTTTTCCCTGCTACGGCCGTCTGAGTGGCGACCTCTGGTGCTGGCGCGCGCGCCGGGTCCGTGACCGCCATCCCGCCGTCGCGGCGCACGCGCCACATGTGGTAGGCGAACAGCACCAGCACCGCAGCGGGCAGGACCACCACGTGCAGTACGTAGAAGCGCACTAGCGCGCTTTGGCCTATCTCGTCACCGCCCAGCAGGACGAAACGTAAGCCCGCACCCACAAGCGGCGCTTCCTTCGCAATGTTGGTCCCGACCGTCACCGCCCACAGTGCCAGTTGGTCCCACGGCAGCAGGTATCCGGTGAACGACAGGAAGAGAGTTGCGAGAAGCAGTGCCAGCCCGACGAGCCAGTTCACGGCGCGCTGCGCGCGATACGCACCGGTGAAGAAGACACGCAGCATGTGCAGAAAGACCGTCAGCACCATCAGGTGGGCCGCCCAGCGATGCTGGTTACGCAACAGCCAGCCGAAGCCGACGACGTAGGTGATGTCTTTGATGCTCCAGTACGCCAGCTGCGTCGATGGCACGTAGAAGAACATCAGCAGCACGCCGGTCACGATCAGGATGAGGAGCAGGAACGCCGAGATGGTCCCCAGCCAGAAGCTGTACCGCCAACCGAAGCTTTCTTCGTCGACTTTGGCGGGAAACCAGTGCAACCAGAGATTCTCGACGATCGCCGTGCTGGCCTCGCGCTCGCTCGCGGGGCTCCATGTCCACGTGCCCGAGCGCCACCACCGTGTCAGCCGCGCCCGCATGCTCGCGCCTCTGGTGGTTGCTGGCATCTCGCGCTCACGCGACCGCGAAGCGATACGTCGGCGGCACCGCCTTGGCGGAGTCGACGACCAGGAACCCGTCGCCGGATACACTCAGCGGATACCACGCGAGAGCCCGCGGCGCGGGCCCGGCGAACGGCGTGCCGTCCGCCTTGAACTTGCTACCGTGACACGGACAAACAAACTCGCCGAGCACAGGCTTCCACTCCGTCGTGCAACCGAGGTGCGTGCAGGTCGCGGAGATGACGTGGAACTGATTGCGCTCGCGGATCACGAAGAGCCGGTAGGCCGGAGCGAAGGTGACGCCTTCCGGATATTCACCGGGCTTGCCGATCTTGAACTTCTTCGACGGCTCGTACAGGACACGCGGCACGAATGCGCGGACGACGCCGCCCATTTGCGTGAGGATCGCCGCAACCACCGACCACTGTCCGATCCGGCGCAAGAGGCGGCGCCGTTCAGGCTCCGGGGCTGGTTGCATCGGTGACCTCCTCGAAGCGAAAGCGCTCCATCGTGATCGCCGCGGTCGGGCAGCGAATGGCGCACAGCCCGCAACGGATGCACCGCTCGTCCGCATACAGGAACGCCGTGGACGGTACGTTGGCTGGTGCAAGCGCCGCCACGGTTGACGCATCACCCGCGGCCAGCGCGAGGCTATCGACCGGTACGAAGCTGATGCAGTGTTCTGGGCAAATGTCCGCGCAGCGTGCACACAAGACGCACAAGTCGCGATTGTAGATTGGATGGACATGACACGACAGGCAGCGGTCGGCCTGCTGTCTGGCCTGCTCCTCGGAGTAGCACTCCTCGACCTCAGTGATGCCGGTGCGCCGATCCACCGGCACGACCGGCACGGCCCGCGCCAGCTGCTCGTAGCGCTCCGGCATCCGGTAAGTATCGAGCGGGAGCTCCTCGACGACGACGCGCATCGTCACGCGAGGGCGGCCGCCGCCGAAGTAGGCGTCGATCGACGCGGCGGCCCGCTTGCCGTGTTCCGCGGCGGTGATCAACATCCCGGGCGGAAACGCGCCGTCGCCGCCGCCGAAGATGCCCGGTGCCGTAGTCGCAAGGGTCTCCGCGTCGACTTTGATCATGCCCGCCGGCGTCAGATCGATCCCGTCCTCGGACCGCAGGAAGCTGTAGTCGGGGCGCTGCCCGATCGCGAGCAAGATGGTGTCGGCGGGCACCAGCCGCTCACTGCCCGGGACGAAGCGCGGATTGAACCGGCCGTGCTCGTCGAAAACGGCGGCGCAGCGTATCAGCTCGATGCCGGATGCGCGGCCGTTCTCGCCGACAATGCGCTGCGGTCCCCAGCCCGGCATGAAGTCGATGCCCTCGTCACGCGTGACGTCCATCTCCTCACGGCCTTGGACGGAGCGCATGGCGGGCATTTCTCCGAGTTGCTCCAAGCTGACGACCGTGACCTCCAAGGCGCCGCGCCGCCGCGCCTCGCGCGCTGCGTCGAGCGCGACGCGCACCTCCGTCCCGCCCCTCGCAGCTTCGGTGCCCTGCTGCCCGCCGTCCAACAGCACGCGCACGGCGGTACGTGCCGCGTCGAGGGCCACCAGCCCGCCGCCGACGACGACGACGCGCCGGCCGACGGCGACGCGATATCCGCGATTCACGTTGAGCAAGAAATCGATGGCTTTGACCACGCCATCGAGCTCCCCGCCCTCAAGGGTAAGATCGCGCCCTCGACTCGCACCGACGCCGAGGAAGACCGCCCCATAGCCGGCAGCGCGTATCTCGCCGATGCCGAACTCGGCCGTCAGCGGCCGGGTAAACACGAACTCAACACCCAGACTGCGAATCTCGTCGATCTGCCGGTCGATCACCTCGCGCGGCAAGCGGTACTCGGGAATGCCGTAGCGCATCATGCCGCCGCCGTGCTCCATGGCCTCGAACACGGTGACTTGGTAGCCCATGACGGCGAGGTCGTGCGCGCACGCGAGCCCCGCCGGACCCGCGCCGACGACGGCAACCTTCCTGCGCGCCGCGCGGCGTCCCACTAGGGCTTCAACGTGGCGCGCTGACGTACTCTGACCGCTGCCGGCGGTGACGCGCGCCACCGCCTCTGCCGACATTGGAGAGAAGGATTCCGGACCGAACCGCTCGGTGACGAAGCGCTTGAGTGGGCGAATCGCCACCGGGGCGTCGATCGAGCCGCGCCGGCACGCGTCTTCACACGGGGCGCCGCAGGTGCGCCCGCAGATCGATGCAATGGGGTTCGGGGAACGCGCCACGGCGTAGGCCTCTTCGTATCGGCCTGCACCGACGAGTTGTACGTAACGGCCGGCGTCGGTCTTGACCGGACACGCGGCCAAGCACGGAACGTTCTCCCGGAACCAGGTCAGTGGTCGAATCGCAGCACGGAGTCTGTCTGCTGTCGCGGCCATTCGGCAGTGGGGTACAACGGTCGGCGAACACGAAGCGCGAGAAGTCTACCTGGCGCCGGCTTACGGCTGTTTGCAAAAGCCGCGGACGAATTTCACCAGGTCGCGGATCTCGTCAGCGGACAGCGTGCCGCCCCAAGGCTGCATGTCCGCCGACATGCCGGCGGCCTCACCCCCGTCCGTGATGACTTTTATGAGCTCCTCATCTTTCTTGTTCTGCATCACCTTGCAGTCGGTGTAGTCGCGTGGCTTCGGGTTGAGCATCGCCGCTCCCGGCCCATCGCCTTTGCCCTGCTCTCCGTGACACTTGGCGCAATAGCTCTGATAATTCTCACGAACCCGCGTCTGACCGGCGTCATCGGCGGTCGCCTGCGTAGCGCCCAATGGAAGCGCCACAGCCAGTGCGACTACGCCTGCCAACAAATACTGCTTTCTCATGGGTTCTCCTCTCTCTACTTCCAAGTGTCGGTGGTCACCACCACCACGTCCCGAAGGGAGGTGTCTGCCAGTCGATGACGCTTCCGTCGCCCGCGAAGACGACAGAACCGCTGCCCGCGTTGCTGTACTGGTAGTACCACACCGTCCTCGTGCTGACGTCCATCGTTCGGTTCGCCTGGCCGAGGAGAGTTTCCACCTCCGTCTTGGACATGCCCCGCTTCACCTCGCTCCACCGTTCTCCGGCATCTTGCCCGCCTGTGGCGGCAGGGGCTGGAGCTCGCTCGGTCTGAGGCGTGGGTTCCGGGCGGTCGGCGAGCCTGCGCTCCAGATCGTGCACCTTGGTGTTGAGCGTATCGATGGTCTGGCGCATCTCCCCGACTTCGTTTCGCAAGGCGGCATTGTCGTCGCTCTGCGCCGCAGCCGGGGCGACGCGAAGCAGGGTGAGCGGGGCGGCGATCAGGACGAATCCGGTTCGGGCGAACCAGCTCCGCATACAGCTGCCAGGTCGTCGGACCGACGACCGATCGTGTCCGAACATGCTGCGCCTCATCAGTACATCAACCAGAGCAGCAGATAGAGCGTGTTGTTCCCCGACGCGTCGCGGCCAGTGCCGTTGTAGTTATTGGCGCGACCGTTGAACTCCGTGTAGGCCGTGTACATCGCAGAGAGCCGAACGTTCTGCCAGGGGAAGAACCCGACTTCGGCAAGGAGGCCGTCGCTGTCCGGACTCCCGTTGACACTGCCGGAGACGGGCGCCGGTGTGTCGGCGCTCGTCTCCGGCGGTCCATAAAGGATCGCGTCGTTGCTTCCCCGAATCAGGAAGTAGCCGAGCGACAGCGCCAGCCGCGAGCGCCAGTGGTAGATCGCGTCCATGCGGAACGTATTGAGGTTGTCCGATGCATTTGAGGAGCCGCCGGCCGCGTGCGTGGCACCGAGATCCTCGTGTTCGAAGATGTAGGTGAGGTGCGCCGACAGCGAATCCGCTCCAAAGGGACGTTCGAATTGCGCGTCGCCCGCGACGTCAGTGAATTTATCGGTGCCGCCGGAAACCGAGTTGGGAAAGAGCTGCCCAAAGAGACCAAACGTGCCGACCTCGAGATAGTTGGGCCCCCAGTTCTGCTGCCAGGCCAACCGCCAGTACGGCGCCGCGTCTTTGATGGTATTGCCGGCCATTGCGGTAGGCGGCTGCGGCGAGCCGACGTGCGCCGAGCGGTACACCGTTGCATTCACGTAGAGGTGCCCGTTCCAAAGCGCGTAGCCGCCGATACCGGCAACCTGTTGCGCGAGGGCGCCATCGACCAAGGCCTGGGCTTGAGGTGTGGGCGCCGAGTCGGCAGACGCAAACGGGAAGCGCCACGCCGGGGTGCTGTGCCAGAGATCCTCAACGCTGGGGTTGTTGTTGAGGGTCGCACCGTACACCAACGCGCGGCCGCCGATTTGCGTGTCATCCGCGAATCGGATGTCCGCGTTGTCCATGGTGAAGTGGTCATCCTGACCGTTGTAGGTGGCTTGCACGAAGGTGCCGATCTTAGGGGTGATCTCGCCGGCGAGAAAAAGGCTCAACTGCTGGGGGAACTCGACATTGTTGTTCTGCGTCCCCGGCTGTGTCTCGTCGGTTCGGGTGTAGGACGTCTGCAACATCACCGACAGCGGAAAGGCCCGGTTGATGTTGAGTGGCGGTACCTTGTCGGTTCCCGCCTCCTCCAGCGCCTCCTTTAGGCCCTGCGCGGTGTAGCCATGCGCCTTGAAGGTCCTCCCGAACGACGTCAGTTCGAGGAAGACGGTGTGACACGCGGAGCACGCCAGGCCGGTCTGCCGTGCGTAGCTGGGTACGGCGCGCGCAGCAGACGCACCGAAGAGTTCGAACGCGATCGCGATCCCGAGAACCACCACCAGCCGTGCATAAGTACGCATACGCATCCCTCCCTTCCCTTCGCTATGTCTCTATGCGCCCTTCACGGCGCAACATCAATATTGAGATCCATGAGTGCGCCCTTTACCGAACGGTCGGCCGGTGGACGTATGCTCGAGGTCATACAAGGTGATGATCAAGGTCGTGATCGATGGCAACGTGGGACAAGAACGAATCCTTCTGTGACATGGCGCTCACGAGCAGGCCCTGATTGGAAGAGTCACGCGCCGCGATGCACCTATTGTGCGACGTCCTGCGGCTGCTCTTGGGTAGGTTTACAATCCCTGCGAGCGACATGAGGCGTGGGGCGATGTGCATCGAGGCGCTGTAGTGCAGGGGTCCCCGCCGCGTCCATCGCATTCCCCGGCCGGATCGGCTCGCAGCGGGGAACGTCGTCACGGACTGGCCGACTTGACCGCACCCTCCCGCGCTCCTAATGGATTGCGCAGGATACAGGATCGTTGATGTCGGGTCGCGAGCATTTCGAGGTCATCATCGTAGGGAGCGGCATCGCCGGCGCTGCGTTGGCGTACTTCCTGAGCCAGCGCGGAATGACCGATGTGCTGCTGCTCGAACGCGAACCGCAACCCGGCTACCATTCAACCGGCCGCAGCGCCGCAGTGCTCGTCGAATGGGATGCGATCCCCGCGCTGCAAGAGCTCAAGGTCCAAGGCGGCACGTTCCTGCGGCACCCACCGGACGGTTTCTCAGAACATCCGCTCCTGCACCCCTCCGGCATCCTCGTCACGTTCCAAGAGCCCGCATGGAGCGCGGCACGCGCGCTCGTGCCACTGCTCTCCGAACGCGGCACGGCTGCACAAGCTTGGTCGCAAACCGAGGTGCTCGCGCACATCCCGGTCCTCGCACCGGCGTACTTCGACGGCGGCGTCTTTCTTCCAGAGGACGGGCACATCGACGTGCACGAGTTGCTGTGGAGCTACCTGCGACACGCCGGGCAGCGCGGCGTGCAGCGGCGCTGCGGCGTCGAGGTGACCGGCATCCGCGTCGCCGGCGACCGCTGCCAGGGCGTCGCTACCACCGACGGCGAATTCCGCGCGCGTTGGGTCGTCAATGCCGCCGGCGCCTGGGCAAGCTCGATCGGAGAGTTTGCGGGTGCCGCACCGATTCCGATCACACCGCACCGCCGCACGATCATCACGTTCGCTGCGCCCGACGGTCTCGACGTACGCCAGTGGCCAATGGTGAGCAACGAGTCGCACCATTTCTATTTCGCCCCGGAATCAGGCGGGCTGTTCGCCAGTCCGATGGACGAGGAGCCGATGGAGCCGTGCGATGCGCAGCCCGACGAGCTCGTCGTCGCCGAAGCGATCGATCGCCTCGCGCGGCTCGCGCCGCGCCTGGTGCCGCAGAGCATCCGTCGCAAGTGGTCCGGCCTGCGCAGCTTCGCGCCCGATCGAGTCCTGGTGGTTGGCGAGGACCCGTGCGTCCGTGGATTCTTCTGGCTCGCCGGCCAAGGCGGGTGCGGGATCGAGACGAGCCCGGCCGTCGGCCAAATCGCTGCAGACCTGCTGCTCGACCACCGCACCGCACGCTACGACGCGGCGGTGCTGTCGCCCACACGTTTCGTGTGATCCCCAGAAGGCGCACAGCCGCGGGCCGCTACACTGTATCGCCTGTCACCACGCCAGCTCGCCGACCTGCACGATCGCTTCGTCGCGGCGGTGCTGGTTGCGGATGTAGGCGCGGATCGCCGCATCGAGCTCCATGACCTGCGGCAACTCGCTCTGCGTCGGCAACGCACGGTGGATGGCCGGGACCAGCGACCGCAGGCGTTCGTTCTCCGCGGCGATCGCCTTGGGCCCGCTGCTCGTGCTCTCCGACCCGGCGAGCGCCTCGCGCACGCGCGGCCCGAGCTCGTCGGCTACGACAGGCAGCGCCTGCGTCAGCAGCGTGCGCAGCTCGGCGCGCTCCGCGAGCAGCAGCGGCACCTCGATCTCCCACCGCGCAATCAAGTGCTCGATGAGCACACTCGAATACATGGCCTGAGCCCGCGCCTGCTCGGTCTGCAGCTCCGGCACGAAGATGTTGAAGATGATCTGCTTGATGCCGTTGAGTAGCTCGGTTGCCCCTGGTTGCATGCGCGCCCCTCTGGTCTCCGGTCTCTGGTTTCTAGTCTCTGGTCACTTATCACTCATCACTCATCACTATCTTCAGATCCCCAGCTTCTCAATCAGGTCGGCTTCGAGCCGCGGCACCATGAAGCCCACCAGGGCCATCACCGGTTCGTAGTTGCGGCCCTCGCAGAACGCCTTGACGCCGGTGATCGAGATAACCGCCATCTTCACAGCGCCGAGCACCTCGTAGAAGAACAGCCGTTCCGCATCCACCGGCATGCCGCCGGCGCGCTCGTATGCCGCGATCATCTCGTCGCGTACCAGCAGCCCCTGACACACGCCCCCACTCGACCAGAACTGCATCACCGCCCAGGCGAGGTCCTCCATCGGGTCGCCGAGATGCGCCATCTCCCAATCGAGAATCGCGGTGATGTGACCGCCCTCATACAGAAAGTTCCCGGCGCGGTAGTCGGCGTGCACCAGCACGATCTCGGAGCGACGTGGGACATGCGTCGCGAGCCAATGCAGCGCGGTCGCCAAGACCGGATGCTCCTCCAGCTTGACGCGATGATACTCGCGCTCCCAATACTCCAGCTGCGCGCGCGCCGCCGCTTCGCCGGAGCTCGGTGCGCCGAGAAATTCCAAACCAAGTTGCCGCCAGTCGGCGCGGTGGATGCGCGCCAGGTACGTCACGAACTCCTCGGCGATCGTCCGCCGCGTCTCCTCGTCTTCCGTCGGCGGCAGCACCACCGGCGGTGCCACGCCGTTGATACGCTCCATCACCATGAACGACCGGTCCAACCACTGGCCGTCTTCCTCCAACCAGTACATGCGCGGCACCGGCACCGGGATATTGCGCGCCGCGCACAGCACTTCGAACTCGGTGCGGCGATCGGTCTCCACGACGCTACCCGTCGGGTCGCGCCGGATGATCAGCGGCTTGACAACCCGCTGTCCGTGTTCCGTCCATTCCGCATCCACCAGCCAGGTCTCACGCGAGGCACCGCCGCCCGTGCGCTCTAGACGCGAGATCTCGATCTCGCTGGCGGCTGGCACACGCGCCGCCAGGTAGGCTCGTACACGATCGCGATCCATGGCGCCCCTCTAGCGCGAAGATGGGCGCGGACGCCAGCCCGCAGGCCAGCGTCCGTCACTCGCGCGTCTGACGGTTGCCGGTCAGGTTTTGTCCCGGGCAACCGGGTTCTCATCTTCCTCTCATACAGGGAAGCCTATGGTGTCGCGTCAGGAGGATCGAACCAATGGATGCTGCACATCTCCATCTTTTGCTCAACCACATTCCCGTGGTTGGAACGCTCGTCGGGCTCTTGCTATTGGCTTACGGCCTGCTCCGGAAGAGCGACGAGTTGAAGCGCGCGAGCTTGGCCATGTTCGTTGCGACCGCGCTGCTGGCCATCCCCACCTACTTCACCGGGGAATCGGCGGAGAATCTTGTTGAGCATCTGTCAGGAGTCTCGGAGACGCTGATCGAGCGGCACGAGGACGCTGCATTCGTGTCCGTCCTTGCTCTCGAACTCCTTGGACTGGTCGCCATATCCGCCTTGGCGCTCGTACATCGTTCCGCACGGTTCGCAAATGCGCTGGCCGTCGCAGCGCTCGTGCTGTCGATCGTCACCGGCGGCCTGATGGCACGCACCGCCAACCTGGGTGGCCAGATCCGTCACACCGAGATCCGCCCGCAAGCGACTGCGGTGATAGGCGCGGCACAGGTCCAGTCAACCTACGCACGCGACAACGACTGAGGCTGCGCGGCTCAACGCGGTACGACGAAGATGTCCGCGGCAATCTCCGGCTCCAGCGCGATGTCGGTGCCGCCGACGCGTACGATGAAGGCGGGCAGGCGCTGGTGCAGGTGCAGCTGCGCGCCGGGCACGATACCCAGGCTACACAACCGGTCGAGGCGCCGGTGCGAGCGCGACGCAATGAACACGATGCGGTAGTTGGCGCCGATGCTGCCATCGTCGAGCGGTGTCACCAACGGTCGCACTTCACTCGAGAACTTCGCGCAGCAGCGGCCACGTGGAATCGGCCGGTCGTGCGGGCACGTCGGCGGATGGCCGAGGAAGGCGCAGACACGATCGGTCGCCTCCTCGGAGAGGATGTGCGCATGCTCCAGCTCGCAGGCACCGGCTTCCATCGCCGCACTGTCCACGTGGATGACGTCGAACAGCAGGCGCTCGGCGAGCCGATGCCGGCGCATCACACCGGCCGCACGCTCATCACCGGCGCGCGTCAATAGCAGGCGACCCGCGTCTGCGACCACCCAACCGCGACGCTCGGCAGCGGCGACCGCCGCCGGCGCATCGAACTCGAAGCGCTCACCCTCGAGCCCGCGCGACAACGCGGCGCCCTGCTCGCGGGCGCTCCACAGGCGCTCCAAGATCTCTTCGATGTCCTCGTCGAGCGGCATCAGGCGGCGCTCCTTCCAAACCAGCGCGCCAGCCAGCGCGTCAGCCGCGTCGGCGGCGGCATCTCATGTGCGCAGTATGGGCAGCTCAAAAGGTGACAGCGTCCTTCGAGCGGACACTCCACGTGGCAGGCACGCCCTTCGGCTTCGGTGTAACGTGTCCCGCACACCGGGCAGGTGATGACATCCTCGGCCGCGTTCATGACAGCCCCACGCCGCGCAGCGCCAGATTGACGACGGCGCCGATGAGGAAGGCAAACGGGAAGATGAAGGCGCTCATGGCGACAGCGGTGCGCCAGCCGTGCTCCTTCACAATGACAAAGAAGTTGGCGACGCACGGCACGAACAGGGTGATGGTGATCAGTGCCACCACCGCCTGCACGGGCGTCAGCAACCCGTGTCCAAACAGCGCGTAGATGCCCGCCGATCCGTAGTCGCGGCGGAAGAAGCCGACCAAAAACGCCTCGGCGGCTTGCGGCGGGAGCTGCAGCAAGCCGACCACCGCAGGCTCACTGGCATGCACGATGCGAGTCAACGCACCCACCGCATCGAGCACGAACAGCACCAGCGTGCCGAGGACGAAGATCGGCACGGCTTCCTTCAGATACCACTCCAAGCGGCCAACGGTCTTGATGACGATGTTTCCGAGCTGCGGCCGGCGGATTGGCGGCACCTCCAGGATGAGATCGGAACGCTCCCCCGGCAGCAATCGCGCGGCGAGAAATCCCACCGCGAACATCACACCCAGCACAACGCCGCCCCATACCAAGGGCGCCCACATCGGCAGCGCTCCGAACAGACCGAGAATCACGCCGAGCTGCGCCGAGCACGGGACACCCAACGCCAGCAGCAACGTCACCAACACCCGCTCCTTGCGCGTCTCCATGATGCGCGCGGTCAGCGTCGCCATCGTGTCGCACCCCAGACCAAGCACCATCGGCAGCACCGCCTTGCCGTTGAGGCCCATGCCGCGAAACACTCGATTGACGATCACTGCGAGACGCGGCAGGTAACCGGAGTCTTCCAGTACCGAGAAGCTGAGGAAGAAGGCCGTGACGATGGGGAAGATGATGGCGAAGGCGTACGTGAGCGCGACGGTGACGAGGCCGTACGGACCCACCAGGAGATCGCGCAGAACGTGCAACGCCTGTGCGCCGTAGCCGACTGCCGGTCCCGCAGCGACGGCGTGATCGATGGCGCTCCGCAGCAGGGGATTCAGATAGTCACCGAAGACCGTCTGCTCCAGGAACGCCACGCCCGTTCCCGCGGCGAAGACGCCGACGAATCGGTAGACCACATAGAGCACCAGTGCCAGCACCACGATGCCCGTCCCTCGCTGACCGGACCAGCGTCCGATTGCCGCACGCATCGTAGCCGACTGCCAGGCCGCAACTCCCGCACTACCGACACACAGCCACGCCGCAAACCGCGGCAGCCCTCCGGCCAGCACCGGCAGTAGCCCGAGATCTGCCGTGAAGAGCAAGACGCAGGCAACGAGTGCCGCGACGCCGACGGTGACGTCAGATGACGTACCGGCCAACGTCGCAGCAGTCCCGTCGTCACTGACCTGGGTCACCCGGCGCGCCAACTCCTCGGCTGCACGGATGCGGGCGCGGTTGAGCTGGTTGCCGACACGGTCGTGCAGTTGCCCCTGCACCTCGCGATACGCGTCTTCGATCACCACCAGATCCGCCGGCGCCATCTGCTGTCGCAGCCACGGGCGCAACGTGTCGTCGCCGGCCAGACACATCAACGCCAGCCACCGCGGCCCCACATGGAACCCCGAGAGTCGGCGCTGAATGAGGAGTAGCGCGCGCTCCACCGCAACCGGGTAGCGCGCCTGATAGTGGCTCACCGAGGCGGCGCGGAGCGCTTCCGCAAGCGCTTTGAGTCCGTGACCGCTCACCGCGACCGTCTGCACGACTGGGACGCCCAGCGCGACCGACAGCGCGGCAGCATCGATCGTAAGCCCACGGGCGGCGGCTTCGTCCATCATGTTCAGCACCAGCACGAACGGCACGCCCGCCTCGGCGAGCTGCACGGATACGACCAGTGCGCGCACGAGGTTCTTCGCGTCGGCGACCTGCACGACGCTGTCGACGCCGCCGAGGAGGATGTCGCGCGTCACGCGTTCGTCTTCGGAGTTGGGCGTCAGGCTGTTCACTCCCGGGGTGTCGATCACCTCGAGCGTGGCATCGGTCCGCGCCGATGCGCGCGTCACCTCGACCGTAGTACCCGGGTAGTTGCTGACCGTCGCGTACGTCCCGGTCAGCGCCCCGAAGATGACGCTCTTCCCAACGTTCGGATTGCCGACCAACGCGATACGCCGGAAGCGGCCCTTCGCCACGTCCTTGGCGCACACGGCGTCCTCCGCATCGTCCACCCGTAAGTCTGCCCGCACTGCCTGCTGCGTCATGATCTACCGGCGAACTACGGCGCCGTCTCACCCCACGTGATCTGACAGAGCAGCAACCATACCTGTGATCACAATACCGTGGCACGACCCGCCTGACGCCTGTTTTTGCACGCGCGAGAATCCGTGGCCGCTACTTTCCTTTTCGTGCGCAGGGGCACGTCCTTCCATGATCTGAGTCATGCGCACCGTTCTGTCGATCGCAGCCCCGGTGACATTGCGGCGCACCCGACCGAATGGCACAAGGGTCAGGCGTCACCATCGCCTCGTCTGCCGACACGTTTTGCCAGGAGTATAGCGCCATGCCCGGACCCATCTCTCGCCTGCTCTCCGATGATCACCTCCGCCTCGATGCGTTACTGACGCGCGCCACGGCCCACGGGGGTGAAATCGACCAGACCGCGTACGCGGAGTTTCGCGCCGGCCTGCTCAAGCACATCGGCATGGAAGAGAAGATGCTGCTGCCGGCGGCGCAACGCGCCCGTGGTGGCGACCCCTTGCCCGCCGCCGCCAAGCTGCGGCTCGATCACGGCGCGCTCGCCGCGCTGCTCGTGCCGTCTCCAACGCCCGCGATCATCGCGACGCTGCGGCGCATCCTCGGTGCTCACAACGCGGTGGAAGAAGGTGCAGGCGGTGTCTACGACGTGTGCGAGCAGCTCCTCGGAGCTGGCGGAGGGGCATTGCTGGCCCAACTGCGCGCCGCGCCCGAAGTGCCGGTGCATACGCACGTTGACGGACCGCGCATCATGGACGCCGCGCGCCGCGCGCTCGCCCGGGCCGGCTACAGCTTGGACGACGCTGAGTAGCAGCGCGGCTACCGCTAGCTGCGAACACTACAGATCTGCGACGAACCCTTGCCCAACCCGCGGATCGCGCTCGGCGTAGTTGAGGGCTGCTGCTTCGTGCTCCGCGAGCGCTTCCGGGTGAAACTCATGTCTCATCGCCTGACGGCGGCGCGCACCTTGCGACGAGCTTGGTCGCCGGGAACCGTTTTCACGCGGCTAGCGCGAACTTCATCCCGCCTGCGCTTCGCTTCTGCAGTCCACAGCCGATCGATTCGTCCAAGCTCGTCGTCATCGAGGCTCTCCACCAAGAGGTCCGCGAGCCGTGCGCGCGCTTCGCTCGGCAGTTTCGGAGCCTGTTCAGCCAGCCGTTCTACGCTCGTCGCCGTGACTGCACGATACGGAATCTGGTCGCTTGTCTGAAGCAGTCGGTGCCTTACCCGACAACCCGAACGACTTGCCAATGAGCCGCGCGCGCCCCGGCGCGCGCGGTGAGCAGCGAGCTTCGTGCGCGCCGGCTTCATGGGCTGAGTTAGGCCCTCCCTATAGTCTCTTCGCCGGCGGCTGCTGGCCAAACGGCAGGCATCACCCCGGCGGCGGCCAAGTGATTCTCCATTAAGTTCCGCCCCGATCCGCCGCTCGGTTGCATGCCCTGGTTCGACCGCCCCAGCCACAGCCTGCTCGACCCGCTAGTCGCAGACCTAGAACTATTTTTGGCCCGGAGCACCAATAGGTTGGTCTTCCGCCTGCTTCTTCAAACGAGTGAAGACCGTATCAAATCCGACGCCGGCCGAGATGGCAACCAGGACAGCAGACACAAACTGGATCTTGTCGGTTGCCTCGACCACCGTTGCTGAAGGCTTCAAGACCCCTGGCGCGCCAACCCACTGCGGGACGAGGTACGCCAGGCCTACAACGAACCCAGCAACACCGCCGAGGAGAAGAGATGTGGTCGGAGCAGTCTCTTCCGCTCCCCAGATGACTGAGCGGACAAGGGCACCCGTGGCGCCCGCCGCTATCAAACCGGTGAACATCAGGAAGGGGTAGAGCCCGGGAGTTGGTGCCTGGGCCACCCCCAAAAAAACTGTGAGCAGAAGTGCAATGAAGGCACCTCCCGCCCAGAAGGTTTTTTCCCTCTGCCGTAGCGAAGCGAAGGCAAATACGTCGGCTGGAACCTGTTGGGCAGCACCTCACGCCTTCTTCCAGAGTGACTCCCGGCTCACGTCCGGCCACGGCCCTGTGACTTCGGGGCGCTGGACCGGAGATTCTCCGCGACCGCGGCGTGGATCAAGGCCTTGAACGCCTCCGCATCGAGCACCCCTCCCTCGCGGATGTCGATGGCGCGACGCGTGTTCCCATCGAGGCTGGAGTTGAAGAGCCCCCGAGGGTCGGCCAAGGAGGCACCCCGGGCGAAGGTCAGCTTGACCACCTGTTTGTAGGCTTCTCCGGTGCAGACGATCCCAGCGTGGGACCATACGGGCACCCCCAGTGGGTTGCTGGGCTTGATCCATTTGCACTCCTCCATGATGTCCGGGTCCGCCTCGTGGATCAGGCGGCGAACCTCCTCCAGGGTCTCGGCGCGCCAGCCACCCAGAGACCGGATCCGCTCGTCGATGAGATGAGTGGCCGCCATCGCGGTTGCGCGCTCCGCTTCCGCACCGGGCTTGGCCTTCGGCTCACTTCTCTTTGGCTTTAGCGCCACGGTTCATTCTCCAACTTGTTGTGATGCCGAACGCGATGCGCTTGAGCCGCGCGCGTCCTTTTGCGCGTCGGTCTCCAAGCGCTGGTTCGGCTCACGCTGCCTGCTCAACGGAGCGAACGGCGATCTGATCGGAATCGCGAACTGGCCGTACGTCGTCTTCGGAGAGCGTGACTACAGCCTGCGTGTTCCCAGACGCTCGCACGAACTCGACCT
>JBGQHM010000062.1:0-23712 GCA_041497995.1 Binatia bacterium | reverse complement strand
GCATCGATTGTGACCTCCTGCTTGCGAGTCCCTGATTGACCGCTGGCCTTCCGCTGCACATGGATGAGCCGGAGCCGTTCCAAGCGTGTCAGTACGTTGCGCCAGGCCGCGTCCTTCAATCTTACTACGCGGTCGGTGAGGCCGGTGATCGCTGGCCTGGTTCGCAAGGCGCCGAGACAGCCGGCATCCGCGGGGCGGTCGAACAAGCCGAGCAACCGCAGGACCTCCAGCTCGGCGGTGCCAGCGAGCATCTCCTCGAAGCCGGCGAGGACTCGGTCGATGGGTCTCTCGCCGGAGCGTTGCTCCAGCGTTCGCGCCGGGCCGATGCCATGCGCGGGGTCGGTCTCATGGAGGTACACGCCGAGGAGCGATACGGTTAGCGCGTGGAGGCCGAAGCGCTCTGAGAGCACCTCCAGCTCGGTGTCGGTGCCGACGACCCGCGCTGTGCGCAGCAGCGCGCGGCCGGCCTCGGGCGTGATTTGGTCGAGGTCCACGGACGTCACGCCCGCGAGGCCGCTCAGATCGGGGAGCGGC
Organism: Binatia bacterium; assembly: GCA_041497995.1. Classification (GTDB taxonomy): domain Bacteria; phylum Desulfobacterota; class Binatia; order HRBIN30; family HRBIN30; genus DATKMS01. The sequence continues at coordinate 23,178 of JBGQHM010000062.1, read as the reverse complement.
TCGCGTGTCGTGATGATGCACAGCCCGGCCGAGCCCCGCGCCAGGCCGCGCAGGAGCGTATACAGAGACGGATCGCGCAGCGTGCCGCGGTCGAAATCGTGTCCAGACTGCAGCGGCTCCAGGCCATCGAGAACGAGCAAGGCGCGCTCGGCGCCGACCAGCCGGGCCAGCCGCTCGCCCTTGTCCCACGGCGAGCCGGTGGTCGGGTCGGCGTCGCCGAAGAAGCGCAGCGCGGCGTCGACGAACGCGTCGGCCGAGGCCATGCCTTCCTCGCGTGCGCCCTGGCTGTAGAAGGACCAGCCGAACACGCGCGTGGCACCGCGAAAGTGGTCGCGCTCCAGGTCGCGCAGCCAATGGTTGACGAGCGTCGACTTGCCGACCCCGCCGTTCGCAGTGAACGCGACGATCCGAGCTTGGGCTGCGTCCGGCGCCGGGCTCCACGCGTCGTCGAGCAGCCGCAACTCCCGGTCGCGTCCAAACAGCGCCGCGCCGGTTTCGGGCAAGCGGGTGAGGTCGACCCGATCGGCGGACAGCGCCGGCCACACCGCGGGTGCCGCCGGCGGCTGGTAGCTCGGATCGTTGAGCTTGTCGTAGATTCGCTTGGCGACTCTGGCGAAGACGGCGGCCGGGTTGCCGGCGTAGTCGGAGCGCACGTTTTGGCCCCCGCCCGGTAGCATCTGGCGTTCTTCCACCCACCGGTGCGCGTACCACGGGCAATCGCTCAGCAGCACGGGGATGAGCAGCAGGCCGTCTTCCGCGGCGCGTTTGAGGAGAAACGGCACCTCTTCCTTCGTGCAGAAGTCCGACGCCAAGAAATACTCCGAGACGAGGCAGACGGCGACGGCCGCGCCCTGCATCGCCGCCTCGATCTCCGGATACCACTTCTCGCCGGCGTCGATCCGCGTGTCCACCCAGATGTCGAGCAAGCCCGCCTGTTGGAGCGCTCCAAGCTGCGCCAGAAGCGCAGGAAGAAGGTCCTTGTCCCGGTGGCTGTAGCTGACGAACACCCGCGGCTGTGGATTGCCCATGCGCTACGACTCATCCCCCCAGGTGTGTCACACATGTATCTGCCAAGAAACGCAAGCTCAGCGCAAACGGACAGGCAGGGAAATTCTGTAGAGACCCGTGATGTAGGGCCTCGCGAACGAGACGAGGGCGGAACGAGAAGAGCTAACCGCCGGCCATCGCCCCGACGATCAGGAAAGGCTCGGCTCCGGTTGCGACCTTGTCGGGCAGCGGCGCGTCCGGCGATTCGTGCGACAGATCCTCCTCGCAGGCGAAGAACCGTACGAACGGCCGGCGGCGTTGCGTGACCTGGTCGCGGATCGTGCCGCGCAACATCGGGTAGCGGGCTTCGAGCGCGTCGAGGACCGTGCGCTGCGTGACCTGGCCCTCGACCTCGAGCTCCACTTCGCGATCGACGCGCGCCAGCTTGCGCAGATGTGCCGGAAGCACGACGCGGATCATCAGAAACCTCTCCCCTAGCCCCTCTCCGAAACGGAGAGGGGAACTAGAGAAGACTCAGGCGTCCCCCCTTCCCTCGCAGGGAAGGGGGCTAGGGGGTTAGGTCTCATGGCAGCGTCTGCACCTCGACGGACAGCACGGGCGGCAGATGGCTGACGATGGGCGCCCAGCTGTCTCCCGCATCGGCCGACGCGTACACTTGCCCGCCGGTGGTGCCGAAGTACACGCCGCATGCATCGAGCGAGTCAACCGCCATCGCGTCGCGCAAGACGTTCACGTAGCAGTCGCGTTGTGGCAGACCTTTCGTCAGTGCCTCCCACTCGTGTCCGCCCGTGCGGCTGCGGTAGACGCGTAGCTTGCCCTCGGGCGGATAGTGCTCCGAGTCGCTCTTGATCGGGACAACGTAGATCGTCTCAGGCTCATGGGCGTGCACGTCGATCGGGAAGCCGAAATCGGTCGGCAAGTTGCCGCTGACCTCGGTCCAGGACTCACCGGCGTCATCGCTGCGCATGACGTCCCAGTGCTTCTGCATGAACAGCACATTCGGACGCGACCGATGCATCGCGATGCGATGCACGCAGTGGCCGACCTCGGCTGTCGGATTCGGAATTTGTTCGGACCGCAGTCCACGGTTGATCGGTCGCCACGTCTTGCCGGCGTCGTCGCTGCGGAACGTACCCGCCGACGAGATGGCGATGAAGATGCGTGTGGGGTGACTCGGATCCAACAGGATCGTGTGCAGGCACATTCCACCGGCACCTGGCTGCCAGTCGGGTCCCGATCCGTGGCCGCGCAAGCCGGACAGCTCCTGCCAGGTCTGGCCGCCGTCGGTGGTGCGAAACAAGGCGGCGTCTTCAACCCCGGCGTAGACCGTGTCCGGATCGGTGAGCGACGGTTCGAGATGCCAGACGCGCGCGAACTCCCAAGGGTGCGGCGTCCCGTCGTACCACTGGTGCGTGCCGGTGACGCCGTCGTACGCGAACTGGTTGCCTACCGTCTCCCAGGTCTTGCCGCCGTCGTTGGAGCGCGGGATCACCTGCCCGAACCAGCTGCTCGTCTGCGACGCGTACAGCCGATTCGGGTCAGCGGGCGATCCCTTGAGGTGGTAGATCTCCCAGCCCGCAAAGTGCGGCCCGCTGATGTCCCACCGTTCTCGTTTTCCGTCCGACTCAAGGACGAACGCGCCCTTGCGTGTGCCAACCAGTACCCGTACCCCGCTCATCCTTCACTCCTTTCCCGAGCTGCGCCCGGTCCTCGCACGTCCTTTTGCTCCACCACTCGCGCCACGCGTGGTTCCGCTCTGGTGTCGGGCGAGCGGGCTCCAGATCGACATATCAGCGAAATAAAGAATCTCGCGTCCGTTGTCGATTCTCGGCTCCGTCGAACGAGTATCTGGTGTTCACAGCCCTTCGACCACGGCGAGGAGGGAGCCGTGACGCAACCTGTACCTCGTCTCGTGGTCGATGAGCAATCAGAGATCGTGCCTCGACCGATTGTGCGCTACGGTTCGTCGTGGGAGCGCGCGAGCAAAGGAGACTTGCATGAAGTACATGTTGCTGATCTACGAAGACGACGCGGAGCGGGTGGCGAACATGGACGAGCGCATGCCCACGTGTGCCGCGTACGCCGAAGCAATGAAGAAGGCGGGCATCTATGTGGTCGGGGAGCGCCTGCGAGCGATCTCGTCGGCGACCACCGTGCGCGTGGCCGACGGCAAGACCCACGTGGTCGATGGACCGTATGTCGAGGCCAAGGAACAGCTCGGCGGCTTCCACATCATCGATGTACCCGATCTCGACACCGCCCTGGCGTGGGCAGCCCGGTGCCCGAGTGCCAGTCGCGGCAAAGTCGAGGTCCGTCCGATCTGGCCCACGTAGGGCCTGCGGCCGGCGTCATTTCTATGGCCCGCTCCCCTGGGTCGCTCTGGGCTGCCAAGTCCGACAGGCAGCTGAGCCGGGCGGGGTGATGCCAGGAGCGCACGAAGAGACTGCCCGCGATGCCGCCGAAGCGGTGGCGCGGCGGAGCTACGGCAAGCTCGTGGCATTGTTGGCGGCCAGGACGCGTGATGTCGCGGGGGCGGAGGATGCCCTGGCCGACGCCTTTGCGGCCGCCCTCGTCGAGTGGCCGGCCGGCGGCGTTCCTAACAATCCCGAGGCGTGGCTGATGACGGTGGCGCGGCGCAAGCAGATCGACGCTGTCCGGCGCCGGCGCAGCCGTGTGGACGCTGCGGACCATCTCCGGCTGATGGCCGAGGAGGTCGAGGCCGCAGCGGCGACCGAAACGATGATGCCTGACGAACGCCTCGCCCTGATGTTTGCCTGCGCGCACCCCGCGATCGACCCCGGCATCCGCGCGCCGCTGATCCTGCAGACCATTCTGGGATTCGACGCCGCCACCATCGGCTCGGCATTTCTCGTCTCGCCCGCCACGATGGCGCAGCGGCTGGTGCGCGCCAAGAGCAAGATTCGGCACGCCGGCATAGCGTTCCAAGTGCCCGAGCGCACCGAGCTCGGCGCGCGTCTCGACGCCGTGCTCGAGGCCATCTACGCCGCCTTTTCCGAAGGCTGGTCGGATCCCGCTGGCACCGAGGCCCGCCGCCGCAACCTCGCCGAGGAAGGGATCTGGTTGGGTCGGCTCGTCGCCTCGCTGCTGCCGGACGAGCCCGAGGCGCTGGGCCTGCTCTCGCTGATGCTTTATGCGCAAGCGCGGCGCGACGCGCGCCGCGATACGCAGGGCGAGTACGTGTCGCTCGCGGATCAGGATCCGGCCTTGTGGGACACACCGCTGATCGAGGAGGCCGAAGCTCTGCTGTCGCGCGCCAGTGCGTTGCCCGGGACCGGCCGCTACCAGCTCGAAGCGGCGGTGCAGTCGGCGCATGTCGTTCGCAGGTGCGCTGGCCGCTCCGACTGGGCGGCGATTGAGCGCATCTACGACGCCCTGCTGGCGATGACCGGCTCGCCCGTGGTGGCGATCAATCGGGCCATTGCGGTGGCCGAGACGCGCGGCCCCGCCGCCGGCCTCGAGGCGCTCGACGCGCTCTCCGACGATCCGCGACTCGCCAACTATCAGCCCTATTGGGCGGCGCGCGCCGGGTTGTTGGCGCGGACGGGCGAAGTCGAAGCGGCCGATGCAGCCTACGAACGGGCGATCGGCCTGGAAGCCGATCCCGCGGTCCGCCGCTTCCTGCAGCGACGTCGCGCGGAGCTGCGCGGACGACCCGCCGGCTCAACCGGCTCAGCGTGAAGCGGCACAACCCGAGAAGCAGACTGAGCTCGAGCAGGACTCTCACCGCTCGAACGCCGCACCTCGGGGGGGCAGCGGTGCGGCGAAGTCCTCGGCAATAATGACGAGTTTCGCCCCGCGACTTGGCGGGGCGGCCGCTAGAGCAGGCGGCAGAAAACGGGCGTTTTCCCCTTCTTCGCTAAGGAGTGGCTCCCTGGCTCGGCCGCGAGCGTTCACCAATGTCGTCGCGTACGGCGGCATGCGCTTCGCTGCGTTGTGTCCTCATGGGAGCCGCTGTGCCCGTCATCCAGGCCGAGCGGATGCGCGAGGTGTACAACGAGGAGACGGACGCGCTCAGCCAGCGCGCCGTACGCACGGTCTGTCTCGCCGGCGCGCCGCTGGTGCTGGGGTTCGCTCTGTTCGACTACATCCGTTACCCGGCGATATTCCATCTGTCGGTGGTCATGCGCATGGGCACCGCAGCGGTCATGATCGCGACGCTGGGGGTGCTGAAGACGCGCTTCGGTCGAGGCAAGGCGCCCCTCCTCGCCTTCATCTGCGTGACGGCGGTCGGAGCGCTGATGTGCGCGATGCAGGCGGCCACCGGAGCCGAAGCCAGCCAGTACTCGGCCGCGCTCAGCATCCTCCCGCTCACTGTCGCGTTGGTCATGCCATGGCACGCCCTATGGACGGCGGTGATGTGCATCGGCGTGCTCGCCGTCTACGGGCTGGGAACGTTGACGACGGGTGAGGGGATGGCGAGCCGGGCGTTCCTCGACAACGTTTCTACCGTCACGGTCGCCAGCTTCATTGCGATCGCGACGACGGCAATGCGCCAGCGCCAGCGCTGGCGCGAGTTCCAGCTGCGCTGGACGCTCGCTGAGGCCGACGCTGCGCTGCGCGCGGGCGAGGTGAAGTATCAGGTGGCGGTGGCGGCCGCCGAGGCCGCCAACCGCACGAAGAGTGAGTTCCTTGCCAACATGAGCCATGAGATCCGCACGCCGATGAACGGCATCCTCGGCATGACGGAGCTGACGCTCAACACCGCACTCACGGCCGAGCAGCGCGAGTACCTCGAGATGGTCAAGTCGTCGAGCGATTCCCTGCTGACCGTCATCAATGACATCCTCGACTTCTCCAAGGTTGAAGCCGGCAAGTTGGAGCTCGATGAACACGACTTCGGTTTGCGGGAGACTCTGAACAACGCGCTGAAGCCCCTCTGCTTGCGCGCCACCGCCAAAGGCGTCGAGCTGGCCAGTCACATTCCGGCGGACCTGCCCAATGCACTCTTTGGCGATGCTGGACGCCTGCGCCAGGTGCTCGTGAACCTGGTGGGCAACGCGATCAAGTTCACCGGGCGCGGCGAGGTGGTGGTGCGGGTCAGTGCTGAGTCGCAGTCAGCCAACGTGGCGCACCTCCACTTTGCGGTGACGGACACCGGCATCGGCATCCCGGCCGAAAAGCTGCCGCGGATCTTTCAACCGTTCGAGCAGGTCGACAGCTCGACGACCCGCCGCTATGGCGGTACCGGCCTGGGGCTGGCGATCTCCGCCCACTTGGTCGCTTTGATGGGGGGACGAATCTGGGTCGAGAGCGAAGTCGGCAGTGGCAGTACCTTTCACTTCAGCATGCCCTTCGGCGTCTCTTCGCACCCGCAGCGGGAGCGCCACCCGCAGCTACTCGCTCAGTTGCGCAATTTCCCCGTGCTGGTTGTTGACGACAACGCCACCCATCGTCGCATCCTGTACGAGACGCTCTGCCACTGGCACATGCGTCCCACATTGGTCGATGGCGGCCTAGCGGCGCTGAGCGAGCTGCAGCACGCCGTTGCCCTCAGCACTCCGTTCCCGTTGGTCCTGCTTGATGCGTGCATGCCCGACATGGATGGTTTCGCACTGGCGGAGCGTATCCGGGAGATGCCGGAGCTGGCGGGAGCGACGATCATGATGCTCGCCTCGGCGGATCTGCTGGGAGACGCCGCTCGTTGTCGGGCTCTCGGGATTGCAGCCTACCTGGCAAAGCCCGTCACACAGTCTTCGCTGCTGGATGCCATTCTCACCGTGCTGGGTAGCGAGGTCCCGGTGGAGGCCGCCGCCACTCTTCTCTCCGCCGTTCAGGAGGCGCAACGACCGTTGCGGATTCTGCTGGCCGAGGACAACATCGTGAATCAGAAGCTCGTGGTGCGTCTGCTCGAGAAGCGGGGCCACGTGGTGCTCGTCGCCAAGAACGGCAGAGACGCACTCGCCGCCGTCGAGCAGTATCAGTTCGACGCCGTGTTGATGGATCTCCAGATGCCCGAGATGGACGGCTTCGAGGCGACCGCCGCCATCCGTGCGCGCGAGAAAGGCGGCCCACGTCTGCCCATCATCGCCCTGACCGCGCACGCTATGAAGGGCGACGAGGAGCGGTGCTTAGAGGCTGGTATGGATGCCTACGCCTCCAAGCCGATCGACGCGAAGAAGCTGTTCGACGTGATTGAACGAGTGGTGTCGATCGCGGCGCCTCGAGGCGCACCGGTATGTGATGACAAAGATCACCCTGCCGTGAAGGGGAGCGACGCAGGGCATCGCGATGGTCTCCTCCCCGCAGTGTCGACACCGCACTAGGGCGCCGGGCCTACCCAGGTGACACACCCGAAGCTCGGCGCGCCGGACTGCTGGCGCGGACGGGCGACGTGGAAGACGTTCCCCGTTCCCGATTTCAGTTTGCTTGCGGTAGTTGCGACGGTCAGAAACGAAAACAGGGCTGGCGTTTCAGCCAGCCCTGTTGGTGTTGCGGAATTTCTGGAAGACTTACTTGCTGAAGTTAGCTTGCACCGAGAGGTTCGCGTTCACGCTGACGGTGCAGGTGTTGACGGTGCCGGAGCACGCGCCGCCCCAGCTGACGAACTGCTTGCCGGCCGGCGGCGTTGCGGTCAGTGCCACTGCCGTCCCGGAGTTGAACTTCGCCGAGCAGGCGTTGCCACAGTTCAGGGCTCGGTCGACGCCGTTCGGAGTCGCAATCACGGTACCAGGGTTGCTGCGACCGACCGACAGCGTGAACTGCGTGGTTCCGCCAGTCGTGCCGCCGCCCCCGCCCCCGCCGCCACCACCACCAGCGGTCGGGGTGGAGAATGTGGCCCCGACGTTGACTGGGCCATTCGCGGTCACTGTGCAGCTACCTGCGGTTCCGATACAGGCACCGGTCCAGCCGAGGAAGGTGCTGCCACTGCCGGGCTTGGCGCTGAGTGTCACACGCGTTCCGGCGTTGTACGACTGATTGCACTTGCTGCCGCAGCTGATGAGCTTGTCGCCAGAGTCGACATTGCCGTTGCCGCTTTTCGTAACCAGCACGGCGTCAGGCAGGACGTTTGCCCCGGTCATCTGCACGCTGACGAGATCGCCGATCTCGTCTGCTGCTGGCGCGTTGCAGGTGCCGTCGGCGCACAGCGCCTCGTGAGTGATCGGATCATACTGGCCGGTGAACGCGTACGTCTCGATACGCCGTACCACTGCGCGTGTCGTCGGGTCGATATTGCCCTGGTGGCGGTGGCGCTTGCGTTTGCCGTTCCCACCTGCGGCCGGCTCATCCTGAATGATCTGGTAGCTCGATTCGAGTTGAGCCGGATCCATCGGCACCACGCCTGGATTGTCGGCGAGCAGCTGCTCCAGCTGGACCTCGTGATTGAGCTCGACCTTGAACACGCGAAGCCACTGGGCGTCGCCGAATAGCTCGGGAGATTCGGCCGGCTCTGGAGCCGGAACTTCGACCACCAGGACCGGCGGGTTGTTCACTGCGACCGGTGGCTGGACGTAGTAGACCGGCATCGGAACCGCGGTTGGTGGATTGTTCGGGATGAGCGTTCCGGGATTTGCCGGATCTTCGCACAGCCAATTCGCCAGCGCGCGTGTTGGATTGCCTGTCACCCCGGTGCCGAAGTGCTCGCACCCAGAGTCCTGGTACGTCGCCGGGTTCCACTGGTAGCACTGTCCAGGGAACCACGGGACCGTGTGCGGAAGCGTCCGCTCCGGGAACTGCTGCGTGTTGGAATCAAACGGGCTGTCCCAGCGTACGATGGCCCCGTTTGCCGACGGTAGCACTTTCGGAGCGCCATACCGTTCCGTCGAGAACGAGTACGGCACCTGAGCAGGGGTCACGCCATCCAGCTCAATTTGAAAGCCGTGACAGGTCAGCCCGGTGTCGTTCGAGATGTCGAAGTTGCCGATCGATCCATAGATGATGGCCGACTGGGCTGCGGCGATGGTCGGCGCCGTCAACATGCTGAAGGCGAGGGCGGCGAGCGTGCCGCGGTTGCGCGCCGATCGGCGCGGTCTTGCTGATTTCATGTCCACGTTCCTCCTCTTTGACGTTTCCCAATTGGGTTTTTTTGAACCTCGAACCGCAGTTCGATTCGAACGTTCGAACGGAGGGCATCTCAAGAGCCATGCCAGGAGAAGTCTGGCGCCTCGGTCGGTGATCGAAGGCCGATCGCTACCCTCGAAGGGGTTTTCTGGGGGAATTCCCCCAAAGCAAGGTGCGGGATATCCCTTAGGTGAGTCGCGAAATCTCAGTTGTGCGCGTGAAGTTCTGCGAAAGCGATGAAGACCGTCACGTCCTGGGCCGGCAACGCCACGGTGCGGCTCATTCAGCCGTCAGGGAAGGCGCTCGTACCAGCGGCTGTGCTCGATCGATTCGCTCTTCGGAGGCACACGATCGGAACGGGTCGAAACATTCGAGGGCTTTGGCCGTCGCGTATCTGGTGCCCGTCTATGAGTGCGAGCAAACCTCGTAGGTCTGTTGGCAACCGTTCTGCGAACGGTGCGCCAGCCTACGCTCGGGAAGCCACCACGGGTGGTTGAAGGGGCGCTGCCGCGCTCAGGGTTGCGGAAGGGTTGCAGCGCACGCCGAGGTGAGTTGCGCCTGATGGTCCCGCAGCCGCCGCCGGACCGGAAGAGCGTGCCAATAGATGAGGGCACCAAAGAGAGGCTGCGGGCCCTCGGGCATTTGCAGTGAGGCAGGCGCCACGTCGATCTGCGTCCTGCCGAGGTGAGCAGTGTCTCTCGGACTAGACAGGGGCGCTGCTGACGGCTCGTGCAGGCACTGAGCCTGGGTCGAGCACATTGTTTGCTCAGGAGAGGCCGCACGGATTCCAGGGAGAGGGCAGAGACGGACATGCCCAAGATCGATGTGAGCCGATACGTGCGGGAACTGGAGATCGTGCTCCTCTCGCAGCAAGACCTCGTACGTTGCGAGAACGCGATCGCCATTCTGCGGCGCTGGCAGTTCGATCAGATGCTGGACGACGCATCACGGGCGAAAGCCGCAAAACTCGTGCGGGAATTCGACTCCACTCAATGGTGGCACACCATGTTTAATCGCCCGGTTCCGTCTGAACCAACCGTACGGAAAATCCCGGAGCGCACGAACAGTCGCCGCGGCTGAGTGTGCAAGGGATCACTGCTCTGGCAGCTAGTCGGCGCGTGGGCGCTGCCCCACGCTCACTGCGGGGAACGCTTGCGCCGGCGGCACCGGACTGAACGACGCTTCGCCGCGATCCCTGTGGCTGATATCGAGCAATCGAGGCCGAGTTCAGCCAATTGGCCCGCAACTCTCCTTCTTGAGTTGCCGCATCAACTGCGAGTTTGTCGCGAGAGCCGATCATGCGAGCGTGGCCGGAGGATTGCACCGTCGTGTGGGTAGCTCCCACTGAGGTGACGACAAATGGATCTGGCATGCGGACACAAAGGACCCAACGATGGCCGAGCAAACTTCTTGTGGTGTGACACGTGCCGGCGTTGGGTGCGTGTCGATAAGCGCGAAAGCGCGTGCATGCATTGACCAGCGTGCCGTCCCCCCGCCAAGCATTTTGCTGACATAGCAGGGTCGCGGCGCGGCTCGCGATACCACGCACGCGCCGGGCTCAGCGGAGAGCGCGCCTAGTCGTCGCTCACCACATGACGTGGGCATCGACCAGCATGCTCAGGAGTAAAGGTCTTTGCCGTCGTCGGCCTGCTTCGGTGCGGTCGCCGGCTTCTTGATGGGCGGATTGGGCAGGCGAACGATACCCTTCTCCTTGAGCAACGCGTAGTATTTCTCCTTGTCGTCCGGCACGGGGCGCGGGTCACCCATCCACACTTCGAACAGCAGCGCGCCCCGCTCGCCTGCGATCAACGGACCGAACTTGGCGCCGACCTCGAGAACAATCAGTGTCCCCGGTGGACACTGACGATCGCCTACCATGAGGTGACCTTCGAGCACGTAGACGAGGTGGTCGCTGGCGTGGCCGTGGCGCTCGATGACAACGTTCGGGTCGTAGCGGCCGAGCACGACCATGCGTTGCGGGGTCCACTCCAGAAATTTCTCGTGAACCGATACGCGGCGCTCGCCGTGCATCTGGGCGATGACTTCGTTCCAGGGAACATCGTCGAGGTGAACGAACGCGAGGCGCGGGGGGTGAGCATCCTTGGCGGGATCGGTGGCTGTGGTTTCCATAGCGGCTCCTGCCGCGCAACGCGGCGCGGGCGTCAGCAACCTTTGATGACGCCGAGTGGGTAGATCGGTTTCAGATGTTTGTCGAGAAATGCTGGTCCCTGATCCGGCGCGACGAACCAGTCGGTCGGACACATGGTGAGGATCTCGACGAAGGAAAAGCCCTTGCCATCGAGTTGGGCGCGGAAGGCGTCGTGCAGATACTGCTTGGTGAGCTTGATCGCCGACGGCGTATGCACCGCGGCGCGCGCGACGTAGGCGGTGCCGTCGAGCTGTGCGAGCAGCTCACTGATCTTGATCGGGTTGCCGTGGCGTTCGCGCGTGCGGCCACCTACCGTCGTCTTCGTGTGCTGCCCAAGTACGGTGGCTGCGGTCATGTGCCCGCCGGTTTCGCCGAAGACGGCGTTGTTGAAGACCACAGCCGTAAACTGCTCGCCGCGCGCGGCGCTGTGAATGACTTCCTGCAACCCTTCGGAGATCATGTCGCCATCGCCTTGCATCGTGAAGACGACCGCGTCGGGCCGGACCCGCTTGACGCCGGTAGCCACCGACGGCGCGCGGCCGTGCAACGCCTGCATGACGTCGATGTCCATGATCATCGGAAAGGCCGTGTAGCAACCGATCCCCGCGACGCAGATGGTGCGGTCGCGCAGCTCGAGCTCCTGGAGCACCTCTAAGATGATGCGCAAGGCCACCGGCTCACCGCAGCCGGGACAGAGCGAGTGCTCGGTCTTGAGCAGCAAGTCGGGCTTGTCGAAGACCTTTTTCAGAGAGTGATCAGTGCCCAGTGACGAGTGACGAGCAAGAGTCGTCTCGCCGTGAGCCGCCGGCTGTTCCTCTGCACTCGCCACTGGCCACTCGTCACTTGTCACTCGCTTGGTCATGCCAGTCCCTTTCTCGGATACACATCCTCGATGCGTTTGAGGATGTGCTCGACGTTCAACAGCGGGCCGACGCCAAAGCCGGAATGGTCGTGGCTGATGCCGCCGATGGAATGCACCGGCGCACGGCCGAGGACAGCCAGCTGGACATCTTCGATCATCTGGCCGGCGTTCAGTTCGAACACGGCGATCGCTTGCGCCGTGTTCGCGACGTCGGCGAGCACCTGCGTCGGGAAGGGCCACAAGCTGATCGGCCGCACGTATCCGACCCGCAGGCCACGCTCGCGTGCCAGCCGTACCGCATACTTCACGAAGCGTCCGGGAAATCCGAATGCCACCACGACGAGCTCTGCGTCGTCGAGGGACCCCGTATCGACGCGCACCTCTTCGGCTTTGATCGCCGGGTGCTTGTTGATGGCCTGGGCCAACGTCGCCGCGATGTTGGTCGACAGCTTCTCCGACGGACCCAGCGGTGAGAGTGTGATGCCGCGCCGTCCTTTGGCGCCGGTGATGGCCCAATCCTTCGGCGGGAGGTCCGGATACTCAGGTGAACGAAACTCGACGATCTCCGATGTGTGCGACAAGAGGAAGTCGCCCATGATCATCACTGGGTTGCGCCACTTCTCCGAAATGTAGAAAGCCTGCATCGTCAGGTCGGCGGCCTCCTGCGCAGATGCCGGCGCGAGGACAATGAAGCGGTAGTCACCGTGGCCACCACCGCGTGTCGACTGGAAGTAGTCGCCCTGGCCGCGGCACATGTTGACCACGACGACGGGGATCTGGGCATTTGCGAGCTCGGCGAAGCTCTCCTGCATGAGGCTGATGCCCTGGCCCGTCGACGCGGTCATCGCGCGCACGCCGCACCCCGCGGCGCCCCACACCATCCCAATGGCTTCGATCTCACTCTCGGCGTTCATGCAGCTGCCGCCCACTTCCGGAAGACGCACCGACATGTACTCCAAGATCTCCGTCGACGGCGTGATGGGATAGCCCGCGTAGAAGCGGCAGCCGGCTTGGATGGCAGCCTCCGCCATTGCCGCAGAGCCCTCCATGAGCAGGCGGGGCAGCGGTGTCGCTGTAAATTCACCATTCATCATTCAGCATTCACCATTGCGCCTTGCGGGCGCCGGTACACTTCGAAACAGAAGTCAGGGCACACCTTCGCGCATAGCTCGCAACCCGTGCACCCGTCCAGCAAAAGCGGATACCGGTAACCCTTGCCGTTCACCGCCTGGGACATGACCAACACCTTTGGCGGACACACGGGGAGACAGAGCTCACAGCCCTTGCACGTTTCCTGATCGATGGTCACGGTGGCGTTCATTTCATTTGCACGTCGAGCTGCGTGACGCGCGCCGCCTCACTCTTCCACGGTCGATTGCCGAAGCGATCGAGCGACACGACGTCACCAACCGGGCGCCGCGTCGTCGGCCCGTAGCGCCCGATGGGCCAGCCCAGCGGCACCATCGCCACCGGCGTGACGTTCCAGGGCAAGCCGAGAATGCGGCGCGCGACGAAGTTGTTCCATAACGGCATGGTGATCAAGTTGGCGCCGAGCCCCGCGGCGCGCGCCGCCAGGAGCAGGTTCTGGATGGAGGGGAAGATCGAGCCGTACGTACTCGCCGCCAGGATCGGTGGAAACGCCAGGCGCGGTCCGCGCATGCACGCGACGACGAAGACGGGAATGTCCTCGAAGTGGTCGACGCCCCATTCGACCGCTCTGTTGGTACGCTGCTCCTTCGGATCGTGGCGCGCCTTCCATGCGGCGACGCGCCGGTACAGCTTCCACATGCGGCGGTTTTGTCGGGCGAGCTTGGCTTTCACCACCGGGTCCTTCACCACGAGGAACTCCCAACCCTGCGAGTTCTGCTGCGTCGGCGCTTTGAGCGCCAGCTCGATCAGTTGCAGGACCAGCGCGTCGTCCACCGGATCGGGCTTGACCCGACGCACGGCACGTTGCGTCATCATCGCATCCCTCAGTCCCATGTTGAGGTCGGAAAACTGAGTCGTCATTTCCGCCCTCCGCTGGCAACGTGCTTGACGGGCAGGCGACCGCGCTGCGCTGCTGCGTCCGAAAGATCCGCCGCGAGGCCCGCCAGCAGGTGCTTCACGATGTTCGCAAACACGTCGTCGAGGTCGCGGGTCAGCAGGTGGGGCATGTGCGCGGCGACTTCGGCGAAATCCTCCGGCCGTAGCGCGGCAGCCGCCGTCCGTTGCGCCTCGCCGATTGTCTGCATGTAGAACGACGGCGAAAAGGCTGGCCCGCGGATCTCGGCCGCGACGAAGCCGAGCGTGCTCCACATGATCTCGCGCCAGGCGCGCACCGCCGCGCGGCGGTCAAACCCGGCCTCACGCAGGATGCGCAGCAGCGTGTTGGTCGCACGCATGAGCGCTGGGGTGTAGTGGCCGTGCTGCATCAAGATCGACACAACGGCAGGTGACTGGCGCAGCTGATCGCGGAGCGAGTGCATCCATGCCGCCGCCTGTTCCGTCCACGGGCCACGCTTCGGCAGCTCGAAGTCCAAACGTTCGAGCACTCTGGCGACGACCGCGCTGAGCAGCTCGTCCTTGCTGCGCACGTGCCGATACAGCGACATCGGCGCCGTTCCCAGCGCGTCCGCGAGCGCGCGCATGCTCAAGCCCGCGACGCCGTCCCGCGCGAGCAACTGGAGCCCCGCCGTGAGGATGCGGTCATGTGTCAGGCGGGCATCGGCCGCCGGCTTTTCGACACGACGGCGCGCGCGCGTCGTGCGGCGCTGAACTGCACTCGCTTGACCAGCCATCGCGTCCTGAGTAGCGTACACCGTACGCAGTGGCAAGAGGATAAGTGGACGATGTGGTTCGACATGCGGCGGGAGACTCTCGCGTTTGCGCGGCAGGCCCCGGTCGTGCACGTGTCCGAGGCGCAGGTGGCAGAGCCGCGCGCGCAGGTGTTCGCGAGCTTCGCGGAGCCCGCGTGTTGGAAGCATTGGTTCCCCAACGTTCGTGACGCCTCGTACACCAGCCCGCCACCCTATGGCGTTGGGACCATTCGCGAGTCTCACGTGGGCAACACCTACTGGGTGGAGGAGATGATCGCGTGGGACGAGGGCACGCGCTGGGCTTGGACAGTGACGCGCGCCTCGGTACCCTTCGCCCATGCGCAAGTCGAATCGTTTGAATTCACCGACGCCGAAGGCGCCACGCGTGTGCGCTGGACGCTGGCGCTCGAGCCGCGCCTGCTCGCGCGCCTGGGCGCGCCGTTCGCGCCGCGCGTCGTCAGCCGTTTGTTCGGTCGGGCGATGCGCAACCTGAGCGCGTACGTGGCCGAATGAAAGTCCTCTATCAAATTCGCGAAGCGGTAGCCGCGAAGGTCAGGGCGGCGGCGCCGCAAGTGGAGCTCATCGCAATTCCACACGAGGGACCGTTGCCGTCCGGCGTCAGCGGCGAAGTCCTCCTGACATACCCGTGGGCCTCGCCGAATCTGGACAAGATTCTTGCCAGCGGCGTGCGCTGGATTCACGCGCTCGGCACCGGCGTCGACGCGTTTCCATTTCATCTGCTCACTGGTCAGACGTTGACCTGCTCGCGCGGCGGCAGCGCCGTCCCGATTGCGGAGTGGGTGCTTGCAACCATGCTGGCCTTCGAGAAGCGCCTGCCGGAATCGTGGATTCACAGCGTGCCTCCCGACGGGTGGAGCCGCGCTGCCCTCGGCACGCTCAGCGGCAAGACGTTGGGCCTGGTTGGGCTCGGTGGCATCGGCTCCGCCGTGGCACAACGCGCGTTGCCGTTCGGCATGCGCGTACGGGCCTATCGCCACTCGGGAGCGGTGTCCGAGATCGCAGGTGTGGAAGTGCTGGGTTCGGTGTCGGAGCTCGCAGCCTTAGCGGATCACGTGGTGATCGCAGCGCCCGCAACGCCAGCCACGCATCACCTGTTCAGCCGCGACCTCTTCGCCGTCATCAAACCGGGCGCGCATCTCGTCAACATCGCGCGCGGCGCGCTCGTCGATCAAGAAGCGCTGCGCGCCGCGCTGGACGACGGCCGCGTCGCGATGGCGTCGCTCGACGCGGTCGAGCCGGAACCGCTTCCCGAGGGACACTGGATGTACACGCACCCGCGCGTCCGCCTGAGCCCGCACATCTCGTGGAGCATGCCCGGCGCAGTGGAGCTGCTGGTCCAGGCGTTCATCGACAACCTGCGCCGCTACCAAGCCGGCGAGCCGCTCACCGGCCTCGTCGATGTCGCGGCCGGCTACTGAACGCTCCTCACGGAGGGGGACCATCATGAGCGAACGCACGCGCATCCTCGGCGATATCGGTACGAAGCTCGTGCTCGAGAACGAGCGAGTCAGGGTGTGGGAGCTCGACTTGGAACCGGGAGCGAAGTCCGACGTCCACCGGCACGAGTTGGACTACCTGATTGTGCAAATCGAGGGTGAGCGCATCGCCGCGCTCCCGGAACCTGACTCGGGCGGCAAATACACGCAGTACATCGAAGCCGCAGCGCAGCCGGGCAAGGTCAGCTACATCACACGCGGCGGGATCGAGACCGCAGTCAACGTCGGCACTCGGCGCTATCGCGAGATCCTGATCGAGTTGAAGTAGGCAGCGATGCTGCTGCTCGGGGGGCATCCTGCGCCGTCACGCCGCCGTGCGCGGCGATAAGGAGATGGCCCTTCCGCAGATTGAGCAATGACATGACGTCCGGTGTGACTCCGCTACGGTCGCGCCTGCACGCGCTCCTGCCTGGGCCAGCGAACTGCTCTTCTACGGGCTCTGGGAACACCTCGGTATCACCAGGCTGTTCGTCTTCAGGTATCTGGTCCGTGGAGAACTCCATACGCTGGAATCTCGATCGTGAGAACCCCACCGCCGCACCGAGAGCCCGGGTACAACCCTCAGGGGGTCCTTACGGCGGTGGGGTGTAGCTCGCCTGATAGCGTCCATCGCTCGCAGCGAGGACCGCATACTCGATCCCCTTCACGGTCTCTGGCCGGGCCACTGGGCTACCGGCTCGGGCAATGCTGGTCAACGTACCGCGCGCGCAGGTCGCCGGCAGCGGGGTGCTCCTGTTGCAATCCATCTCAATAGTGGGGCAGCCTATCCCACGAACGCGAGGGGCGTCGCGACTGCCGGAGAGCCAGTCCCGTTGTGCTTTGGGCGAGTCGGAGGAACACCTGGCGGCGTCCTTCTTGCACTTGGCACTGTTCAATGCGCCGATCTGAGCCGTCGACCACCGCGTCCGAGCGAATTCCTCTGCGAGTACTCCAGGTGGATGATTCCGCAGAGGACGCCGAGCTGGTGCGCCTTGAGTTGCAGCGCGGTGGGTACCAGCCCGAGTGGGAGCGCGTGGATACGGCACCTGCCTTGGTGGAAGCCCTGGAGCGGCACAGCTGGGATGTGATCCTGTGCGACTATGTCATGCCACAGTTCTCTGCGCCTGCGGCGCTTGCCCTGCTCCGGGAACGCGGTTGCGACCTGCCCGTCATCATTGTCTCGGGCCAAGTGGGCGAGGAGGTGGCGGCCACGACTATGAGAGCCGGCGCCCACGACTACGTCAGTAAGCACAAGTTGGCACGGCTGGTTCCTGCCGTCGAGCGGGAGCTCGCAGAGGTGGAAGTGCGGCGGGCCCGCACACGCACCGACCAGGCATTGCGGGAGAGTGAAGATCGCTACCGCGACTTGGTAGAGCACAGCGAAGACCTCATCTGCACGCACGACCTCGAAGGCCGCATCGTGTCTGTGAATGCCGCCCCTGCGCGGACCCTTGGGTACGAGCAACCCGACCTTCTCAACAAGAATATTCGAGACATTCTCGCACCCGAGGTCCGTGAACGGTTCGGCGACTATCTGGAGACGATACGGCGCGACGGCCGCGCCGAGGGATTGATGACGATGCAGACGCGGAGCGGTGAAAGGAGGATCTGGGAATACCGCAATACCCTGCGTACCGAGGGCGTTGCCACGCCGATCGTTCGAGGCGTAGCGCACGACATCACCGAGCGCAGACGAGCCGAGCAGGCGCTGCGCACGGAGAAGGTCTTTAGCGATGCGATCATCGCCAGTGTCTCCGGCACCTTCTACGTCCTCGACCGGCAAGGCCGTTTCGTCCGCTGGAACAAGGCGCAGGAAGAGCTCACCGGCCTCAGTGCGTCGCAGCTCCAGCACATGGATGCGCTGCTCACGGTGCATGCGGACGACCGGCCGCTGGTGGCGCGCACGATCGAGCAAGTGTTTCAGCAAGGGTTCGCGGCAGTAGAGGCGCGGTTGGCCGCGACAGGCGGCGCGGCGCGACATTTCATGCTCAGCGGAAAGCGCATGGACATCGATGATGTCGCATATCTCGTCGGGGTCGGGATCGACATCACAGAGCGCAAACGCATTGAAGACGCGTTGCATGAAAGTGAAGACCGCTATCGTCGCGTGACCGAGAACGCCCACGATCTGATAGCCGAGCTGGGCGAGCACGGACAGGTCCTGTACGTCAGCCCCAATCACAAGGACGTGTTGGGCTATGATCCGAGTGAGCTCGTGGGCACGAATAGCCTTGACCTCATCCACCCGGACGATCGCCACGCCGTGCGCACCGCGCGGGCTCACTCAGCGGTGGGTGTGATATTTCGCTGTCGACATAAGAACCAAGAGTGGCGGTACTTCGAAGCAACGGGAAAGGCGTTTCAAACGGCCAGCGGCGCGCGGCGCGCGGTAGTCAATTCCAGAGACGTCACGGACCGCACGCGGATGGAAGAAGCGCTCCGCCGTTCGGAGGAACGCTACCGTTCGTTGGTTGAGAACCTGAATGACGTGATCTTCGTGACCGACACCCACGCAACGGTGACGTACATCAGCCCTGCCGTCGAGCTCTTGTCGGGTTACAGTGCGGAGGAACTCACCGGCCAATCGTACGCCCGATTCGTTCACCCCGACGACCTCCCGCATCTCCATGCGAGCTTTGAACGGACCCTGCGCGGCGAGTTGGAACCAACCGAGTTCCGCGTCTTCGACCGGCAGGGACAGATTCGTCGCGTTCGGACATCGAGTCGTCCTCTGTACGAGGACGGCCAGTTGGCCGGCATCGCCGGCATAGTTGTTGACGTCACCGAACGCAGACAGATCGAAGAGGCCCTGCGCCAGAGCGAGCAGCGCTACCGTGAAGTGTTCGAGCACACCTCGGATTGCATCTTTCTTCTGGACGTCACCGTCGACGGTGGTTTCCGGTTCGCCGGACTGAACCCCGCAGAGGAAAGGATACTGGGGCTCGCCGATGCGCAAGTCACCGGGAAATACCTCGAAGAGGTGCTACCCAAAGACGTCGTCCACACGGTTCAAGCGAACTACCGCCGCTGCATCGACTCGGGAAGCCCCGTTACCTACGAGGAGGTGCTGGACCTGCCACCGGGGCGCGCTTGGTTCCAAACCACCCTTTTCCCGATGAAGGACGCGTCTGGACGAGTTCAACGGATCGTTGGGATTGCGCAGAACACGACAGAGCGACGACGGGCGGACGAAGAGATCCGCACGCTCAACGAAGTCCTCGAGGCGCGCATCCGAGAGCGCACCGCGCAGCTCGAAGCGGCCAACAAAGAGCTGGGGGCGTTCAGCCATTCAGTGTCGCACGACCTGCGCGCGCCGCTACGCCATGTCGCGGAGTTCAGCCGCCTGTTGCTGGAAGAGCATGCGGCGGATCTCGACAGCCGCGCTCGGCACTACCTCGACCGGATATATGCGGGGACGCACCGCATGGGGCAGCTCATTGAAGACTTGCTCAGCCTCTCACGTGTGACCCTCGGAGAAATGGCGTCAGACGAGGTGAACCTCAGCGACCTGGCACACGCCATTGCCGCCGATCTCCAGAAGAGTCAGCCGCATCGGCCGGTGGAGTTCGTCATCGCACCGGGACTCATCGCCAAGGGAGACACGCGTTTGCTGCGCGTCGCGCTGGAGAATCTCCTGCGCAATGCGTGGAAGTACACGAGCAAACATCCGGCGGCACGGATCGAATTTGGAGTGATCGCAGGGGGGCAGGGGAGCGGAGGGGCGGCGGAGATCTCCCCTGCCCCTCCGCCCCCAAGCTCCCCTGCTATCTTCTACGTCCGCGACGACGGCGCCGGGTTTGATATGGCATACGCGGACAAGCTCTTCGGGGCCTTCCAGCGTCTGCATGGCGAATCGGAGTTCGAAGGAACCGGCATCGGCCTGGCGACGGTGCAACGCATCGTGCACCGCCATGGCGGCCGAGTGTGGGCCGAGGCAGCGGTCGAGCGCGGCGCGACCATTTACTTCACGCTCGAGCTCTCCGGCCTCTGACCTTGGAGCAGCTCGATGGTCCCGCACGCATCGCCGCCAACCGAGAGCGCGCCGTTTGCGCGCAGCGACGTGCTCCGCTCGCATCGTCAGCCGCTCACTGCGCCGCCCACCGATTGGCGGTGAGCCGCCAGCTCGGCGTGTCAGCCCGTGAGAAGCGCTCCTCGAAGAGACGCTGATAGCCGGTCGATTTGATCTTCCACTCTCCGCCGATCTTGACGTACTCGTCGTGGTAGAAAGCGGCACCGCGGATGACGTTGTTCGACTGTGTCTCGATCACCGTGTCGTCGAGTGCCCACACGCCTGAGGCCACCGTGGCGCTGACGAGGTCGATCTCCGGTTGCTGCACGCGATGGCTGGAAATGATGGTCCGGCTCCCCAGCGCGTCACGCAGGAACTGCATGATCTTGTCGCGTCCGGCGAACGAGTACTTGCCGTCACCGTACGCCGCCGTCGCGTCTTCCGTGAAACACTCGGCCATCTCCGCCCACTGCTTCAGGTCGAGGCAGCGGAGATACCTGTACTTGAGCCGCTTGATCGCTTCGATCTCCTGTAGGTCGGCCATCGTGTGGTCCTCCGCTCGATGAACTGCCACAGTGACCCGCACTTGCCAATGGTGTGCGCGTGCCTGCGTGGCGCCGCCGCGCGAATCATCACACTCGTATCTCTGCGAGGATCCCGAAGTGGTCGCTGGGGAACACCCCGTCCGCCGGTTCGTGCAGAACCAGTCGCGCCGACTCGACCCAGCCGCGCCCGTTGCGAACCGAGTCGGCCAACCCAACGAGGATGTAGTCGATGCGGCGATCGGGCTCGTACGCGAGTGCCGCGAACGGGTTGCGGTTGTCCCAGGTCACGCCGCGGCCGCCGTCACCTGCCACGCACCAGGCATCCTGAAAGTATGTGCTGCGTCCATCGAGGGAGGTGCGGCCGCACAAGAAGCGGACTTCGCTCGAGTCCGGCTCGGCGTTCAAGTCACCGACCAGAATGGGTGGAAAGTCCGTCCCGTGCGCCCACTCGTGCATGAAGTCGGCGACCACCACGGCTTGGCGTTCGCGCACCGCACCGTGGTGGAACTTCCAGTTGAGGTGTGTGGTCATGAACGGAATCGTCCCACACGGGGCTTCGACGCATGCCGCGACGGCGCTGCGCCGCTCGCCGGTCTCCGCTCCAGGCAGGGGACGCACGGCGCTGCGGCGGATCGGCCAGCGCGCCGCGAGCAGGTTCCCGAACGCGTCACCATCGAGATCGTGCGGCAGGATTGCGCCGTGATCGGCCCAACGGAACGCCGGTCCGTACACGCAGTGGTAGCCCAGCCCGTCGAGAATCTGCGCACCCTGATCAAAGCCGTCGCGCCGCACGACGATCTCCTGCAAGCCGATGAGATCCGGCTGCAGCGCCGTGATACCGGCGCGGATCAATGCCATACGCCCCGCATAGGGCTCGGACACATTCCAGCAGTTCAGGGTGAGCACTCGCAGGCAACCGTCCATGCGTGCGATCCTCCGCTCGCTGAATTGCCACACTGCCGGGCGGTTGCCAACATCAGCAGCCTGTCGGACTTGGCAGCCCGGAGCGACCCATCGGGGAGCGGACCATAGAAATGACGCTGGCCGCAGGTCCTAGCGCGTTGCGGGTCGTGCCGTCACGCGATAGTCTCCGCCGTCTCCGGGAGGAACTCTTCATGGCCGCCATGACCCTGCAGCAGATTACCGATCGCATCGAAATCGACGATCTCCTCACGCGCTACGCCAGCGCGCTCGATGCAAAGGACTGGGAGCTGTTCAGCACCTGCTTCACCGCAGACGCGTTCATCGACTACACCGCTGCCGGCGGCATCAAGGGGCATCTCCCCGAGATTCGCACGTGGCTTGCGCAAGTCATGGCAACCTTTCCGATGACCCAGCATCTCGTCACGAACCGCGCCGTCCAGATCATTGGCGACACGGCGACCAGCCGCTGCGCCTTGTTCAACCCCATGGGCGTGAAGGACGGCGACGGGCTCGCGGTCTTTCTCGAGGGCGGCTACTACCGCGACAAGCTGGTGCGCACGCCGGATGGCTGGCGCATCGCCGAACGCGTCGAAGAGCCGACATACTCAACGCGCTTCCATCGAGTGATCCTGCGAGCGCTCGATGTCCGACCTACGGAGTGAGCGATGCGCTTCTCGTATGCCGAATCGATGTGCGATCCGAGTCACTACATTCCACTCGCCAAGGCGGCGGAAGAGTCGGGCTGGACGTCGTTCATCGTCCCCGACAGCATCTGCTATCCGGAAGTGTCGGACAGCAAGTATCCGTACACGCCCGACGGCGACCGGCGCTTCTTGGAAGACAAGCCGTTCATCGAGCCGTTCTCGTTGATTCCCGCGCTCGCCGCCGTCACCACGCGCTTGCGCTTCACGACATTCGTCGTGAAGCTGCCGATCCGTCACCCGGTGTTGGTTGCCAAGTCAGTGAGCTCCATCGCCGTGCTCAGCGGCAACCGTTTCGGTTTCGGCGTCGGCCTCAGCCCGTGGCCCGAGGATTTCCAAGTGTGTGGCCAGGACTGGCATTCGCGCGGCAAGCGCATGGATGAGATGATCGAGATCATCCGCGGCCTCACCGCAGGCGGCTTCTACGAGTACCACGGGCGCTACTACGACATCCCCAGCATCAAGATCTGCCCGGTGCCGACCGAGCCCATCCCGATCCTTATCGGCGGCCACTCCGAGCCGGCGCTGCGCCGTGCCGCGCGCATCTCAGACGGCTGGATGCACGCCGGCAGCGACGATCTACCGCAGATGATCGCGCGCCTCAACGAGCTGCGAAAGCAATACGGGCGCGAGCGTGCACCGTTCCAGATCCACGTCATCTCGTTGG
>JBGQHM010000061.1:0-23749 GCA_041497995.1 Binatia bacterium | reverse complement strand
CTGCGGCGATACCGCGATCGCTGCAACGACACCAGTAACGCCGTCCAGGCGGGCGTGTGTGATGCTGACCCCAATGTCCACCATCGCGGTGCTGGCCATTGCCTCGCGCTCGTGGATACGCGTCACCGCATCCGGCGCCAGCCGGCGGGGCAACCGGGCCGACGCCACCAACTGGGCCACGAGTCCGCCAACTGCGTCGTCGAAGGTCTGCCACGGGGGCTGGACGATGATGGCATTGCTAGCCAGCGCGTCACTGACGCGCATCAACTTGTCTCCCGTTTCGAAACCATGGGTGTGCCGGTCCTTCGAAAAAGCGCAGTGGGTTTTCCACATTCATCGATTGTATATTCACCTGGTTTCGTCTCGCGCCGCAAGTGTTGGCGCACCGTACCGCCGCAAACTGAGTGCTTTGCCATAGCTGGGACACCACGCTATAGATCGAGGCGGCATGTTCACCACGTTCCGCAAGCCGCAGAAGCGGCCGCGGCCGATCAGCCCGATCGAGGATGCCATCGCGGACATTAGAGCCGGCAAGATGGTGATCCTCATGGACGACGAGCACCGCGAGAATGAGGGCGACCTCTGCATGGCGGCGGACAAGGTCACGCCCGAAGCCATCAACTTCATGGCGAAGTACGGGCGCGGGTTGATCTGTTTGGCGCTCACCGAAAACCGGATCAGCGAGCTCGGGCTTGGCATGATGGTAGCGGAAAACCGCGCCCCGCTCGGCACGGCGTTTACGGTGTCGATCGATGCGTGCCGCGGCATCACCAACGGCATCTCCGCCGCCGACCGCGCCGTGACGATTCAGGCCGCGATTCGAGAGAACGCCCGGCCCGACGATCTGATCGTGCCAGGCCACATCTTCCCGCTGCGTGCGCGCCGTGGCGGTGTGCTGGTGCGCACCGGGCAGACGGAGGGTTCCGTCGACCTGGCCCGCCTCGCGGACCTTAAACCGGCGGGGGTGATCTGCGAGATCATGAAGGACGACGGCAGCATGGCCCGGCTCCGGGATCTCGAACGCTTCGCCGCGACGCACGGGCTCAAGATCTGCACCGTCGCCGATCTCATCCAATACCGCTTGCGCTGCGACTCGCTGGTCCATCGGGTGGCCGAAGCCAAGATCAGCAGCCGCTACGGCGGTGACTTTCGGATCTTCGTGTATCACACCGACGTCGACGAGGGAGAGCACGTGGTGCTGGTGAAGGGTGATGTCAGCGCAGACGAGCCGGTGCTCGTTCGCGCCCACGCGGAGTTCCTGCCGGGCGATGTGTTCCGTATGGCGGAGCGCGACACGGCCGCGCTGCTGCACGAAGCGATGAAGGCGATCGCCAAGGAAGGCAAAGGCGTCATCCTCTACCTCAGGCGGGAAGGGCGCGGTGCGGAGATCGTCCAGCCCAGCGGCAAACGGCGGCCCGGAGCTCGCCGCGCCCGCACGCCTAGCACCGACCCAACGACGCAAGAACGCGACTTCCGCGAGTACGGCATCGGTGCACAGATCTTGCGCGATGTCGGTGTGCGCAAGATTCGCTTACTCAGCAACTTCCCGCGCAACCTCGTCAGCCTGCCGGGGTACGGCTTGGAGATTCTCGAGTGTGTGCCGCTCCGGCTACCAGCAGGGAAACCACCTCGGCCGGCCGCAACGCCCGCAGCACGGCGGCCTCGCCTGCACGCGCGCTGAGTCCGGCGGCACCGCAGGCGACGCGACGATCCCCGCCTGACCGACGAGACGTGCCGCCCTGCGCGCGTCGTGCTTTTGAAGTGTGACGAATGAGGAGCTAGAAGGAGCGGGCGCGGTATGCGTGCCTGATGGATACTACCTTACTCATGTGGTCAGGGCTCTTCAGCCTGATCGGCAGTGCCGTCTTCCTCTACGGCCGGCGTCAGCGACGGGGAGCGCCGACCATCGTGGGTGTAGCGCTGATGGTCTATCCCTACTTTGTCTCTACTGCTCTCGGCGTCGTCGGTGTTGGGGCACTGCTGCTGGCCGGACTGTTCGTGGCCAACCGCTACGAAGATAGCCTGTGAGGCGTGCGATGCGGCCGGTGACAGCCTCCGGTCACCCCGGCTCTCCGTCGAGCCCGGGTGCGCCTGCCATTGCGGTGCTGCGGTGGGAGGACGAGCGCCAAGTGGCCGCATTGCTGGCCCGGGCCTTCGTCGACGATCCGCTGGTCATTGCGATCTGCGACGGCCCCGCACCCGAACGGCAGGAGCGCATGCGCTGGAGCTTCCGCATCGCGGTGCGTGGCCATTCGCTCGGACGCCAGCCCGCGTGGATCGTCGCCGCCGCTGGCGCGCCGCTGGGCGTGGTCTTGGTGACCCGCGCCCGGCTCCCCTTGGCACAGCATTCCGATGCGCTGTTCACCCTGCGTGGCCTGTGTCACGTCGGCGCGCGCACTGCAGTGCGCGGCTTCCAAGCCGCGCAAGTCATCGCATCGCATGCACCACCGGAGCCGTTCACCTACCTGCGTACGCTGGGGGTCGATCCCGACCATCAGAGCCAGGGCGTGGGGTCGCAGTTGGTGGAGCAGGTGATCCGCGCGTCGCCGCCGACGCTGCCGATCTATCTGGAGACCGCAAAGGAGCAGAACCTGTCGTTCTATGCGCGCCATGGCTTCGAGGACGCGGGAACGTTCGACTGCCTCGGTGCGCCGGTGTGGCGCCTCATCCGGCCAGCCGCGGCGAACGGCGCCGCACTGCCGCGATAGGGGAAGCCGCCGACCGTGGTCGGGTGTTGCCGGCATGGTCCATTTCGGGTAGAGGATGCATCCGCTTGCCGCTGTGGGGCTGTAGCTCAGTTGGGAGAGCGCCTGAATGGCATTCAGGAGGTCGACGGTTCGACTCCGTTCAGCTCCACCTTCCTTCTATCCTCACGGCGCGCGGTGGAAGGAGTACGATGACACTAGCAGCCGGAGTGTGGCGGACGAGATGGGCAACGCCTGACGCGTCTGCGCGTCTCACGGTCCTATTGCTGGCGCTCGCTGGCGTCCTCTTCCTCGGTGGCGGCTGCGCCTCACGGCAGCGCGAACCGGCGCAGATCGATGACGATACGAGCATCGAGCGGCCCGCCGTGCCGTTGAGTGAAGAGACCAGTCTGACCGACCGCATCGGGGAAGTTGGGGTCGTCATACTTGTCGTTGGGATCACCCTCGGCCTCATTCTCATCCCGCTCCTACTACTCTAGCCCACCGCTCTCGGCTGCACCGAACGTAGTACTTCCTGCGTAGCGGCATGCGCCCTTGCCTGCGCGCGATTCGTTTTGCATCACAGCATTTTCGTTTGACAAACAGTTGGTGTCCGTTAGAGATTAAGACCCTGGCATCGTTGAATCAAAAGGCACACGGGGACGATCAAAAGGCTTAGGTCCTGGCGCCGACCACCGTAAGGGAGTTCTACATGAGACGAGGGTTCTGTGCGACGCTGTTGGTAGTGGGCTGCGCGATTCTGCCACTGCGTAGCGTCTGTCTGGCGCAGATTGTATTCATTGGTGGACCGCCGCTCTCCGTACCGCGGGGTCCGCAGTTCGCGAGCGCCGCGGATTTCAACAATGACGGCATTTCCGATGTGGCCATCAGTAACACCATCGCTGACAAGATCAGCGTACTCTTGGGATCGACCGACGGCAGCTTTCAGTCGGCAATTGAGCGTCAGGTCGGTGCCTCGCTGCGCGGTATCGCCACGGGCGACTTCAATGGAGATCGCAACCAGGACATTGCGGTAGTCGACGTCACTCTCAGCCGCGTGTTCATCCTCGCCGGCAACGGTGATGGCACGTTCAACCCGACCGGTAACTTCAAGGTCGACAACAAGGGCCCGGTCCGCATAGCGGTCGGTAACTTCGACAACAAGAACGGCCCAGACCTGGTCACCGCCAACGGAACCGCCAACACCCTCACCACCCTCTACAACCTCGGTCGCAACAGCGGCTTCGCCGCGCAGCCCAACATTAACGTCGGTAAGGTCCCGAAGGCAGTGGCCACGGCTGATTTCAACAGCGATGGCCTCGATGACATCGCCGTAGTGCGAACCGGCTCCTCCGGCGTCGACGATGTAGCGATCCTGCTCAACAACGGCCTCGGCTCGTTCCAATCGTCCGTCCCCACGAATTTTCTCGTCGGCAAAGGCGCGAACTCACTGACCGTCGCCGACTTCAACGATGACGGCGTCCCCGATATCGCCGTGCTCAACAGCACGCCCATCGCGGCCGCCGCGTTCTCTATCTCTGTCCTGATCAACAACACGGTACCAGGCCCCGACAACAAGCCCATCGGAACCGGGTTCTTCACGGTCCAGCAGGGCGCCCAGCTGACGTGTCCGCCAAACATCCAACTCATCCCGGTCATCTGCACGCCGCGCGATATCAAGAGCGCCGACTTCGATGGCGACGGCTTCAACGATCTGGTGGTCTCTGTCGGTACGGCAGCGACCGGCACCAATCAAACCATTGCCGGCTTCATCAGCGCGTTCGCCGGACGCGGCGACGGCACCTTTGATTTCGGTACGCAAGTGCTCATCGGCCTCGGGCCGCGCGAGATGGCCATCGGCGATTTCGACGGCAACGGCAGTCCAGACGTCGCCACGACGGAGTTCACCGGTGCAACCAGTCGGATTTTGCGCAGCGTTGCCCCGCCCCCGAAAACGAATGGCAAGACCTGCCGGCTGGGGAGCCAATGTCAGTCAGGCAATTGCGTCGACCGCACTTGCTGCGGAACGCCGTCGTGTCCCGCCGGTGAGCTCTGTAGCGTCATCGGATTCGAGGGCCAGTGCCATCCAAAAAATCCGATGGGCGATCCGTGCACAGACCCGTCACAGTGCGAATCGCAATTCTGCGTGGATGGCGCTTGCTGCAGCACCTCGAGCTGCCCGGACGGTGAGTTCTGCAACACCGGCAATTGCGGGCCTCCGAGCACCCCCGGCACACCCTGCACCGACGGACCACAATGTACCACGGGTTTCTGCGTCGACAGGACATGTTGTACGACCATCACCTGCCCCGGCGGGGAGCGTTGTGACATCCCCGGGTCCGCGGGCAATTGTACGGGGAGGTCGGATCCAGGGACGCCTTGCACTGATGACGCTCAGTGTACGTCAGGCTTCTGCACCGATTTCGTCTGTTGCTTCTCGCAGACCTGTCCCACCGGCCAGATCTGCAACGCTCAGGGGCATGCCGGAACCTGCAATCTCGCACCGACGCGGACTCCGACACCAACGGCAACACCCACGCCCCAGCCGACCGGCGCGTCGTGCGGGAGCGGGCCGCAATGTCAGTCAACCAACTGCGTGGACGGCATTTGCTGCGCAACCGCGTCGTGTCCGACCGGTCAACGCTGCGACATCACCGGGTCAACCGGCACGTGCACGACTCGCAAAGGGATAGGCGATCAGTGCGGCAAGGATACCGACTGCGTCACGGACAACTGTGACCCGAACCAGGGCAAGTGTGCAGCGGTCAAGACCGCAACGCCGACACCGACGCAGACGCCGAGGAACCCTGGAGCCCCGTGCGGCAATTCGAACCAGTGCCCAGACGGCTACGTCTGCAGCACTGACCAACGCGTGTGCTGTACGTCGGACTCATGTCCGTCGGGCCAGTCGTGCACAGTCTCCGGTTCGCTCGGCGACTGTACGAACATCCCGACGCCGACGCGTACGCCGACAATGAGAATTGGAGGTGGTATAGCGTGCAATCCGAGCAACCCGGATTGCCCTGATGGGTCATCCTGCGACCCGGTCACCGGCGTCTGCTGCGACACGCCCGATTGTCTGGCTCCGGACCGCTGCGACATCTACGGTTTTGCCGGCTCGTGTGTGCCGCCTCTGCCCGAGGGTGAGGCGTGCTTGTTTAACACAGACTGCGAAGACCCACTGATCTGCGCCTTCGACGCGATCAACAACCGCTTCGAGTGCACGGCGCCGCCCGACCCGACGCCGACGTTTTTTCCGTTCACGCCCAGTACACCACCTCTTGGACCGACGATCATCCTGAGCCGTGGCGGTGGCTGTTCAGTTGATCCGGGGTCCGACGCTTTTCAGGTCCTGCTGTTCTGGCTGCTGCCCCTGGCCTTGTGGCTACGTCGCAACCGGTTGCAGCAGGTTCACGTCGGGCGCAACGAGCGCCGCCGGCACGAGTAACGACGCGCAAGCGGCCCGCCACTCAGCGACCTGAGTGGCGGGCACGCTGTCATCGTTCAACTGAAAGACACACCCGTCCGTCTCTCCACGGTCGCGGAGCCACGCGGCCACGATCGTCGTGCCGTCCACGTCGTCAGGGTCGGCCGTCGTGCGCGCCGGCCGCGACAAGTATTCACGAAGGTGCGCCGCGAGCGCATCCACCTGCGCCTCGTCGCTGAGCCGCTCGCGTAATGCGAGGCGCCCACTGATGACCACGTACGCCAAGATGAGGTGGTGGTCCGCCGCCGGCTGCAGCACGAGGAAGCGCTGCTCCGCGGTCATCCAGCCGAGGATGCGTTGCCGCCGCTGCAACATGTGCAGGAGCCGCAGATCGTGATGCGTCTTGGCGGCGGCTTCGAATCGTAGCGCCTCGGTGTGCTCCTCACGGCGGCGGATCAGCTCGGCCTCGGCAGCAGCGCCATCACCTGCCAACAAAGCCAGACAGTCATTCACCTGCTGCTGATACAGCAGCGTGGACACCCGCGCTGCACACGGTGCCGAGCATGCGCCGACCTGTCCTTGGAAGCATGGCGCCACAGTTGGCTCGGGCCGCAAGCGACCGGTGCACGTGCGTAGACGGAACAAGCGCGTCAGCAGGCCGAGAACCCGCTCTGCTTCCTCCCGGCCACGGAACGGTCCGACGTAGCGTGCCTTGCCCGGACCGAGCTTGCGCGCAATCGACAGTCGCGGATAGGTGTCGCTCACGCTGAGCTTGAGGAAGGCGATCCGCGGCAGGTGCTTACCCAGCTTGTTGTACGGTGGCTGATGACGGCGGATTGCCTCCGCCTCCTCCAATGCAGCTTCGAGCTCGGACCCCGCCATCTGCACCCGCACATTGTGGCTGTGGCGGATCAGGTCGAGGGTCTTGTTCGAGTGGTGCGCCGCGTTGCTCAGATAGCTGCTGACACGCTCTCGCAGGTTCTTCGCCTTGCCGATGTAGAGGAGCCGCCCATCGGCGCCGTGGAAATGGTAGATGCCGGGTGCGGCGGGAAGTGCGGCCACGGCGTGGCGCGGCAACGGGCACTCGAAGCGGCGACCGTCGCGCGCGTGATGCTGCAGATCGAGAACCTGATCGAGGCGCGTCACGCCGCGTGCCACCAGTGATTCCAGCAGATGAAACAGGACCTCGACCGTAAGGCGCACGTCACCCAAGGCACGATGCCGGTCGGTGAGTGGTAGGGCAAAGTGACTGGCGAGCGCATCGAGGCCGCGCCGCTTCACAGTGGGGAGGAGGCGGCGCGCCAGCTTGAGCGTGCACAGCACCGGATTGCCGAGTGCCGTGCCGCGATACGCAACGGCGGCGGCATTGAGGAAGGCCAGATCGAAGCGCGCGTTATGCGCTACCAGCACGTCGGTTCCCAAGAAGTCTACGAATCGCGGCCACGCTTGCGCAATTGAAGGTTGCGTGGCGAGCATCGACTCATCGATGCCCGTAAGTCGCGTGATGAACGGCGGGAGCCAGGTGCCCGGGTTGATGAGCTGCTGAAACTCGTCTACCACGCGCCCGCCGCGCACGCGGGCTGCGCCGATCTCGATGATGCCCGCCGCGCTGGCAGCCATCCCGGTGGTCTCCAGATCGCAGACGACGAAGGTCGTCTCGCGCAGCGGCTGCGCGAGTGCGTCGTGCACGCGCACGCGCCAGGTGCCCTCCGCCTCGCGGCAGACGAAGCGTGCATCAGGCGCCAGCAGCCCGCGCAGAAAGCGCGGGCCGAACTCCGGATCGCTGCCCGGTTGCGTGAAGACGAGGTCGAGCAGCTCCCGTGCGGTCGCCCCGCTCGGCCGCTCCAGCAGGTAGGCGTAGAGCTTTTCGCGCACGCCGTGAGGTGTACCGCAGCCGGCGGCGAAACGCGAGCAAACGGCGAAAACGGGCTACGCTGCTTGCGCCTGCAGATACGCTTCGATGAACTGGTCGAGGTCGCCGTCGAGCACCGCGTCGGCGTTGCCGACCTCGATGCCGGTGCGGTGGTCCTTCACCAGCCGGTACGGATGCAAGACGTACGAACGGATCTGGCTGCCCCAGGCGATGTCCTTCTTCGCCTTGTCCATCTCCGCCACCTTCTCGCGCTGCTTTTGCTTCTCCAGCTCGTACAGGCGGGCGCGCAGGATCTTCATGGCCATCGACTTGTTCTTGTGCTGCGAGCGCTCGTTCTGGCAGGCGACGACGATGCCGGTGGGCAGATGCGTCAGGCGCACCGCGGAATCCGTCTTGTTGACGTGCTGGCCGCCGGCGCCGCTGGAACGATAGGTGTCGATGCGCAGGTCGGCCTCGTTGATGTCGATCTCTACTTCATCGTCGACTTCGGGATAGACAAAAACCGATGCGAATGAGGTGTGGCGCCGCGCGTTCGAGTCGAATGGCGAGATGCGCACCAGCCGGTGGATGCCGGCTTCGGCCTTCAAGTAGCCGAAGGCATACGGCCCTTCGACGGTGATGGTGGCGTTCTTGATGCCTGCGCCCTCACCCGGCTGCGTGTCGACCAACTGCGCCTTGAACCCGTGGCGCTCCACCCAGCGCAGGTACATGCGCAGCAGGATCTCCGCCCAGTCCTGCGCCTCCGTCCCACCGGCACCGGGGTGCAGCGTGACGATGGCGTTCCCTGCGTCGTGCTCACCGCCGAGCGTGCGCTGTAGCTCCATGCGCTCCAGCGTTGCTTCGAGCTCCTTCAGCTTGGCGTCGGCTTCGGCCTCCGCCTCATCGGTTCCTTCCGCCGCCAACTCCGCAAAGACCTTGGTGTCCTCGAGCTCCTGCAACTGCTTGCGCCACGCGGCCAGCGGGTCTGCCAGCTCGGCGCGCTCCTTCAAGACCTTCTGCGCTTGGTCGCTGTTGTTCCAGAAATCGGGCGCGGTCGCTTGGGCATTGAGCGCGGCGATGCGTTCCTCGCGCGTGGCGACGTCAAAGATGCCTCCCGAACGTGTTGAGGCGTTCTTCCACCTTCGCTATGCGGTCCTTCAAGGATAGATCGTCCATCGCTCATCCCCTCGCGCTGACTCGTCTCCCTCTCCCTCGTGGAGAGGGTCGGGGTGAGCGTTTCTTAGCACCCACCGGCGCGTCGTGCATCCCCCTGCCCTTGTCGCCGAGGGACAGCGAGCCCAACAAGCGCCGTTCCATAGCCTGCATCCGCCGCGCCTCCACGGACCGTTCGTGATCGTAGCCGAGCAGATGCAGTACGCCGTGAATCAGCAGCGTGCGCACCTCCTGGGCCGTCGGCACGCCGCGCTCACGCGCTTGGCGGGCGGCGGTCTCCAGCGAGATGATCACATCGCCGAGCACGGCGTCATCACCGCGCACGCGGGCCCCTTCGCGCATGGCGAAGGCCAACACGTCCGTGGGCCGGTCCGTGCCGCGGTAGGCGCGATTGAGCGCGTGCATCTCCACATCGGTGATGAGGCTGATGGTGAGCTCCGCGTCCGTCTCACCCAGCGCCGCCAGCAGGCACCGGGCGTCGGCGCGGACTTGCGTGGCGCCGATACCTGGTGCCGCGCAGCGGCAGAGGACGCTAACGGGCATGCGGTGTGGTGGTCGCGTCGCGCCGGGTCTCGAAGCGGTCGTAGGCGGAGATGATGTCTTGCACCAAGCGGTGTCGAACCACGTCGCGCTCCGTAAAGGAGCAGAAGCGGATCCCCTCGATGCCCGCCAGGATGATTTGCGCCTCCTTCAATCCGGACGCGCGGCCAGCGGGCAGGTCGATTTGGGTGACGTCACCGGTGATCACCGCCTTTGAGCCGTAACCCAGGCGAGTGAGGAACATTTTCATCTGCTCGCCGGTCGTATTCTGCGCCTCGTCGAGAATGACGAACGAGTCGTTCAGCGTCCGACCGCGCATGAAGGCGAGCGGCGCGACCTCGATAATCCCGCGCTCCAGCATCTTCTGCGCGCGATCGTAGTCGACCATGTCGTGCAGCGCGTCGTAGAGCGGCCGCAGATAGGGGTTGACCTTTTCGGCGAGATCGCCGGGCAGGAAGCCGAGCTTCTCGCCGGCTTCAACAGCCGGCCGCGTCAGGATCATCCGCGCAAAGTTATTCTTCATCAGCTCGGCAACCGCCATCGCCATCGCCAGATACGTTTTGCCGGTACCCGCCGGCCCGATGCCGAAGACGATGTCGTAGTTCCTGATGGCTTCGATGTACGCCTTCTGCGCGATGCTCTTCGGCGTGATGACGCGTTTGTGAGACGAGATGTAGATCGTGTCGAGAAAGATCTCGCGCAGGTTGGCGGCGCGGTCGCGGCTGAGGATACGGATGGCATAGTCGACGTCACTTGGGTACACCGGGTAGCCGTTTTCGAGCAGGGTGTAGAGCTGCGTCAGGACGCGGCCCGCCAGCTCGCGCTCGACGTCGTCGCCACTGATGATCAGCGCATGGCCTTCGCTACCGATGCGCACGCCGAGCGCCTGCTCGATGGCTTTGAGGTGCTCGTCGTTGTTGCCGAACAGGGCATGGATGAGCCGATCGTCGGTGAACTGCAGCTCGAGGGTGGGAGTCGGCGCGGCCTGCAACGCGGTGGTCACTCCCTTTCGAACAGCTCGCGCGCCGCTTGCAGCGCGTCCGCAATCTTCGACGGATCCTTGCCGCCGGCCTGTGCCAGCTCCGGCCGGCCGCCGCCGCGGCCGCCGACGATGGGTGCCAGCTTAGCGATGAGCTGTCCGGCGTGCACCTGCTTCGCGAGATCCTTGGTGACCGCCGCGAGCAGATTGACCCGGTCGGCTTCACCGCTAGCCAGGATCACGACGCCACTCCCGAGACGCTCGCGCAGCGCGTCCGCCATTTCCAGCAGCCGCTTCTGATCGACGCCGTCGACGTGCGCGGTGACGACCTTGAAGCCGGCGCGGCTGGTGAATGCCTGACTCGCCAAGTCCTCGCTCTGCGACCCCGCGACCTTTGCGCGGAGTTGCTGCAGCTGGCGTTCCAGCTCCCGCTGTTGCGCGAGCAAGCGCTCGACCTTTTCGGCGACCTCCGTCTCGTTCCCCTTCACCAGCTCACCGAGCTGGCGCAAGGTGAGCTCGCGCTCGCGGATCGACTGCAGCGCGCCGGCGCCGGTCATGGCTTCGACGCGCCGCACACCCGCGGCGACCCCCGCCTCGCTGCGCACTTTGAAGACACCGATGTCTCCGGTGCGCTGCACGTGCGTCCCACCGCACAGCTCGACCGAGAAGTCGCCCATCTTCACCACACGCACGCGGTCGCCGTACTTGTCGCCGAAGAACGCCAGCGCCCCCTTCTTGATGGCGTCGTCGTACCCCATCTCGGTCGTTGTGACGTCGGCGTTGTCGCGGATGTGCGCGTTGGTCTCGTCCTCGATAGCCGTCAGCGTCGCATCGTCGATGCCGGTCGGGTGAGTGAAGTCAAACCGCAGACGGTCGGGTGCGACCAGCGATCCAGCCTGACGCACATGTGTGCCCAGACGGTCGCGCAGCACTGCGTGCAGGATATGCGTCGCGGAGTGATTCAGACGCGCGGCCTCGCGCCACGCGCCATCGATGCGCAGGTGGACGCGTTGCCCGCGGCGCAACGCCCCGCGCCGCACCGTTCCGATGTGCACCGTCAGGTCGCTGCGCGGTTTCTGTGTGTCGGTGATGTCGACGAGCGTGCCGTCGCCAGCCTCGATCTGCCCGCGGTCGCCCACCTGCCCGCCGGACTCGCCGTAGAAGGGCGTCTCTGCCGCGATGATCTGGACCTGATCGCCCTCGCGGACCTCAGCGTGCTCTTCGCCGTCGCGGTAGAGGGCGAGGATTTCCGACTCGACATCGGCGACGCGATCACCGGCGAAGCGCGTGACGAATGCGCCGTGCGTCACACCGGCCTCCGCCCCCGCCTTGCGCGCCTCACGGGCGCGGCGTCGTTGCACATCCATGCTGCGCTCGAAGCCGGCGCTGTCGACGGTCATCCCACCCTCGCGCAGGATGTCTTCGGTCATGTCGATCGGGAAGCCGAAGGTGTCGTAGAGGCGGAACGCGATCTCACCAGGCAGCTGCTTGATACCGCGTTCGCGCAGCGTACGGCGTTCGTGATCCAGCAGCGCCAAGCCCTTATCGAGGGTCTCGGCGAAGCGCTCCTCTTCGGTGCGAATGACCTCTTCGATGTAGCTGTGACGCTCGATGATCTCGGGATAGGCGGCGCCCATCGTGTCGGCGACCGCTTTGGTCACATGCCAGAGGTAGGGCTCGGTGAAGCCGAGCTGGCGCGCGTGCCGGGCGGCGCGCCGCAAGATGCGCCGCAGCACGTACCCGCGGCCTTCGTTCGCCGGTACGACGCCGTCGGCGATCATGAAGCTCAGGGCGCGCGAATGATCGGCGATGACGCGGAACGCCAGGTCGTCGTCGGCGTTCTTGCCGTAACGCCGCTTGGCGTGCTCCTCGGTGAAGCGGATCAGATTGCGGAGCAAGTCGGTATCGTAGTTCGACTGCACGCCCTGGAGGACCGCGGCGAGACGTTCGAGGCCGGCGCCAGTGTCCACGTGCTTAGCACGCAGCTCTTCCAGCGCGCCGCCGGCGACGCGGTTGTACTGGATGAAGACCAAGTTCCACAACTCGATGTAGCGGGCGCAGCCGGCATTGACGGCGCAGACATGTCCGGCGACGTGCTGCCGGTCGCACGCGCCGGCGCCGCGGTCGATGTGGATCTCCGAGCACGGTCCGCACGGCCCGGTCTCACCCATCTCCCAGAAATTGTCCTTTTCGCCGAATCGCAGAATGCGTTCGTGTCCGATGTCGGTCTCGCTGCGCCACAAGCGTTCGGCGTCTTCGTCGCTGGTGAACACGGTGGCGTACAGCCGATCCTTCGGCAGCTGCCACTCCTTGGTGAGCAGCTCCCACGCCCAGCCGATCGCTTCCTTCTTGTAGTAGTCGCCGAACGACCAGTTACCGAGCATCTCGAAGAGCGTGTGGTGGTACGTGTCGCGACCGACCTCATCAAGATCGTTGTGCTTGCCGCTCAGACGGAGGCACCGTTGCGCGCTGGTAGCGCGCAAGTTGGTGCGCGTCTCGTGGCCCAGGAAGACTTCCTTGAATTGCACCATGCCGGCGTTGGTGAACAGCAGCGTGGGGTCATTCTCGGGCACGAGCGACGCGCTGCGCACCACTTCGTGGCCACGCTGCCGGAAGAAATCCAGAAACGCCGAACGAATTTCCGCTCCGGTCATCACTTCAATGCTTAGCAGCCTTCCCCCAGAATGGCGAGCACCACTGACTCAGGAAAGCCGCGCTGCTGTAGGAAGCGCGCGGCCTTCGCACGCTCTGCCGGTTGCTCGGGCTCCTTGGGGTAGCGACGCGCCAACACGGCGCGCGCCATAGTGGCCTCGTCGTGAAAGGTGGCGGCGATGCACTCTTCGATCAGCACCTCTGCGACACCTTTGGTCGTCAGTTGGGCGCGGACGTACTCACTCCCGTGCCCGCGCCCGTACGCCAACTCCGCGGCGGTGGCGGCGACACGCTGATCGTCTACGTACCGCCGCTCGCGCAACCGGCGAATGGTTGCATCGATGATTGTTGGCGAGACGTCGAGAGCCGCCAAGCGGCCGCGGATTTCGAACTCGCTGCGGTCGTGCCGCGCCAGCAGACGGACGGCGCGCTCCCACGCCCACGCGGCGGAGTCAGGAGCGGTGGTAGCAGCCTGTCGAACTGGCAGCCCGGAGCGACCCATCGGGGAGCGGGCCATAGAAATGACGCTGGCCGCAGGCCCTAGCAGCCCGTCGGACTTGGAACCCTACAGCGACCCAACGGGGAGCGGACCATAGAAATGACGCTGACCGCAGGTCCTAGAAGCGCTCGATCTCGACTTTGGCCTTCGTGTTTTCGACGCCGCCACGGGTTTCGAAATCATCCCAGCGACTGTCGCTGGTGGAGGCAATGCCGCGCAGCTTCAGCTCGAAGTCTGCCGGATTGGTGGCGTTACCCAATGCCTCGTCGCGCGTGATGAGGTTGCCCTTCAACAACGACATGAGCGACTGGTCGAAGGTCTGCATGCCGTACGTGGTATGGCCCTGGGCGATGACCTCGCGCAGATCGCGCAGCTTCTCCTTGTCGGCGATGTACTCGCGCACGCGTGCGGTGGATACCAGCACCTCGACCGCCGGCACCATCCCGAAGGTGTTGGCGCGTGGGATCAGGCGTTGGCTGATGATGCCCTTCAAGATGCTGGAAAGAATGAGTCGCGTCTGATCGCGCTGATGTTCCGGGAACGCGCTGATGATACGGGTGACCGTCTCCGGTGCGTCAAGAGTGTGTAGCGTGCTCATCACCAGATGCCCCGTCTCGGCTGCGAGGATGGCAGTTTCGATGGTCTCCAGGTCGCGCATCTCGCCGACGAGGATGACGTCGGGATTCTGGCGCAACGCCGCTTTCAGGGCGTTCGGGAAAGTCGTGGCATCGAATCCGACCTCACGTTGGTTGACGTAACTGAGCTGGTCGTTGTGGGTGTATTCGATCGGATCTTCGATGGTGATGATGTGACACCGGCGGCTCGCGTTGATGTAGTCGACCATCGCGGCCAGGGTCGTGCTCTTGCCGCTGCCGGTGGTGCCGGTGACCAGCACGAGGCCACGCCGTTCGGCCGAGATACGCTCAACGACCGTCGGCAAGTTCAGCTCGGCGACCGAACGGATACGGCTCGGAATGACGCGGATGACCGCGCTCAGCTCGCCACGCTGCCGGAACACGTTGACGCGGAAGCGGCCGAGCTCAGGTGTCTCGTACGCAAGATCCACCTGCAGGTCGGTAGTGAAGCGCCGGCGGTGGTAGTCGTCCAAGAGGACATCGACGGCGGCTTGCAGATCCTCGTGGGTCAGCGGTCCGACGTCCGGCAACGGCAGCAGGTCGCCATGGATGCGCACGCCGGGCGGGTTGCCCGCCTTGAGCATGACGTCCGAGGCGTCGGAGCGAACCGCCGCGCGGAGGATTTCGTCGAGGGTCATTGCTCACCGTCGCGGCGCGGCGGCGTGGAGCGGCGACCCTGCGGTCGCCCGTGCAGCGGACCGTTCACGTCGTCCTGCTTCCCCGCTTGGCGTCCGCCTTCGGCTGCTCGACACTCGGCGTCGGCGGGGCGGCCGCACCGCCCATCAGCCCAAAGCGCGCGCGCAGCTTGGCTTCGATCGTCTGCGACACGTCGGGATGCTCGCGCAGAAAGTCTTTCGTGTTCTCCCGGCCTTGTCCAATGCGTTCGCCGTCGAGCGAGTACCACGCACCGCTCTTCTCGATGATCCCGAGCTCGCTGCCAATGTCGACCAGCTCGCCTTCTTTCGAAATACCCGTGCCGTACAGGATGTCGAACTCCGCATCTTTGAACGGTGGCGCCACCTTGTTCTTCACGACGCGTACTTTGGTGCGGCTACCGATCACTTCGTCGCCCTGCTTGATGGCACCGATGCGGCGGATGTCGAGGCGCACCGACGCGTAGAACTTCAGCGCGTTGCCACCGGTGGTGGTTTCCGGGTTGCCGAACATGACGCCGATCTTCATGCGGATCTGGTTGATGAAGACCAGGATGGTATTCGAGCGCGAGATGGTGGCGGTGAGCTTGCGCAGCGCCTGTGACATCAGCCGAGCTTGCAGGCCCATTTGCGGATCGCCCATATCGCCTTCGAGCTCGGCGCGCGGCACCAGGGCGGCGACCGAGTCGACGACGAGGACGTCGACGGCGCCGCTGCGCACCAACGTCTCAGCGATTTCCAGCGCCTGCTCGCCGTTGTCGGGCTGGGAGATGAGCAGATCCTCGGTCTTCACGCCGAGCTTGCGCGCGTAGCCGACGTCGAGCGCGTGCTCCGCATCGATGAAAGCGCCGATGCCGCCGAGCTTCTGCGCCTGTGCGACGATTTGCAGTGCCAGGGTGGTCTTGCCCGACGATTCCGGTCCGTAGATTTCCACGACGCGCCCGCGCGGCACGCCGCCGACGCCGAGCGCGAGATCGAGCCCGAGCGAGCCGGTCGACACCACCTGGATGTCGCGGATGTGCGTCTGCTCCCCGAGCTTCATGATCGCGCCCTTGCCGAATTGCTTCTCGATTTGGCTGACGGCAAGGTCGAGCGCGCGTACCCGATTAGCGTCCAGTGTCATGTGATGCTCCTTTATGCCGGCCCAGTGGAATTGTCCATAGCGGCGTATAGAGAGACCCGCCGCGTTGCAAGGTGCTTTGATAGATGGTGACCGCGCCAATGTCGCTTTCTCCGAAGTCGTCGTCAAGATGTGCCTTACAGACCTCCTCCAGGCGCGCCCAACCGCGCGTGCTGTTGACGCGGCCGAGCGTCAAGTGCGGCGTGAAGGGACGCTGCTCGCGCTCGAAACCCAGCGGCGTGAGTGCCGCCTCAACGCACTGTGCCAGCTCAACCAAACCGTCGCCATGCAGACCAACCCACACGACGCGCGGCCGGCGCCAGCCGGGAAATGCGCCGAGCCCGCGGGTACGCACATGCAAGACCCGCTGCGCCGCGACGACCGCCGCCAACGTGTCATGCACGCGTTCCAGCCGCGGCGCTTCGACCGAGCCGAGAAACTTCAACGTAACGTGCATCCCTTCGGCGCGTACCCAACGGACATCGGCGTTCATCCGCGCGAGCTCCCTCTGCAGGGCACTCACCGCGTGTCGCACCTGTGCATCCAGATCGACCGCGACGAAACTCCGGATGCCCGTGCTCCCGGGTGCTTCACGGTTCACGGCTTGCGAACGACCGCGGTTGCTTTGATCTCCACCAGCATCTGCGGCAGCGCCAGCCGTGTCACCCCGACTGCGGTCCACGCCGGCTGATGCTTCGGAAACGCCTCGCGCATTGCTTCGACCACCGCGCCCATCTGATCCATGTCGAGGTGGTACGAGGTGAGCTCGACGACATCGTCGAGCGATGCCGCCGCTTCCTTCAGAACCGTCGCCATGTTGCGAAACGCTTGGCGCGCTTGGGCCGCGGCCGTGTCGGCGATGCTGAAGTCGGCGTTCCACCCGCCTTGGCCGGACACGTAGATGGTGTTGCCCACCTGCACGCCCTGAGAAAAGTGGTAGCGCTCGCGCATCATTTCCGTGCCTTTGGGCACCAGAAATTGTCTATCGCTCATACGTCACTCTCTTTCTTGTT
Organism: Binatia bacterium; assembly: GCA_041497995.1. Classification (GTDB taxonomy): domain Bacteria; phylum Desulfobacterota; class Binatia; order HRBIN30; family HRBIN30; genus DATKMS01. The sequence goes on along the minus strand of JBGQHM010000061.1, from coordinate 6,522 downwards.
GGACACGCTCGGTGTTGGCAGCACGGTTGTCGGCATGTTCTCCGGTTCGAGGCCGAGGGTGATCATGACTTTAGACAGCGCCATGAACAAGCCCACGCCGAGCCCGAGCTCGACAATCTGCGCGTCGCTGAAGTGCTGGCGCAGGCCGAGCACGCCCTCGAAGGGCGTCAGTGCATTGGACGCACGCTGCAGCCAGGACATACGGTTCGCGGACGCCTCACACGCGGTCTGCGGACGTCAGTTGATCGACGCGCTTGAAATACTCGACGAGCGCCGGCCGCCGTCGCAGCACCGCCTTGCCGATCGTCGAGTCGCCGATGCACTCGGCTTGGGCGCAGATGGCGATGTCGGCAAGCGACAGGGCCGTGCCGACGACGAAGCCGGTGGCGCGCTGCAGGTCTTCGATGGCGCCGAACAGCCTGTCGACGTCCTCGCCGAGTTGCTGCGGTGACTTGCGGCCGATGCCCTGCGCCGTCGTCGTCGATTTGAATCCCTCGCGCAGCATGGGGCCGATGGCGTCGAGCATCTCCTTCGGCGCACCGGCGATGAGCTTGCCGACGTTGGCGTCGAAGTCCTGCTCGCTAAAGCGTGTGGTCATCTCGTAGAAGTACAACGATTCGTCAGCCCAGTCTTCGAGGATCAACACCTGCGCACGCTGCGCGGGATCGGCGGGCAACAAGGGTGGGGTCGGGTAACGCCGCTCCACCTCCAGCGCGATGCTCGTCGAGTCCGGAATCAGCGTGCCGTCGATCTCCAGCATCGGCAGCTTGCCGGTCGGATTCTTCTCGCGAATCAGCGGCACCTCGGCGAGCGGCCACTCGTAGATGGTGAAGGGAATCTTCTTGTAGCGCAGCACGCGCCGGATCTTGTCGCAGTACGGCGACGCCGCGAATTGAGATAGGGTGATCGACGCCATGAGTGTCTCCAAAAGAATGATGGCATGGCGAATGGTGAATGTTCAATGGTGAATGCTGAATGAAGAGAGGAACGGATTCTCTCTCTGCCATTCACCATTCAGCATTCACAATTCACCATTCTGGCGGTTTCAAACCGCCAGTTTCTCGCTTGCTTCTTTCGCTTTCCAGAAGAGCATCTCCGCGCCTTGCTCGAAGAACTGGAAGCGCTGATCCTTGGTCTGGCCGAGGTGGTAGCGGTGATAGATTTGCTGCAGCACGACGGCGATCTTGTAGACGCCAAAGACGTAGTAGTAGGGCGCGTTGCTGACGTCGACGCCGCGGCGTGCGCCGTAACGCTCCACCGCTTGGCGGCGCGTGAGGAAGCCCGGCGTGTTCGACGGCATGCCGACCTGGCCCTGCCCGGGGTTACCTTCGCTCTCTTCGATCCACGCGGAGAGCAGCGTCCCGAGGTCAGCGAACGGGTCGCCGATGGTGCACATGTCCCAGTCGAACACCGCTTCGCAGCGGCCGGGGTCGTTGGTGTCGAGCATCATGTTGTCGAGTCGCCAATCATTATGCAGCAACGTTGGCGTTGGCGACGGCGGCAAGTGATCGCGCAGCCACTGCGCCATCTCACCGACGATCGGCAGGTCCTTGGTCTTGGCGCGCTCGTAGCGTGCCGTCCATCCGTCGATCTGGCGGCGCATGAAGCCGTCTGGTTTCCCCAACGTCTCCAGTCCGACGGCGCGCGGGTCGACGTCGTGCAGGTCGGCGAGCGTGTCGACTAAGACCTCGCTGATCTTCCGATTGACGACCGGATCCTGGCCGCCGCCCCATTGCGCGGGAACGACGCGGCGCACGACCACACCGCGGCGGCGTTCCATGACGAAGAACGGTGCGCCGATGATGGCAGGGTCCTCGCAGTAGACGTAGGCGCGCGGTGCAACTTGATACGCTTTGTACAGCACCGAGAGCACGCGGTACTCGCGCCCCATGTCGTGCGCCGATGGCGCCACCGGCCCGATCGGCGGCCGCCGGAGGACGTACTCCGCGTCGCCCTCGGCGTCGCCGTAGCGCAGCAGGTAGGTCAGGTTGGCGTGCCCGCCGGCGAACTGCAGCACCTCCAGCGGCCGGTCGGAATGCGGCAATTTGCCTTTCAGATGTTCAGTCAGCCGCGCATGATCGAAGTCCTCGCCGTCACGGATGGGAATCGTCTCCGGCGGATCGCTCGTCGCCGCGGGGTTCAGCTCAGCCATGCGTCGTCGCCCTTCGCTCGTCACTCATCACTGGTCACTCGTCACTGTTTCTCTAGCCTTCATCGCATAGATGCGTGTGATCTCGATGTCCAGCGCGACGGTGCGGCGCGCAGCGCCAGTCGCACCAGGTCGCGTCTGGCGCAAGCTGTCGGGCACCTCGCGCGCACGGCCATAGACGATTGCCGCGGCGCCGTTCGGACCCCACGTGGTCAGCGCGACACGCGGGTTGCCGCGCAGATCGCGCCGACGCACGGCGTTTTCATAGATCGTCGAGCGCAGCCGGCCGTTGACGAACTCGGCATGCACCGGGGCGATGTGCGGCTCACCGTTCTTACCAACCGTCGCCATCGCCTTCAGCCTCGAGCTGTTCCAGAACGTCACGAACTCCAACGCGGTCATCTGCCGCTCGGTGCGGTCGAAGGTGTCGCGCACCGCTTGGCCGGCACGCGTGCGGCTGCGATCGAGAATCCGCTGGATGGGCTGCAAAGCGTTCGCGGGCCAGTTCGCCGGGTCACGTTCCTCCGGTGTTGCCCCGGCAACGATCGGCTGCGTACAGCCCTTTGCTGACGATGCGTTGCTCATTCTCACTGTGCCGTGATGCAGCGCCGCTACTCTGCCCCGGATAGTGTGCCTGGACAAGCGCCCTCAACGCCCTTCGAAGCAACCTTTTGGCAAAAGGTCGTATTCAATATGCCCTAGGAAACGCTGGAAATGGCCGGCTGACCCGGTCCCAATCGGCGGTCGATCCGGTTTAGGGCTGCGGTCCGCCGCTGGTGCTTGTTCGGTGTTCCGTGGTAGCTGCACCCAAAGAGAGGGAGGCCCTCAAATGAGGCGCAATGTCTGGAACCGACAATGGCGCTCGCAAAATGTCCTGACTGTGGCACAGATGTATCTGACCTTGCGGCGGCGTGTCCGAAATGTGCACGTCCTATTCATCGGCGGCGACGGCGCCGGGCTGGCGATGTCGGACACCAGCCGGAAAGCCGCGGTCCAGAACGCGACCCCGACGAACAGGGTGAGCCGAACAGTTTGAATGATCGGCCTGCCAAGGCACCCCCGTTTTTTCTCCAGAACGTGGGTGGAATCATCGCGGGCCTCGGACTTCTGATGGTTATCTTCGGGCCTCGCGGACAACCTGACCAAGCCGCCATCCTCGTCTTCGGTGCCGGTGCTTTCGTGTGGCTCTGCGGCCGCCTCGTTCTCCAGCGGTTGCATGGCTTCCCGATTCTGCCAGCACCCTCAGTGAAACTGTGCAAATTGCTCCAGATAATTGGCGGCACTTTCTTTGTCTTAGGGTTCGGCGGCTGCATCGGGTCCATACTCCACACGCCCTCAGACCCGGAGCTTGCGACTTTTGGGTCGTGGGTAGCCTATATCGGCGCTGCAGTCTGGATACTCGGCAAAACCGGGCGGTGGTGGCGGCGCACCGAATCCTAATCGTCCATACGATTATCTGCCCTCAGCCCCACGCATTCCTTTAACTTCTCAAATGACTCGCCGGAGGCGACAGCCCACCATGCTGTCCCTAACGTCGGGGCGATGACCAGTCGGCGCAGGGCGTCTTGCCACGAGCCGCGAAGCCGAAGCCGGAAGTTGGCGAGTTAGGCGTGCGGGTTCCTATCCGATCCAAGCACATGCGGCAGCTCGCGCAAGTCTGTGAGGATAATGGCGCGGGTTTCAAATTCGCGAGAAAACAGATCCGCAACTTGCTTCTCCGTGACTACGGCATCGCAGTAGGAAACAGCGATCCCCAGAAATGCCCAGTCATTCAAGTCCGACTCTTTTGGCGTCAGACTCGCGTTCTTGGCCCATTGCCTGCGAAGGTGCATGTCTGCCCTACGGGAAGGCATATCGTCCAGGAGAGCCCGCCAACCCTGCTCACCGAGTAGTGCGAGCTCCTCCAACCGGATGCCATGATCGACCAAGGCAGCGAAGAGCGCTGTATCGATGTCGGCGAGCGTCGTTGCGTATATTCTGCGGTCGAGATCCGCCGGGGAGTAGCGGGCTGCAATTCCTCGCCAATCTTCCAGGGCAGTTTTGAAACGTCTATCGGTTGAAAGATTCGTCGGTGGCCGTTGCCGAAGGATATCGCCTTCTCGCAATACGCCGCTGAGTAGATCGACGCTTACCTCATTCAGCAAGGTTTCTTCGAAACGGGCGCGCTGCTCGGGGGAGAGTGTGAGCGCTTCCCGCGGCCACTTCAGATGCACATCGAAGTTCTTGCCAGCAGCGTGCGAAGGACCCTGTCCAACGAACTTGAATGGTCGCGGTTGGAGGCGACCGGGGAAAAGACGTGCGAGCGCGCTCTCTAGTTCGTGTTGAACGACGACCCTGAGCGAGGCGACGGTCTCACCGCCAGACAGCTCGAGCATGAACTGCGCTAGCCGCTCGCGCCGTTCAGGCACGGCGTTTTTCCATGTTTCCATGTAATGACTGAGCGACAGCGGAAAGCGTGCACGCCCTTCCGCCTTTGCGGTCCGCACGACCTGGAGCAGATGTCCAACGTCCGCGGAACCTGCGCGGCCGTGCGCCACTCTTGACAGGCCAATCCAGTGGTTCTGGTCGAGGTAGATGGTTTGCATTGTGCGTTCAGGATCCTTTGCGCCGACCGCCCAAGCATCACCCGCGCTCGTCTTTTCCGCGCGCCCGGTGCATGCTCTTGGTCGGCCTCGGGACAGCTTTGACACGGCCATGCTTGGGTATTCGCTGAGGACGAATCACGGTGCGACGGCCCTCACGCTGCCGCTGTTCGTTGAGCCGCCTGCACAGCTCTTCCAGATCGTAGCCTGCCGCAGCGAACAGCTTCTCGCGGCCTTGCGAACCTCCGCCACGATGGGATCTTCCCAGCGCTCTGCTGCGGGTAGCGATTTGGCCATTTCAACCTCCCATGAGCTCGTCGGGCGTGCAGAGGATCGGTGGGGCGTATCCGCTGTCGCGGCACGCTCGCTCGACAATCGGTCGGAGCTCAGCGTTGGCGATATGCGTCGAGTTCCAGGTCAGCAGGAAGTCGATCGAGTGAAAGGCCGCGGTAGCAATGTGAACCGCGTCGGCAGCCGCTCGGCGGGGAAGCTGGAGGGCATCCGCGACTGTGCGTGCCAGCTGCGTGGCCTCCGGCGTGATGTCCAGCAACGGCAAGTCAGCGAGGATTTCAGTTCGCCGCGCCGCCGCTGCAGGATCGCCGACCCGCGCCTCGGCGATGACGGCCTCTGAGACACACACGACGAATGCGGTTCGACGGCGCGCCCACCACTCACGCGTGACCTTTTGGCGTGCCGCGGTCACGAGATCGCGGCTCCGGCGCGCGGCCAGATAGCTGACAATCCACGTCTCGATATACACGGTGCGCGCCACGCGAACAGTCTAGCTGCTTAGCCCCCGAAGGTCACCGCCATCAGCCGAACTGTCCCATCCTACTTAGCTGACCCTGAGAGTCGCCAACCCTTGCAAACGGTCACAGCATTGCCGACTGTACGATAGTTGTACGATGCCCAGCACTTCGTACCGTCGTCCGTCTGACCGGCAACTCCAAGTCAGCGTTCCAAAGGCACTCCGCGACCAACTCGGTCTCAAGCTCGGCGACTTTCTCGACACGAGCATTGAACGCGGCGCCGTTGTGCTGCGACCCAAGGTGCTCCTCGATCCCGGCGCCCTCGCCGCTGCCCGCGCCCGCCGCGGCGTTGGTGTTTCCCGTGCCTACGACAATGCCGGCGAGTTCATCGCTGACCTCCACACTGCCGCCCGTCGCTCGAAGACCAAGCGTCGTTCCCGGTAAACCCCGCATGCATGCGCATCCGCCGCACGGCTGACCTCGAACGCGCATACGCGGACGCACCTCCGACAACTGGCGGGCTCTTTACGCCAAAGGCGTTACGCACCATAGCCCAGGGTTGCCGCGCAGCGGCTACCCTGGGAGGCCGGAAACCGATTTCTCTTCTACCCTGAAGGGGTTGCGCTCTGGACACACATCGCTATGTGTGTTGACATTACAACATTGCTCAATCCCTATCAAATATCCTTGTCCACCTCATCTTCTCAACCAAAGAACGGTGCCCCTTTCTTGGTGACGCGAACCGGCGGGTCGCAATGCACCGCTATCTTGGCGCGGTCTCCGCACGCCTTGATTGCCCAGTGATCCGGGTTGGCGGCAGCGCCGATCACGTGCACTGCCTGGCCCGGCAAGGCCGCACGATCACGGTGGCCGAGTGGGTCAAGGAACTGAAACGCGTCTCGTCGCAGTGGGCAAAGACCCAGAGCGAAGCGCTGCGCGCGTTTCAGTGGCAGGCGGGATATGGGGCATTCTCGGTGAGTCAGTCGCTGAGCCAAAAGGTAGAACAGTACATCGAAGGGCAAGAGGAACATCACCGCACGTT
>JBGQHM010000060.1:0-24179 GCA_041497995.1 Binatia bacterium | reverse complement strand
TGTGGAACTGGAGCTTTTGGGCGTCGATCGTGGCGTGCGAAGCGCTCGGGTTGCTCTTGACGCATCAGTCGTAGACGTTTCGGCAGCCGCGCCTGCCGCTGCGGTCAGTGCGCCGCAGACGGAGCGGCTGTCGTCACTGGATGCGTTTCGCGGCATCACCATCGCCGCGATGATCTTGGTCAACAATCCCGGCGGCTGGGACGACATCTACGCACCTTTGCAGCATGCAGCGTGGAATGGTTGGACGCCCACCGATCTCATCTTCCCCTTCTTTCTGTTCATCATCGGCGTAGCGATCACCCTGTCGCAGGACCAGCGGCGCGGGCGCGGTTTGGGAAAGCGCGCGCTCTTCGCCGGCATCGCGCGACGCACGTTGCTGATCTTCGGTCTCGGTATCTTCCTCAACGGCTTTCCGCTCTTCGATTGGTCGGTCCTGCGCATTCCCGGTGTCCTGCAGCGCATCGCGCTGTGCTACGGGTGTGCGTCGCTCATCGTGCTGACCTGTGGCGTTCGCGCGCAGTGCGCCATCGCGGCGCTCCTCACGCTGGGTTACGGGGTTTTGATGGGCCTCACGCCGGAGGGGTGGTTCGCGCCTGAGGCAAGCCTTGGTGCACGGCTCGACGAGCTCCTGCTGCGCGGCCACTTGCTCCATGATGGCTGGGACCCGGAGGGCCTACTGAGCACTCTGCCGGCGGTTGCCACAACGCTCGCCGGCGTGCTCGCGGGTCATTGGTTGCGCTCATCGCGCAGCGAGTCCGGCCGTGTCGTCGGGATCGCGTTTGCTGGTGTCGTCGCCACCGGTCTCGGGCTGCTCGCGGATTACTGGTGCCCGATCAACAAGAGCATGTGGAGTCCATCGTACGTTGTGTTCACCGCCGGCGCTGCGCTGAGCGGACTCGCGCTGTGCTACTGGTTGATCGACGTGCGCGGGTATCGTCGGTGGGCGACGCCGTTCATCGTCTATGGGTTGAATCCGATCGTTGCCTACGTGCTCTCGACATTGGTTGCCAAGGAGATGCTGCTCTGGCGGGTCCTCCGCTCGGATGGAAGTACGCTCGATCTGCATCGCTACATCTTCGAGTCCGTGTTTCTTCCACTGGCGCTGCCCATCAATGCATCGCTGCTCTACGCGGTTGCGTACGTGCTGGTCTGGTTGGGTGTCGCCGCCTTCCTCTACCGCAAGCGGGCGCTCATCAAGATCTGAGCGCGCTTGCCTCGCGGCTACCACCCCAAGCACATCATGCGTAAGCCGGAGGTCGCGTCGGGGCTGTCGCACGGGTCACGCTCGGGCGGGCCGGAATGCAAGAGCCAACCGGTGCCCGGTGTATCCTTCACCGCGCTGCGTGGGCTCGTCAGCACGCTCTCCGTACGTCTCCGCCGCAACCGCGATGTCGTGCTGTATGTCGTTCGGGTCTGGCCCGCCGTCACGCCTGGGGTCGGGACATCGTCGGCGTACGCGGACAGCGTCGCCCCGATCACGAGGCCAAGCAGCAGAGTTGTCGCCAGGAAGCGCATACTATTGCCATAGGCGCCCCAGCCCACCGCTGCAAGATAGGTTGGTGATTCGCGGATGACAGTCCTACTACTTGGCCGACTCGTCGTGGATGATCTGCAGCAAGAACTGAAACGGCTGTGGCGGGAGGGTTAAGGCGCCTTGAAAGGGGGTCTGTGTTTCCAGGATGAGGATGAGCGCACTACAGATGGTGGCGGCCAGAGCCGCAGTGATGATCATCTGTGACCCGAGGCTCGGCATACCGAAGAAGTAGGTGAAGGCGATGGTGAGGGTGCCCGCCCCGATCAGGAAGGCCCAGACGATGCCCGGTAGCGTCGTGTAGGCGTACAGCAACCGATCGCGTCGCGCCGAGCTCATGTCGTCCATCCGGTCGAGTGTGTTCTGGAACACGACGTTCAGCTTGTCGGTCCCGGGTTCGATGCCCAGCACGGCTTGCCAGAGCTTCACGTAGGCTGCATGTGTCGCCGGGCTGGATTGGCCCTGCTCCATCGCCGGCCACTCCTGTTCAACGACACTGCGCGCATAGGCGACGACCGCGTCTTCGACCGTCGAGCGCGCCGGCTCCGGAAACGCCAGCGTGTGGCGGCGGATATTGCCGAGGGTGTTGGCCTCGGCCTCGATCGTGTGTCGCACGTCGTCGAAGCGTTCCCAGCACGAGACCAGTACGAACGCGAGGATCACTCCGTACAAACCAGCGAGGACGGCGTACGTGATGCCGGCCACTTCGTGGTGCTCTTGGAGCGTTGCGAGCGACACGCGGCGGCGAACGAGCACCAATCCGATCAGTGAACCCGCAATTGCACCCAGCACGATGACCACGTCGCGCACCACGAGGCACCGCTTAGCGCATCGCGGGCAGGAGCGGAAGCGTTGTGGTGCTTGGCTGATGCCTCTTGAGCCCATTCCCCGGCAGTGTGAGAATGGACCGGTAAGTACGGGACTCCAACGGTCGCCGCCAACGGCGACCCAGCGCGAGAGGAGGCACCATGAAGACCGTTCGGGACCTGTTGAAGCAGAAAGGTCGCGACGTGTGTTCGGTCGCGCCCGACTCCACCGTCTACGATGCCCTGAAGGTGATGGCGGACAAGAACATCGGGGCGGTACTCGTCATCGAGGCGGGTCGCCCGGTGGGGATCTTCTCCGAGCGCGACTACGCTCGACAGGTGATTCTCAAGGGGAAGAGCTCCAAAGACACACCGGTGCGCGAGATCATGACGTCCAAGGTCGTCTTCGTGCGTCCCGAGCAAAACATCGAGGAGTGCATGGCGCTGATGACCGACAAGCGCTTCCGGCATCTGCCCGTTCTTGAGGAAGGGCACCTCGCCGGAATCCTCTCGATCGGTGACGTGGTGAAGGCGTTGATCTCGGAGAAGGACTTCCTCATCGAGCAGCTGGCGAACTACATCTCGAGCGGTGGCTGAAACGAAGAGCCACGCGTCTCTCCCCTCGTTACGGTTCAGCTCCCCGATCCATTCGCCACCCGATGTCAGGGGCACCTATGATCTAAGTCATACTCTTTGCGTCCGAAGTCGCCTACCAACTGGACGGAAGGGAGAGGACTACCATGGCTCTAGTCGATCTCGAGGTCACGCTGACCGAACAAGAACAGGCGATTCGCGACACCGCCCGACGCTTTGCGCAAGAAGTATTGCGGCCGGTCGGAGCGCAGCTCGACCGCCTGCAAGATCCCGCCGCGGTGATCGAGCCACGGTCCGTCTTGTGGAATGTCTTCAAGAAGTACCGGGAGCTGCAGCTCGACGTGCTCGACTCCTCCGGCGGCGAGCTGAGCCCCACGGAGCACGCGCGCTTGCGCTTCCTCACGGGAGAGGAGCTGGGTTGGGGAGACGCCGGTTTGGCGATCAGCCTCGGGGTCTCCACGTTCCACAAGATGTTCGCGCAGATGTCGGGACGGCCGGCGTTGATGGAACGCTTCGGCAGCCCCGAGAATCAGGACATCGGCTGTTGGGCCGTGACGGAACCCGACCATGGCAGCGACTCGCTCACCGTCACCGAGCGCCACTTCGGCGATCCGCGGCTGAAAGCGAACTGCGTGGCGCGGCGCGACGGCGACGAATACGTGATCAGCGGGCAGAAGTCGGCGTGGGTGTCGAACGGGACCATCTCCACCGTCGCGACCCTCTTCTGCACGATCGATCAGAGTCAAGGTTTCAAGGGTGGGGGTGTGTGCCTCGTGCCGTTGGATGTGGGTGGCGTGTCACGCGGCAAGGCGCTCGACAAGATCGGCCAGCGCGCGCTGAACCAGGGTGAGATTTTCTTCGACGACGTGCGCATCCCTGCCGACTACATGATTGTCGGACCGGATGCGTACTCCACCGTGGTTGAGACCGTACTGACCTTGGCAAACGCGTCCATGGGAGCGATCTTCGTTGGCTTGGGTCGCGCCGCGCTGGAGTACGCACTGGCCTACGCCAAGGAACGTGTGCAGGGGGGTGTGCCGATCATCGAGCACCAGAGCGTGAAGGCGCGCCTGTTCAAGATCTTCATGCAGGTCGAAGCGGCACGTGCTCTCGCCTGGCGCGTGATGATCTACAACACCGCCAACCCGCCGCAGGTGCAGTACTCGATCGCCTCGAAAGTGTTCTGCACCAGCACCGCGTTCGAGGCGGCGAGCGCCGCGTTGCAGATCTTCGGCGGCAACGGCCTGAGCCGCGAGTACCCGATCGAGAAGCTGCTGCGCGATGCACGCGCGGCCATGATCGAAGACGGCTGCAACGACGTGCTCAGCCTGGTCGGTGCTGCGAAGCTCTGACCGGGAGAAAGAGGAGAAACAGCGATGGAGCTCCGAGAAGTTATCGGTCGGCGGCGGTCGATTCGTTTTCTGCTGCCCTACAAACCGGTCGAGCCGGAGAAGATTCAGCGGATGCTCGAGGCGGCGCGGCTGGCCTCGCACTGGGGCAACGTCGGCAGTTTGCGGGCGGTCGTAGTGTTCAAAGACAGCGCGCCCCAGGACGTGATCGACTCGTTGGTTGCACCGATCGCCGGTTTCCAGATCCGTCTCGCCCCGGTGGTCATCGTTTGGTACATCGACACGGGGGCGGTGGACGACCAGTCCAATCGCTTGCGCGAGCTCTTGGCCGCGGGCGCGCTGGGCTTCGGTGACGGCAAGAAGGACGCACTAGAAAACCAGCTCATTCCCATCTTCGACGGCATCAGAGAAAGCCTGAAGCAGCCCGGTCTCGGCGAAGTCGATTGCGGTCAGGGCATCGCGCAGGCAACGTTGATGGCCTTCGAGCAAGGTCTCGGCACGTGTTGCCTCGGGTCACCAAACCTCGATCAGATCCGCATCAACCTCGGTCTGCCGGACACCGCCCGCGTGCTGTTGCTGCAAACGGTCGGTTATCCCGCGGAGAGTCCGGAAGCCGGTGGCCAGCGCCCGCGTCAACCATTCGAGAAGCTCTTCCACATGAATCGCTACGGCAAACCGTTCCCCCGCTCGGAGGACGTGACCTCCGAGCTCAAACGTGACGGCATGATCCAAGCGCCGGCACCGACGCCGTGGCGCGAAGAAGAGCTGAACTACCTGAAGCACGCGCTGGGTATCAAAGGACACGGGTTGCTGTAGCGCAGCCGAGAGCTGAGAGGAGTCCGCCATGCGTTTCAACGCGGTGATCGCCGGGGTCGGCATGACCCAATTCGGTAAGCACCTGGAGACCGGTCTGAAGGCGCTGGGCGCCGAAGCAGTGCAGGCGGCGCTTGCGGACGCCGGCATCGCGGCCAGCGCACTGGATGCGGCGTTTGTCGGCAACGCGGCCGCCGGGCTGGTCACCGGCCAGGAGTGCATTCGCGGCCAGGTCATTCTGCGCAGCATCGGCATCGGCCGCATTCCGGTGGTCAACGTCGAGAACGCTTGTGCCAGCGCGTCAACGGCGCTGAACCAAGCCTGCGCCATGGTGACCGCCGGTTTCTACGACGTCGTGCTCGCGCTCGGCGTCGAGAAGCTCTACCACCCCGACAAGCGTAAGAGCTTCGCCGCGTTCAGCGGCGCCGTCGACGTGGAGATCATGGCGAGTTTACTCGAAGCATTGCGCCAGGGCGCCGCAGCGCAGGGCGCTGCGGCGGCTGGGTCCGGCGCCGGAGAGAAGCGGTCGATGTTCATGGACATCTATGCGGCGACGGCACGCGCCCACATGCAACGCTACGGCACCACCGTTGAGCAGTTCGCCGCCATCGCCGCCAAGAACTCCTACCACGGCAGCATGAACCCGCGCGCGCAGTTCCGCGAGGTGCTCAGTGTCGCCGACGTGCTGGCTGCGCCGATGATTGCCGAACCGCTGACGCGTCCGATGTGCTCGCCGATCGGCGACGGCGCTGCTGCCGTGGTCGTCATGAACGAACGCAAGGCGCGCGAGGTCGGTGTGCGCAACACCGTGCGCGTCGTCTCGAGCGTGCTGCACTCGGGCTGGGACCATGGCGCCGATGAGCCGGGCACAGTTGAGGTGTGCGCCCACGATGCGTTTGAAGAGGCAGGAATCGGGCCCAGCGATCTGAGCGTCATCGAATGCCATGACGCTTCGGCACCGGCGGAGCTGCTGGCATACGAATCGCTCGGTCTGTGCGCCAAAGGTGAAGGTGGCAAGCTCATCGACTCCGGCGCCACGCGCCTCGGCGGACGCATTCCGGTGAACACCTCCGGCGGGCTGCTGCGCAAAGGGCACCCTGTCGGTGCCACCGGGATCGCGCAGATCGTCGAGCTCACCGAGCAGCTGCAGGGCCGCAGCGGCGCCCGCCAAGTGGCGAACGCGAAGGTTGCTCTGGCGCACAATGGCGGTGGCGCAATCGGGACGGACGCGGCGGCCATGTGCGTGACGATTCTCATGCGCTGAGCGCGGCTGCACCGGAGGGAGCCTCGTCATGCGTGAACGCAACGAAATGATCATCGCCGACTTGGTCGCCGCGCGCGCGGAGCGGCAAGCGGATCTCGACGTGCTCACCTTCGAGCGCTGGAGCCTCGGCGACGGGACGCGGCCCGACGAGGTGCGGACCTACGCCGATCTATTCACCAACGGCAACCGCATCGCCGCGGCGCTCATTGCCCATGGCCTCGAACGTGGCGCGCGCTTCGGATTAATGATGCGGAACCACCCTGAGTTCGTCGAGACGATGATTGGCACCTCGATCACCGGGTGCGTGTACGTGCCCATCGATCCGCGCACACGCGGCGAGAAGCTCGCGTACATGCTGCGCCAGTCAAAGTGCCGCGGGATCATCTGCGCCGACTATTGTCTCGCCCAAGTCGACGCGATCCGCGACGCTGTGCCCGATCTCCGCTGGACCCTTGCCCTTGAGACCGAGGAGACGCTGGAGCCCGTATCGCTGCAGCACGTCGACTCACTGAATGAGGTGCTGGCCAAGCCGGTGGCAACGGTCGATGTCCGCCTGTCCGCTGCGGATGATCCGCTGCAGATCATTTACACGTCGGGCACGACTGGTGATCCGAAGGGCGTGGTCTTTCCAAACGCGCGCTTCGGAATGTTCGGCATGCTCGGCGCCATGCTCGGCTATCAAGCGGACGACCGACCATACACGGGTCTGTCGCTGACACACGGCAACGCGCAGGCAGTGACGCTCGGACCGTCGTTGCACATGGGATTGCGCGGCGTCTTCAGCCGCCGCTTCACCAAATCGAAGCTGTGGGACATCTGCGGTCGCTACGGCTGCACAACCTTCTCGATGCTTGGCGGCATGGCCACGGCGATCTATAGCGAGCCTCCGCGTGCCAACGACGCCGACAACCCGGTGCGCATGGTGATCGACGCGGGTATGCCCGGGGCACTCTGCGAAGCGTTCGAACGGCGCTTTGGGGTGCGCGTGTTCGAGTGGTACGGCGCCATCGAAGGTGGATTGGCGTTCAAGCCTATCGGCGTCGGACCCGTCGGCAGCTTCGGAAAACCCGTCCCCGGCCTCGAGATGAAGATCGTTGATGAGCACGACAACGAATGTCCACCGGGAGTGATCGGCGAGATCGTCTCGCGCCCTGCCACCGGCGAGTCGGCCAGTGTCGAGTACTTCGAGAACGAAGAAGCGTCGCGCGCCAAAACCGCGGGTGGCTGGCTGCGTAGCGGCGACATGGGTCACCGCGATACCGAAGGGTGGTTCTTCTTCGATCATCGGAAAGGGGGCAGCATTCGCCACAATGGCGATTTCATCAACACGGGCTTCGTCGAGAAGCTGATTGCCGAGCAGCCGGCGGTCGCCGATGTCTTCGTGTACGGTGTGCCGGCCGCGTCTGGTGCACCGGGCGAGAAGGATGTCGTCGCAGCCATCGTCCCCGCACCCGCGGTAGCGTTCTCTGCCGCAACCATCTTCGCCGCATGCCGCAAGGGGCTCGAACCGAACTTCGTGCCGACCTATCTGCAGATCGTCGATGAGATCCCGAAGACCGCGTCGGAGAAACCACAGGAGCGCTTTCTGCTCGAACGCTTCGCGCCGGACGCCGCCGGCGTCTTCACGGAGTGACTACTCGTCCTGCAGCTTCAGCGGTGGAGTGTACCGACCACCGTGGCGCTCGACGACAACGATGCCGGCGTTGGGTGTGACGCTCACCCCCTCCCACGACCCGGTCACATAGGCACACATCGTGAGCATGACCCCGCCGTGGCTGACGATGACAACGTCTTGGCCCGCGGCGGCGCGTGCGACCCGGTCGAGCGCCGGGACGACGCGCTCGTACACGTCGTTGAGCGACTCACCGCCTTCCGGCCGCCAGTTCCACCGTGGTCCGTCGTGATAGGCGGCGTCGCTTAGCAGGGCGTCGTACGGCTGGCCGGCAAAGACTCCGAAGCTTTGCTCGCGGAACGCCGCATCGAGCTCGATGCTGAGCCCGAGTACGTCGGCTATGATCTCCGCAGTTTGCCGGGCACGGGTGTACGGGCTGGCAACGATGCGTGAAGGACCGTAGCGCGGCACCATACGATGCGCGGCGGCGCGCGCCTGTTCGCGTCCGACCGGCGTGAGCGCTACGTCTGCATTTTGCGTGAAGGTACGGTCGCGGTTGCCTTCACTCTCGCCGTGGCGGACGAGGATGAGGCGGGCGGGCGAGGATTGGGTGTCGTCACTCATACGAGCCAGAGTAAAACGTCGCGGGTGCGACGTAAACCGCCCCTCTACAGTATGCACCGGAACCGTAGCCGATCGGAGTCCTTCCGACCGTCGGCAGCCTGTACGCCGAATCGCATCCACTTCGCCTCCCCAGCCGGAACGACAAAGGAAAACCGTTCGGTGCAACGATTGGCCTCGGCGATAGGAAGCGCAGGGAGCACGCCGTCGAGGGCGGCCGCATTCGCGAGATCCAGCGCGTCAGCGGCCCGCGACGGCGCGCGCTGGTACGCGACGATCGGTGCGCTCGTCGCACAGCTCGGCAGACGACGGTCCGGGACGTTGAAGCAGAGGGACATGGAGAACGTACAGCGCCCGGGCGTCTGGTCGGTGTCGCAGATGGGATCGTTGTCGTGACAAGCGGCGCCATTGATGGGTTGCCGGACCATTGCAGTGGAGGGAGTCACGTCAAACTCAACCAAACAATCGCGCTGGCCGCTGCCCCCACCGAGCAGGGGCCTTGTCACATCGAGCACGGCGTTCATTGCGCCCAACGCATTGAGCCGCGGGAAGGTGAATCCGTTGCGCGCATCGAGGATGGGCACGCCGCTACGCTTGAGGACGTCCTCGACTTGGTCGGCATTCAGCGCCGGATTCAGTGCCATCAGCAGTGCAGCGGTTCCGGTCGCGTGCGGTGCCGCCATTGATGTCCCGCTTAGTGTTACCACTGAAGTGCCGAGTCCTGTGGACAATATGGCCGCGCCCGGGGCAAGCAGGGCGAGCTCCCGATACGCATCACTAGACGGCCACACCTGATCATCCTTGAACACTGCGCCCACCGACACCGCGCTGCTGATACAAGCGGGCGATGCAATCGCGTTGAAGCGTCCTCCGTTACCGGCGGCGACAAACGTCAACGTGCCGCGAGCCCGCAGCATCCCTACGACTTGAGCAAAAGCCACATTGTAGCTGTCGGTGTCATCACACGTGCTGGAGAAGACGGAGTCGCTCACCAGGCTCATGTTGATCGCGCGCACGTCGGGACGCTCCGTCGCGACCCATTCGAGGGCCGTGATCCAGTCGTCGAGACGGCCGCGGTTACTGTCGTTGAGCACCTTCACCGCCACCACCTTGGCCGCGGGCGCGACCCCGGTCGGTGCGATCAACCCCTTCGACACGAGGATACCCGTCACATGGTTGCCGTGGACCGCTAGCGTTGCGGCGCTTCCCGGTCCGGATTGCTCCGACGTGCGGTCGGGACAGCAGTTGCCGGTGCAGAAGCAGTGCTCGGCCGTGATGCTGCCTGCGACATCAGGCGTCAATGGGTCGAAGCCGGTGTCGAGCACCGCCACGGTCACACCTTGCCCGAGGTCGGAGCGACGATGGACCGCATCCGCACGGATCTGCGGCACGCTCTGCGCTAGAGCACCAGAGCCATACCGCATCGGGTCGATGCGCACGACCATCGGATCGGCGAGGAGCTGCGTGACCGCCGCACGGCTCACCGACGCCGCGAAGGCACTGACCAGCGCGTGCTCGCGGTGTACGCGAATGTCCGTGGCACGCAGCGGCCCGAGCACGCGAGCGCACAACGAGTGGATTGCCCGGCGCCGCATCCCGAGGTCGTGAGGCGTAGGTGACGGGTCGTGCAGCAGAACAAACACGTCTGTCATACCGGCCGCATCGAGCTGTGCGGCGACCTCGGGGCTCAGGCGTGGGAGGGGCGATTGCGCCGCGGCGCCGGTCGCGAGCACCACCGACAAGAGTCCGGCGACCAGGCTGCGGAGTAGGTGCATGAATGTCATAGACTTAGTGGCTCGGGCGCGATGAAGCAACGGTTTGGTTGAGGGCGCGCGCGCCGGGAGGCGTACTCCCGTTTACGTTCTCGGCGTTACGCTCTAAAGTAGTTCGCCATGCTCCACACGCGACGCAACGAACCCACCGGCTTCCGGAGTCAACGCTCGATGGCGCTGGGCCGGGACGGAATGGTGTGCACGAGTCAAACACTCGCATCATCCGCGGGCGTCGAGATGCTGCGACGCGGAGGGAATGCCATTGATGCTGCAGTGTGCGCGGCGGCGGTGCTCGGGGTGGTCGAGCCGTTCAGTACCGGCATCGGCGGCGACTGCTTTATGCTCATCTGGAGTGCGGCGGAGGGCAGGCTGTTCGGCCTTAACGGGAGCGGCCGGGCGCCGGCGGGCTTGTCGCTCGACACGCTGCGCGCGCGCGGGCTGAGCGACATGCCAATCCATGGGATGCTCCCGGTGACGATCCCCGGCGCCGTCGAGGCCTGGTGCGAGGCGCTGCGACGGTTTGGATCGCAATCGATCGGCGAGGTGCTCGCGCCGGCGATCGCCTACGCACGCGACGGCTTCGCGGTCACCGAGATCATTGCGTATCAGTGGAACCTGCTCGCCCAGTTCGGTGTGCTGCAGCACCCGGACGCGCTGCGCACGTTCACGATCGACGGGCGCGCGCCGCGCCTCGGGGAGTGGTTTCGGATTCCCGCGCTGGCGCGCAGCCTGGAGGGCATCAGCGTTGGCGGCGCCAGTGCGTTCTATCGCGGCGAGATTGCCGAGCAGATCGTCGCGTTCTCCCGGGCCAACGGCGGGGTTCACAGCCTCGAGGACTTTGCGGAGCACCGTTCGACGTGGGTGGAGCCAATCTCCACCGACTATCGCGGCTACGAGCTGTTCGAGATTCCACCGAACGGACAGGGGCTCACGGCGTTGATCGCACTCAACATCCTCGAGAACTTCGACATGCGTTCGTACCCGCTCGGCTCGCCGGACAGCCTGCATCTGCGGATTGAGGCTGTGAAGCTGGCGTTCGCCGACCGCAACCGATACATCGCAGACCCGGAACAGGCAGTGGTGCCGACGGTCGAGTTGCTCTCGAAAGATTACGCACACGGCCGCGCGGCGTTGATTAGTCGCGCCAAGGCGCTGAAGCGTGTGGCGCCCGGAAATGTGAAAGGGGGCAGCGACACTGTCTACCTCACCGTCGCCGACCGGGCGGGCAACGTCGTGTCACTGATCAATAGCCTGTACATGGGTTTCGGTTCAGGGATGGTCGCCGGTGATACGGGCATCGTGCTGCAGAACCGCGGCTACGGGTTCGTGGTCGATCCGCAGCACCCGAACTGCGTCGCGCCGCGTAAGCGCCCGTTCCACACCATCATCCCGGCTATGTTGTTCCGCGAGGGCCGGCCCGTGGTCTCGTTCGGCGTCATGGGCGGCGACATCCAGGCGCAGGGGCATGTCCAGGTCGTTTCCAACCTGATCGACTACGACCTCAACATCCAGGAAGCGATCGACTATCCGCGCTTCCACTACGTCGAAGCCGATCGCGTCGCGCTCGAAGCGGAATACGATACGGAGCTCCGCCAGCAGCTGGCGCGGCTGGGGCACGACGTGCTCGGGGAGGAGGCGGTACTGGCGCGTGGCGGCTTTGGCGGCGGGCAAGGGATCATGATCGACCCGGCAACCGGCTGCTGCTGGGGCGGCTCGGATCGCCGTAAAGACGGCTGTGCGATGGGCTTCTGAATGTCACAAAACACGAAGGGCGGCGGGTTAACCCGCCGCCCTTCGATCGGGAGTCGAAGCTGAGTTTACCGCGTACCAACCTTGCGGCGTGCCGGTGCTGACTCGTCACCGTCGGGCACGAGTGGCACCAGCGGCACCACCTTGCGGTTGGCGGGCTCGATCAGCTGGCGCTCTTTCCACACAGCGAGACCCCGGCGCAGGTACTGCGGATTGATCTGCAGGAGGTCACAGACGTTGTCGAACGAGAACGGCCAGGTGCGGTCCTCCGAGCTGATCCATTCATCCGCGTCGACAAACAACTGCCGCGCTTTGCGGTCACGCGCCCGCAGGTGTTTCTGGTAGCAATCGACGGCGTCCTGCAGAACGGCGATCGCTAATCGGCGCTCGGGTTCATGGTTGCCCTTGCGCTTCAGGGTGGCGAAGTACTGCGACGGCAGCAAGGTGTCCGGCTGCAGCAGATGGGCGAAAGTGTCACTGACTATCGTATCACGCATGGAACTCGCTCCTTGGCGAGAATTGCCAGGTTAGACGGCTACCTCCTGCGGATTATTCATTGCGATCGTTGGCAGCAGATCGGCCAGCGTCGTATCCGAAAAGTATTCGAGCATCCGGCGCTGACCCTCCTGCCAGACGCGCTGCATATTACAGCTCGAAAGCACTGAGCAGTCACGGCGCTCGGTTACACAAATGTTGATGGAGATCGGGCCCTCGACTGCTTCGATCACGTCACGGAATGAAATCTGGCCGGGATTGCGGGCCAGAGTGTAGCCACCGTGCGCACCACGGTGCGAATGCACGAGACCGTTGCGGATCAGATTCTTGATGATCTTTTCGAGAAATTTCTGCGGAATGCTCCGACTGGAGGCAATCTCGCTCACCGGCACCGGGCGGTCGTCCTTCTGCGACGATAGATAGATGACGGCTCGCAAGGCGTAATCGACTTTGCGGCTCACTTGCATCACCGACACGTGTGTATCCTCCTCGGCATGGCGCGCCCGGTCACTCCTGCTGGTCCCGATACTCTTCGAGCCAGGCCATCTGGATAGCTTCGAGCTTGCCTTCGTTCGACGCCTTGGGATCGTCCTCGAAATCGTCCATCTCCGTCACCCAGCGGTGCAAGTCCGTGAACCGCACCTGGAGCGGGTTGACGTCGGGATGGTCCTCCATCAATCGCAACGCGAGGTCCTCACTGTCGTCCCACGTCAGTCCCACAATGGCCTCCGCTACGCGATGTCCTCGACGCGCTTGTGTTCCAGCGCCTGCTTGATCGATTCGTCCATGATTCGTTCCGCCATCGGCGTCGTCGCTTGGTTGAGCTCGTCGGTCAGGTCGCGAATGCGGTTGTAGTCCGTTTCGCGCGTGGCGGTTTCGAGGGCGGCAATGGCCGCGTCGATCGCCGCGCGTTCCTGGGTGGTGACGGCGGCGCCGGTCAGCGCCTTGCGCGTCGCCCGCAAGAGAGCGTCGCCGTCGTTGCGTGCCTCGATGAGCAGCCGCGCACTGACGTCCTCCTCTGCGTGATCGATCGACTCCTCGAGCATGCGCTCGATCTGTTCGTCGTCGAGGCCGTACGACGGCTTGACGTCGACGGATCGTTCGCGGCCGGTTCGTTCATCGCGGGCGGTCACGTTCAGAATGCCGTTGGCGTCGATCATGAACGTGACTTCGATGCGCGGCAGACCCGCGGGTTGTGGCTCGATGCCGCGGAGTTTGAAACGCGCCAGGCTGCGATTGTCCCGCACCAACTCCCGTTCGCCTTGCAGTACGTGGAAATCCACCGCCGTCTGGTTGTCGACGAAGGTGGTGAACACCTGCTTGACCGTCGTCGGGATGGTCGTGTTGCGTTCGATGATACGCTCCATGACGCCACCCATAGTCTCGATGCCGAGCGACAGCGGCACGACGTCGAGCAGCAGCATGTCGCGGTGTCCACCGGAGAGCACGCCGGCTTGGACAGCTGCACCGAGGGCCACGACTTCCTCGGGATTGAGCTCGGTGTGCGGCGTGCGGCCGAAGAGCTCTTCGACGCGGCGACGCACCAACGGGACTCGGGTAGAGCCGCCTACCAAGACGACCGCGCCGAGGTCCGCAGCGGTCAGCCCTGCGTCCTTCAGCGCTTGGCGGCAGGGAATCATGGTGCGTTCGACGATGTCGGCGATGTGGGCCTCAAAGTCCTTGCGAGTCAGCGGGCACACGACATCAACCGCCCCGGCGTGGAGCTCCAAAGACGTTGATTCGGCGTCGGTGAGCCGGATCTTTGCGGCCTCCGCAGCGGCGGTTGCCTGGCTGATGACTTCGGGGCTGCGGCGCCGCGCCTCGGACACTTTGCTCAACAGCACCTCTGCAACGCGCTGATCGATGTCGTCGCCGCCAAGGCGGGTGTCGCCGTTTGTGGCCAGCACCTCAAAGATCCCTTCGTGGAGTTTGAGGATCGAGATGTCGAAGGTCCCACCGCCCAAGTCGTAGACGGCAATGAACCCTTGATTCTTCTTGTCGAGGCCGTACGCCAGCGCGGCAGCCGTGGGCTCGTTCACCAAGCGCAGGACGTCGAGGCCGGCGAGTCGTCCGGCATCGCGCGTAGCTTGCCGCTGGCTGTCGTTGAAGTAGGCCGGCACGGTGATCACGACCTTGTGGACCTTTTCGTCGAGCGCTGCCTCGGCGCGATGCTTGAGCTCCGTGAGGATCACCGCGGCGATCTCCGGCGGCGTGTAGTCGCGCCCATGGATGCGGAAACGGACGACGCCGTCGCCGTCGGCAAACGCAGAATGCCGGCGGTCCGCCGGCGTGACATGCTCCATGCCGAGGCCCATGAACCGCTTCACCGACGAGATAGTCGTTAGCGGCTGGGTTGCGGCGAGCAGCTTGGCGCGCGCACCGACAACGATCTGGTTGGCATCGGGAAACGCGACGACCGACGGCAGCAGCGGCGAGTGCGTGTCGGGGTCAGGAATGACGCGCGGCGTGCCGTTGTCGGAATAGGCGATCAGGCTGTTGGTGGTCCCGAGGTCGATGCCGAAGATCCGTTCCATCAGGATTCCAGTTCCTTCTCTACATCGCGGACGAGTGTCCGCAGGTACGCCAGCGCCGACAGGATGGTTTTGAGCTCGCGATTGAGGACCGTCGGCTCGGCCGCTCCCGCGTCCCAGCGCGCGAAATTCCCGTCGAGCTGCTCGAGCAATGCCGTCTGGCGCTCCAGCAGAGCCGTGTGCACTGATACAATCTCGGGCTGAAGTTCTGCGGCTCTGCTTCCGGCGCGGAACTCTTCGAGCTTCTCCTGCACCTCGAACACGAGCTCCGCCAGCTCGGCTGGAACGCGGTTGTTGTTCACCCCCAGCTTCTCGCCTTGCAGGGTCAGCCAATACGCGCCGCGCTCGACCGGATCGCGTAGCGTGCTGTAGGCGCGATTCACTGCCGCCGTGTTGCGCAAGCTCGCGGAGCGCGCCGCTTGCGGGCCAGTTTGATAGCGGTCCGGATGCCACTGCCGATGCAGCTCGTAAAATCGACGTTGCAGCACGTCGGCATCCTGCACCAAGCGCTGCGGGACGCCGAGCACCTGGAAATAGTCGGCGTCATCGGGGATCGGTTGGATGGCCGCGCAGTTGGGACAGAACAGGTTGGACGCACGGTCGGCACCGCACTGCCAGCAACTTACCGGCTGTCCAGCGGGCCACACCGCTCCATCCCACTTCGCAGCTGAAGCTGGGCTCGAGCCCATGTCAGTCGCGTCCTACACCGTAAACGAAGCGCCACAGCCGCACGACCGCTTGACGTTGGGGTTGTGGAGGCTGAAGCCGGACTGCATCAGGCCCTCGTTGTAGTCCAGCTCGGTACCGTTCAAATAGAGGAAGCTCTTCCGATCGACGAGCAGCTTGGCCTCGTCGGTGCCGAACACCTTGTCGCCTGGACGCTCCACGTCGAGGTCCATCTTGTACTGCAGGCCGGAGCATCCGCCGCCGACCACCTTCACCCGCAGGCCGCTGGCTTCCTTGTCCTTCGCGGCGAGCAGGCTGCTGATCTTGGCGGCGGCGTTCTCAGAGAGCGAGATTGCCACGTGAACCCCCTCCTATTGATTCGAAGCCGCCTTGCCCGGCGCTCCGGCTCCGCCCTTGCGCTTCTTCCAATCGTTGATCGCCGCTTTGATCGCGTCCTCGGCGAGCACCGAGCAGTGAATCTTCACCGGCGGCAAAGCCAGCTCTTCGACGATGTGCGTGTTCTTGATCTGCAAGGCATCATCGAGCGTCTTGCCCTTCACCAGCTCGGTAACGTAGCTGGAGCTGGCGATCGCGCTACCGCAGCCGAACGTCTTGAAGCGGGCATCCTCGATCACGCCGGCGTCGCTGATCTTCAATTGCAGCTTCATCACGTCGCCGCACTCGGGCGCGCCGACGACTCCGGTGCCGACGTTCTCCTCGTCCTTCGCGAAGGAACCGACGTTGCGCGGGTTCTCGTAGTGATCCAAGACCTTGCTACTGTACGCCATTCGACCCTCCTCTGACTCTCGTTGACGGTCTTACTCGCGGACCCAATTGTACGACTTGATGTCGATGCCTTCCTTGGCCATCTCGTAGAGCGGCGACATGTCGCGCAGGCGGCGCACCTCGTGTACGACGCGCTCGACCACGTAGTCGACCTCTTCGGGCGTGTTGAAGCGGCCGAGGCCGAAGCGGATCGACGTGTGAGCCAAGTCCTCACCCACCCCGAGCGCCTTGAGCACGTACGACGGCTCCAAAGTTGCCGAGGTGCACGCGGAGCCCGACGAGACCGCGATGTCCTTCAGGCCCATCAGCAGCGACTCGCCTTCGACGAACGCGAAGCTGACGTTCAGGTTGCCGGGCAGACGGTTCGTCGGGTGGCCGTTGAGGTAGACTTCGTCGAGCTGATCGAAGAGACCCTTGCGCAGGCGCTCGCGCAGCTCGATGGTGCGGCCGGCTTCGGTCTCCATCTCGGCACCGGCCAGCTCACACGCCTTGCCGAGGCCGACAATGCCCGGCACGTTCAGCGTCCCGGAGCGCATGCCGCGTTCGTGCCCACCGCCGTCCATCTGCGGCGTGAGGCGCACGCGCGGACCCTTGGAACGCACGTACAACCCGCCGCAGCCCTTCGGCCCGTATAGCTTGTGAGCGCTGAACGACATCAGGTCGATACCCATAGCCTCGACATCGACCGGAATCTTGCCGACACCCTGCGTGGCGTCGCTGTGGAATAGGACGCCTTTCTCCTTGGCGAGCTTGGCGATCTCCCGCAAAGGGTGCACCGAGCCGATCTCGTTGTTGGCGTACATCAAGGAGATGAGCACGGTCTTGTCGGTGATCGCCTTGCGGAGGTCGTCGAGATCGATACAGCCGTACTTGTCGACCTGCAGGTAGGTGACCTGGGCCTTGCCGGTGCGCTCCAGGGCCTTGCAGGTGTCGAGGATCGCCTTGTGTTCCGTCGTCGCGGTGATGACGTGGTTGCCCTTGTCCTTGTAGAACTCGACGACACCCTTCAGTGCGAGGTTGTCGGACTCGGTGGCGCCGCTCGTGAAGATGATCTCCTTAGACTTGGCGTTGATGAGATGACCGATTTGTTCGCGAGCGTGGTCGACGGCCGCCTCCGCATCCCAGCCGAACTGGTGATTGCGGCTGGCAGCGTTGCCAAACTTGTCCGTGAAGTAGGGCAGCATCACCTCCAAGACCCGCGGATCCATCGGCGTGGTGGCGTGATTATCCATGTAAACTACCCGACCCATTGCATCCTCCTGGCGTGCATACTCGCGGTTGCCGACCGCTGGTCTTTCTAATCCAGACCTCCTGAGTCTAATATAGGTGCGCTACGAGTGAGTCAAGGCCTAGGCGGCCATCTCGGGGAGGATCCGGCGGAGAAACTCGCCGGTGCTCGAGCCGCGTGTGCGTGCGACTTCTTCTGGCGAGCCGACAGCGACGATGCGGCCGCCACCGTCACCACCGTCCGGGCCTAAATCGACTACGTAATCAGCGGTTTTGATGACGTCCAAGTTGTGCTCGATGACCACGACGGTGTTGCCGGCGTCGGCCAGCCGCGACAGAACAGATAAGAGCCGCTTAATATCGTCGAAGTGAAGCCCGGTTGTCGGCTCATCGAGAATGTACAGCGTCCGACCTGTAGCTCGGCGGCTGAGCTCCTTCGACAGCTTGACGCGTTGTGCCTCCCCGCCGGAGAGGGTGGTCGCCGACTGGCCCAGGTGGATGTAGTCGAGACCCACGTCGCGCAGCGTTTCGAGCTTGTTGCGGATCGCCGGCAGATTGGCGAGGAAGTCCAGTGCTTGGCCCACGGTCATGTCGAGGACCTCGGCGATGCTCTTGCCCTTGTACCGCACTTCGAGCGTCTCGCGATTGTAGCGCCGGCCGTCGCACACCTCACAGGTGACGAACACGTCGGGCAGGAAGTGCATCTCGATCTTGATCAAGCCATCGCCGGAGCAGGCCTCGCAACGACCGCCCTTCACATTGAACGAGAAACGCCCGGGCCCGTAACCGCGCACACGCGCCTCGGGCAACTGTGCAAACAGGTCGCGAATATGAGTGAAGAGGCCCGTGTAAGTAGCGGGGTTCGACCGGGGCGTACGACCGATAGGCGCCTGGTCGATGTCGATCACCTTGTCAAGCAGCTGCCAGCCCTTGATCTCGTCGTGCGCACCGGGCTTCTCCTTCGAGCCATAGAAGCGGTGCGCCAGCGCGCGGTAGAGCGTATCGATCACCAACGAGCTCTTGCCCGAGCCTGACACCCCGGTCACGCAGGTCATCGTCCCGAGCGGGATGCCGACGGTGACGTTCTGCAGATTGTTCTGCCGCGCGCCCTTGATGGTCAACGTCCAGCCGGTCCCGGACCGCCGCTGCGACGGAATCGGGATCTCCAGCGCGCCGGAGAGGTACTTGCCGGTGAGTGAGTTGGGGTTGGCGGCGATTTCCTCCGGCGTACCCTCGGCGACAATGTGGCCGCCATGCACACCCGCGCCGGGGCCCATATCGATGACGTGATTGGCTTCCAGAATCGCGTCGCGGTCGTGCTCCACCACGAGCACCGTGTTGCCGAGATCGCGCAGCCGCTTCAGCGTCTCCAGCAGTCGCGCATTGTCGCGTTGATGCAGGCCGATCGACGGCTCATCGAGAATGTACAACACGCCCACCAGGCTCGACCCGATCTGGGTCGCCAGCCGGATGCGCTGCGCCTCACCGCCCGACAGGGTGGCGGCGGCGCGGTCGAGGCTGAGGTAGTCGAGGCCGACATTGGTCATGAACCCCAGTCGCTCGACGATCTCCTTCATGATGCGCCGGGCGATGTCCTCTTCCTGACGGGTCAAGGGCATGCCCGAAAAGAACGCCAAGGCCTCCTTCACCGACATCGCCGTGACTTCCATGATCGACTTGCCGTGCAGTCGCACCGCCAACGCCTCCGGCTTCAGGCGCGCGCCGCCGCACACCTTGCATGGCCGCACGTTCATGAAGGCTTCCAACTCTTCGCGTATCCAGTCCGAGTCGGTCTCCTTCAGGCGGCGATCCAGACTTGCGATGACACCTTCAAAGGGACGTTTGAACTCATACCGTCGCGATCCTTTTTCGTAGAGGAACGTGATCTCGTCTTCCGTCCCGTTGAGGATCGCGTCCTTCACCTTCTGCGGCAGCTTCTTGAATGGCGTATCGAGGCTGATGCGATAGTGTCGTGCGATCGCCTCGATGCCGACCATCTTGTAGGACCCGCCGGTTTTCCTTTCCCATGGCGCGATAGCGCCCTGTGCGAGTGAGAGGTCCTCGTTCGGCACGATGAGCTCCGGATCGAAGTACATCGTCGTTCCCAGACCGCTGCAGCTGGTACACGCGCCGTGCGGGTTGTTGAACGAGAACATGCGTGGCGTCAGCTCCGGATATGAGATTCCGCAGACGACGCATGCGAACTTCTGGCTGAAGAGGATCTCCTCCTTCACGCCGTCGGCGCCGTCGCCAAGCACCTCGATTTTCGCCACCTCGTCTCCGTGCCTGAACGCCACGTCGAGTGAGTCGGCCAGCCGCTTCTCGATGCCGCTACGGATGGTGAGCCGGTCGACGAGCACCTCGATGGTGTGCTTGTTGTTCTTCGTCAGGGAGATGTCGTCGGCTAGGTCGCGCAGCTTGCCGTCGATGCGCGCGCGTACGAAGCCTGCCTTGCGCAAATCGATCAGCTCCTTGCGGTACTCGCCCTTGCGGCCGCGGATGATCGGCGCCAGGACATGGATGCGACTGCTCGCCGGCAATTTCATGATGCGGTCGACGATCTGCTGAATCGTCTGCGGCGTGATCTCGCGACCGCAGTTGTAGCAGTACGGCTTGCCGATCCGCGCGAACAGGAGACGCAGGTAGTCATAGATCTCGGTGACCGTGCCGACCGTCGAGCGCGGGTTCTTGCTCGTCGTCTTCTGCTCGATCGAAATCGCCGGCGACAGGCCTTCGATGGAGTCGACGTCGGGCTTCTCCATCTGCTCGAGGAACTGTCGCGCATAGGCCGACAGCGACTCGACGTAACGCCGCTGCCCTTCGGCGTAGATGGTATCGAACGCCAGCGACGACTTGCCGGAGCCGGACAAGCCGGTGATCACTACGAGCTGGTCACGCGGAATCTCGACCGTGATGTTCTTGAGATTATGCTGGCGCGCGCCAGTGACGACGATGTGCTGAGCCATGGCGGACAGATGGCGAAGGTGCCGCTGTGCCGGGTTGAAGTCAAGGTGCGTGGGCGTGATTCAATCCACAGCGGGCCGGCTCGGATTCTCAAGCACGCCGACGACCTGGAACCACGACGGGTCCGGCAATGGATTGCGCTCGATCGTCATGCCGAGCTTCTGCATCACACGGATGGAAGCTGCGTTATTGTAGGTCGTCGTCGCCACGACGCGTTGCAAGTGGAGCTGCTGGAACGCGTAGTCGATCAAGGCACGCACCGCCTCCACTGCATATCCTTGGCGTTGGTAGGACGGTGACACGGCGTAGAACAATCCGAACTCAGGAGAATACCGGGATGCCTCCGGAGCGACGAGTTGGTCGAAGGGGCCAAAGCTCGGGACGAAGCCGCAGGCACCGATCAGCTGGTCCGTCTCCCTAAGCACGATGGCCCGATCTCCGTATGGCGGCTGATAGAGCCGCGCCAGCTGCTCGTAGTTCACAATCGACCATTGCAGCCATTCTTCGCGCTCATGTAGTGTCATCACGCCATCGGTACCAAAGTCGGCCTCTACCAATTCGACGTCCAGAAGGTGGTGGAGGGCTTGCAGGTCGGCAGCGCAGAACGGCCGGATCACGAGCCGCAGCGTTTCGAGCGGTGGTACACGCAGTGGAGACTCCATCACCCGCACGGGCTCGTCAGTCATCTTAGCTACGGTCAATCCAGGGTATGGTCTAGTGCGCTCGCGTCGACGGGCGTCCAGTCGGCGAGGGCGTTGAGCCACTCGAGATGCTGCGGTGAGAAGACCGGCTGACCGAGATCCGTCAGGCGCAGCCACTTGCGGACGTAGAGTGCAGCCGCGAGAAACTTCCTGCAATCTCGCGATCGCCCGTGCAGCATCTGTCCTTCCGACAACAGCAGCGCGGCCGCAAGGCAATGATAGAGAACGTCGGCAACGGGCCGTGCGCCCAACTCGCGCTCCGCTCGTGACAACGCCGGCCAGGCGGCGATCCGCGCGGCCGCGTCGCGCAACGCCGCACGAACGGCATCCACAGCTGCTCGCGCGACCGGCTCGGTCACGCCGTCGAGCCGTTGGGTGATCAGATCGAACAGCGCACTCTGCCCGTCATCGCGCAACAGCGCACGCTGTACGTCGAGGGCGACGACGTTGGAAGCACCCTCCCAAATCGCGCCGAGGAAACTGTCGCGCAACAGGCGCGCGTTCACCCATTCCTCGATGTAGCCGTTGCCGCCGCGGACGTTCATCGCTTCACCCGCGACTACGCGCGCACGGGCGGTGATCCAGTACTTCGCCAGCGGCGTCAGCACACGGAAGAGCTTGCGATCCGCCTGCGCGCCCCCGTCCCACCGGTCGAGTGCCGCCGCGGCGTTCAACACGACCGACGCCGCGGCTTCCGCGTCGAGCAGCATGTCGAGGAGGTTGGTGCGGAGCAACGGCAGCTCGATGAGCGCCTGGCCGAAGGCGGCCCGGTGGCGCGCATGCACCAACGACTCCAGCAAGCAGCGGCGCATGATGCCGGCGGCGCGCATGGCGTTGGAGAGGCGTGAGACGTTGACCATCTCCATCATCTGCTTGAAGCCCTTCGCGAGATCGCCAACGACGTACGCCACGGCGCCCGCGTACGTCACCTCACCGGTGGCCATCGAGCGCGACCCGAGCTTGTCCTTGAGCCGGTTGATGGTCCACGCGTTCTTGCTGCCGTCGGGCAGAACCTTCGGCACCAGGAACATCCCGAGGCCTTTGGTGCCGGCCGGAGCGCCTTCGGGACGTGCCAGCGTGATCGCCACGTCGGCGTTGGCGTTCGAGCAGAACCACTTGTCGCCCCACAGCCTCCACGTGCCGACGCCGTCGCGCCGCGCCAACGTCGTGCTCGTACCGACATCGGAACCGCCGGTCTTCTCCGTCATCCACTGCGTCCCCTGCCAGAGCTCGTCGAAGTCGGTGGTCGTGAGCTTGGGAAGGTACGCCTTCTTCAATTCGTCGCTGCCGTACCAACGCAGCATGCGCGACGTCGAATCACTGACTGACACCGGGCAGAGGAGGCCGAATTCGGATTGCGCGAACAGATACGACAGCGCGTACTTCACGACGTGGGGTACCTTGTCTGCCCAGCCGAGGACGCCACCCCGGTGCGACATGGCCGCGAGCCCAAAGCGCGCAAAGGCGAGGCGTTCCATCGCAACGTACGCCGGATGGCGCACGATTTCGTCGACACGCACACCGCGCGCATCGAAGGCACGTAGCAGTGGCGGGTTGCGGTCTGCCTCCGCGGCGAGCGCATCGAGATCGCTGCCAGCCACGGCACCCATGTCGGTCAGATGTGGCCGCGCCCGCTCGAAGGTGTCTGGGTCCATCACGGTGGAGCAGATGAACTCCAGGTTCGGGTCGGCCAGATAAAAGTTGAGCCCGCGCGTCGCCGGCATGGCGTCCGGTGCGGGCCTGAGAGGCTGCGCCACAGTAGTCATGGTCGAGAGCGTAGCGCGACCCGGGCGTCGTTGACCAGTGGTTTGACAAGTCCTGATCTGATCTTCAAGCTGCAGATCAGGCATGACTGAGATCGTCGATCTGTGTGGCGGATTGCCGCAGCGGACCTTTCGAGCGGGCGAGGTGCTCCTCGAGGAAGGCGCGCGCGCTGGCGTGTTGTACGTGTTGGCGAGCGGTACCGTTGAGGTCTGCAAGGGTGACTTGCAGATTGCCACCGTCGGTATGCCTGGAGCATTCTTTGGGGAAGTGTCGGTGCTGCTCGACTCGCCGCACATGGCCACGGTGCGGGCGCTCACAGATGCCACGCTCTTCGTCGCCGCCGACCCGCTGGCGTTTCTGCAGTCCCGTCCTGTGATCGCTCTGAGCCTGGCGCGCCTGTTGGCGAAGCGCTTACAGTCGGTGACCAGCTATCTCGTGGATCTCAAGCGCCAGTTTGAGGATCACGAGAGCCACTTGTCGATGGTGGATGAGGTGCTGGAGACGCTGGTGCACCATCAAGGGAAGCCATCGACGCCGGGTTCGGATCGGCATCCGGATCCCAAGGTCGAGTGAGGTCGGCAGCCGGCAGTGCCGGCAGCCCGTCGAGCTGCACGACCTGGTTGTCATCCAACGAGAACCACATCGCCTGCATCCGGGCGGTATCTACGACGACGTAGGTGGGACACGGCCCAATCTGCCGGCCGGCGTTGAAGACCCAGGTCGTACCGATGCGATCGACCCACGAGCCGCCGGCGCGGAACGGTGCTTGGTGGATGTGGCCGGTCAGCACGATGTCCGGCTCGTACTGGTGAATCCACTGCACGACCTCGGCGTCGCCGTAGTGCCGTGTCCCCGCCCAGCTCACCGGCGACTGATCCGGCGGCGCGTGGTAAACCCAGATCCAGTGCGCGCCTCGACCGGCGGCGTCTCGCGC
>JBGQHM010000059.1:0-24582 GCA_041497995.1 Binatia bacterium | reverse complement strand
CCTCCCCAAATCCTGCACCGGCCGCCACGAAGTACGCCTGGCGCTGGGTATCAAATAGAGAGGTGTTGCTGTAGTCCGCGCGGAGCACCTCGACAGTGACCTGACACAGTCGGTCGAGGACCATGGGCCGATCCGCGGACGAAATGAGCTCGCGGCCCATATCGGCCAGCGTTTGGGAGACATGCGCTTCCTGCTCCAGGGCTTGCTCGGCGAGCTTGCGGTCCGTGATGTCACGGGAATTGATCACCACAGTGGTGCCTCCGAGCTCATCGAGCACGTTGTTGCCGATGGCTTCGATGAATCTCCACGAACCATTCTTGTGGCGAAAGCGGAACTCGACCAACGGAGTGTCTCCGGGATGCTGGAGGGCGTTGACGAACACGGCTTCGATGCGTGCGGCATCGTCTGGGTGGAAGAAGGCAAAGGCGTTCTTTCCGACGAGTTCCTCGGGCGCGTAGCCGAGCACCCGGCGGTTCGAGGGACTGGCGTACCGAAAGATCCCACCGCTATCGACGACCGCGATGAGATCGAGGCTGTTTTCGATGAGCGACCTGAAATGTGCTTCGGTACGTCGCCGCGCCTCTTCCGCTTCTTTGCGCTGCGTTATGTCATGGATGACCACCTGAACCGCCGGCTGATTCTGGTACGTCAGCGCCATGGCGACAACCTCGACGTCGACGACAGTGCCGTCGAACCGCACGAATTTTTCTTCGATGCGTTCAACGGGTTTGTGCCCGTCCACCATTTGGTGGACACGTTCGATGGCGAGCGCGTGGTAGTCCGGATGTACGAAATCCAAGATGGGCTTCCCGACAAGCGCTGCGGCGCTCGGCGCCCCGAGGAGCTTGACGCCAGCCGTGTTCACAAAAACAATCCTGCCGTCGCGGTGAACAGCGATGGTGTCAGGGGAGAGCTCGATCAGCTGCCGATAGCGCGCCTCGCTCTCTTGCAGTGCCTCGGCAGCTCGTGTGCGCTCGGTGATGTCGCGTGCGCTCACGACCACGGCTTC
Organism: Binatia bacterium; assembly: GCA_041497995.1. GTDB lineage: Bacteria > Desulfobacterota > Binatia > HRBIN30 > HRBIN30 > DATKMS01. The sequence continues at coordinate 23,573 of JBGQHM010000059.1, read as the reverse complement.
GACGCTGCCGTCAGCGAGCAGTATTGGGCTCATGGTGTACTCGAAGTCGCGGAGGCCGCTGGTGGTTGGCAGCTGCACTTCACTAACCAGCGGCCTGCCGGTAGCGAATACGGATTCGCGTTGCGCGGTCGCGCGCCCTGAGACACTCGTCGGGAGACCCAGCCCAGCCGAGGTCTGACCCACGATGTCGGAACGTTCGCGCCCCATCGCCCGTGCGCCAGCGAGGCTGGCATAGGTATACCTCCCCGCCCGATCGAGCGTGTAGACGTGATCTGGTGAGGCCGAAAGGATTCCGTCCAGTGTCCTTGCTTGCTGCGCGACCTGCGCGGCCAGTCGTTGGAGCTCCCGGGCGGCCGCTTTGCGTTCGGTGATGACCGCGCCCAGCACCAACGCAGTCGTCGCCGCGACACCCATGAAGGTTTGCAACAGCATGAGGCTGCTGTTGACGGTCTCGTGCGCAAAGGGACCCCACCCCTGTGCCGTTCCCCATATGGCGATCGTGGAAGCCATCAACGTGGCTATCGTCGTGCCTGGCTGGCCAAATCGAAGAGCGGCCCAGACGAGAAGCGGGAACACTGCGTACGGCTCCGGATAGTACGGGAGGTGAATGTTTGATCCGCGAGTAAAGACCGTCACGCAGAGCGTGCCCAGCACGACGACCAGGACTGCGGCTTCGACGGTTCGCGACGCCGAACGCAGGCGGGGGCGTCTGCTCCAGACCAGGAGCACTGGGGCCAGCACGAGATCGCCGAGTGCGTCGCCAACCCACCACGCCCACCACGCAGTTCCAAAGTTGATTGATGGAATAACGCCCGCAAGCCACGCGCTCGTCACGCCGACGGTGGCGCTCTCCGCCGAACTGAGCACGGCTGCAAGCACCACCAAGCCCAACACGTCTTCGAGCCGCTCGAGTGAGCTCCGGAACCCGACCACGCGCTGCAACAGGTAGACGCCACAGAGGGCTTCCAGAGTATTGCCGGCCGCGATGCCCGCCGCGGCGAGCACCGGGAGTCCCGCCCAAAGGTTTACCAGCAACGCCCCGCAGGCAATGCCAGGCCACAAGCGGTAGCCGAACAGGAGGAGCGCTGCGAGGGATATTCCCGTCGGCGGCCAGACGCTCGTCGCCACACCACTGACAGCCCCCAGCGACAAGCCGATCCGTGCCGTCGTCACGTAGACCGCAGCAAGAACGACGGCCCGCCCGACGTCCGCCAGCTGTCCGCTCTTCCTCACAGCCGCGATTGTAGAATACAGCCAGGGTGCCACGCCAACAGAACACCCCGATGGTGCTCTCCGGCTCACCCCCGGGGCGGGGTGACGTCGACGGCGCTGCCGATCAGTACACTGCGGCTGTCCAGCGCCCTGGTTTAGTTAGTGACTTGACTGAATCCCAAGGTACGCAATGCGCCCCGAACAGCCTCGGCGGCACGATCCAGATCCGCCGGCTTGGCGTTGAGGTCTTGCCGCGAGAAGTCGAGGTCGTGCAGACCGCCGATCGGCACCACGTGCAGATGCACGTGCGGCACCTCCAACCCCGCGATCATCAGGCCCACCTTCGCTGGACTGAAGGCGTGCTGGACGGCTTTCCCGATCGACTGCGCCACGGTCATCAGGTGGGCAGCCAGATCGGGTTCCAGATCGAGCCAGTGATCGACCTCGGCGCACGACACCACCAAGGTGTGGCCGGGCCGCAGCGGGTGGATGGACGTGAAGGCAACACAGTGCTCGTCGCGCCACACGAAACGTCCGGGGAGCTCTCCATTGATGATGCGGGTGAACAGGGTTGCCACGTCGCCTCCTCCCGGCGGCGCCGCGGGCGCTGTGCGCCGCCGGCATGCCGCTCGCTCTTGCGCACGCCAGTATGCGGGAGCACCGAGTGTTTGTGAATAGCGCCCGATGAGAGTAAATCGCGAGGCGTGCAGCCGCCTCTGCGGGACCACCAACCGGCCACGGTGAGCCGGACGATTGCGAAGAGTACACCGCTGCGGGTCCTCGTGGTCGATGATTCCGAGGCCGACGGCCTGCTGCTCCTACGCGAGCTGCAGCGGGGCGGATACGACCCCGTCTGGGAGCGCGTCGATACGGAGGAGGCGCTCGCAGCGGCATTGGCGACGCACAGTTGGGATTTCGTTCTGTGCGACTACGTCATGCCACGCTTCAGTGGCCCCGCAGCGCTGCGTCTCATCCGCGCGCGCACCCCCGACCTGCCCGTGATCATCGTATCGGGTCAGATCGGGGAAGAGTTCACTGTAGCGGCCATGAAGGCCGGGGCGCAGGACTACGTGATGAAGGGCAACCTCGCGCGGTTGGTCCCAGCGCTCGAGCGCGAGCTGCGCGAGGCGGAGGTGCGTCGCGCACGCCGGCACGCGGAAGAAGAGTTACAGCGCACGCAGGCGCGTATTCACGATCTCGTCGAAGGGCTCAATGCGATCGTATGGGAGGCCGCTGCCGACAGCTTTCGCTTCACGTACGTGAGCCGGCACGCTGAAGCCCTGCTCGGCTATCCCGTCGAGCAGTGGCTGGAAGAGCCCGACTTCTGGGCGGCGCACATCCACCCGGACGACCGCGCCTGGGTCCTCGCTCTGTGTCAGCTGTCGACGCAGCAGGCGCAGGACCACGAGTGTGAGTACCGCGTCCTCGCGGCCGACGGCCGAGTCGTGTGGCTACGCCACATCGTCCGCGTCGTCATCGACGACGCCGGTCGCCCGCAGCGTATCTGTGGCGTGATGGTCGACGTTACGGAACGGAAGTCCGCCGAGGGTGAACGCGGCGCGGTGCTGGAGGTCGCGCGCGACATCAGCGGCACGCTCGATCTGTCCGAGATCCTCGATCGGGTGCACCGGCGCACCGCCGCATTGCTGCCCTGCGATCGCCTCGCGACGTACTATCGCGACCCGGCAGGGCCCGCGTTTCGGTTGATCGCTCACTACGGGATTCCTGCGGAGATGGCGGCGGGCCTCGCGATCGCCGAGTTGCAGCCGGATCAACCGATCGTCGACTGGGTAGGGGACGGCAACACGGTCGTCATCAATGACCCCCACAACCAACGCTGGTTGCCGCCGGAGCTCCTGGAGCGTTTCGCCGTCGGCGCGCTGGTCGGTGTGCCGCTGTTCGTGCGCGGACGGTTGATGGGTGCGCTGGTCGCAGCGCGCATGGTGCCGAGTCGAGGCTTCGCCGCGGGCGAGGTGCACTTGTTCGAGAACATCGCCCATCAAGTGGCCGTCGCGATCGGCACCGTCGAGCTCTACCGTGCCCAAGAGGCCGAGGCGCAGGTGTCGGCCGCACTGGCGCGTGCAGGCCGGGAGCTGCTCGCGTCCTTTGATCGGCCAGTACTCCTCGACCGGATGTGTCACCTCACTACCGAGGTGATTGGCTGTGACGCCAGTCACACGTTGCTGTGGGACCCGGTCGAGCGGGTGTATGCAGTGGTCGCCGGTCACGGCGATCTGCCCGAGCACTGGGAATCGATTCGCGTGCTCAAGATCCCGCACGCGGTTGTGGGAAACCTGGTGACCCGGTTGGAACGTGACGAGCTCGCACAGTTCGCTGCCACCGAGTCCCAGGGCCTCCTGCCTGACGGTTTGATGCAGCAGTACGGCTTCCGCCACGGCATGTACGTGGCGTTGCGCCGCGGCGACGACCTCATCGGCATACACACCGCCGGCCGCCGGACAACCACCCGCTTCACCCCGCAGCAAGAGCGTATCTTCCGTGGGATCGCGCAGCTCGCCTCGCTCGCCCTCGAGCATGCGCGTGTGGTCGAAGAGCTGGAGCGTGCCAACCGCCTCAAGTACGACTTCGTCGCGACGATGTCGCACGAGTTGCGCACCCCGCTCAACGTCATCATGGGCTACGGCGACCTGCTCATCGAGGGTGAGTTCGGCGCGTTGGCGCGGGAGCAGGTCGAGATCCTGCGACGCATCGACACCAGTGCGCGGCAGTTGCTGGAGCTGATCAATGCGACGCTCGATCTCAGTCGGCTGGAAGCCGGCAAGCTCGTCACCGAGCGCACGGTGGTGTCCCTCGCCGACCTGATGGGCACCCTCGCTGCCGAGACACGTGAGCTCCAACAGAAGCCGGGCATCACGGTCACCTGGCACGTCGCGCCGCGTCTGCCGCAACTGTACACTGATCCGCTGAAGCTGAAGGTGGTGCTCAAGAACCTCGTTGCCAACGCGATCAAGTTCACCGACGGCGGCAGCGTGACGATCCGCGCGATTCGCAGCGCCGACGGCGTGGAGATCGCCGTGAGTGATACCGGCATCGGCATTCCGCCGGATACGCAAGCCATCATCTTCGAGCCATTTCGGCAAGCAGAGAGCTCCATGACGCGGCGCTACGGGGGAGTGGGCTTGGGCCTCTACATCGCACGCCGTCTCATCGATTTGCTGGGCGGCGAGATCAGCGTCGAGAGCGCGGCGGGTCGGGGGTCGACCTTCCGCGTATGGCTCCCCGACGCGCGGTCGTTGCCTGGACTGGGCGGGTAGTGCCCTCACCCGGGTGACGGACTGCAGCCACTCAGGGCACTTCGCACCGCGGCCAGCAACTCGTCGATCGTCGCGGTCCCGTCGCCATTGGCATCGACAGACGGACAACTGTCCGGGGCCGCGTCGCCAAATGCGATGGTGACCACCTGGAGGATCTCGTCGATCGTGATGATGTCGTCGCCATTGCAATCCCCGGCACAGGTTACGGGAACCGCAATCACTTCAAATGGGGCTGCGGCAAGGACGTGAGGGTTCACGATATTTATCTGGTGTGCCCCGACGGGGGCGTCCGCCGGGATCGTCAGCACGCCACTGTAGTTGCCATCCGCATCGCCCATCACAGTCGCGACCAGCGCGTCGTCGAAGTACACGGATGCATGGCGGCCCGACTGGACGAAGTCGCAGCGGCCGCTGAACATGACTTGGCTGCCCGGTAGGCCCGCGGGGGGATCGAGTATCACATCGGGTGGGCACGGGTCGACCATCTGCGTCGGCGTCGGTGTCGGCGTCGGTGTCGCCGACGGCGACGGCGTCGCGCTGGGCACGAGGACGATCGTCACTGCTACCGACCCGCCCGTGCCGGACACGTGCCGCAGCTCGGCACCGGTCGGTCCGAAACCTCGCGCGTTACTGATGATCAGCGGGTAGCGGCCGGGCGACGTCGTCGGCGCGATGTGGACAGTACAGGTGTAGAGCGGTCCATCGTGAATGGGCGGAGGGCTGAAAATCGATTGCACGGACACCCGCAGCGTGCGTGCACCTCGGTTGTCGTGCACAACGAAGGCGCTGAGGGACTTGGCGGTAGCGGGGTTGATACGGCAGTCGCTTGGTCCGAGGCTCATCGCCCGCTTGTAGAACGTGATGTCGTTGATGGTGGCAGCGAGCACGGCGCCCTCCGAGGTGCTCAGGGTTGTGGTCACGTCCACTGCACTACCAGGAAGTCCGGTGCCTGCACCGATGTCGACGACGGCGCTTTGCGCATGGGACGGCTGCGCCCACGCGCAGCGCAGCAGGATGCTGAGCAGCGTAAGGCGGCGCAACAGCCACCGAGGCAATCCGAATGCATGACTGGCGGACAGCATAACGCGCGGCTTCTCGTGCCGATCCGTTCCCTGGTGCGTTGATCTACCAGCACGTTTGTCCGTCTGGAGAATTCTGTCAAGCACGAAGTTGAGACGGGCGAGTTGCGGCCCGCCCTGCATTTGTTTGGCGCATGCTGATCGACTTGGTATAGGCCAACCTCAGCGCGGGTCGGGAGGATGAGCATGTGGCAGCAACGAAGGAGGATGATATGGAAATCAGCGCACGCAATCAGCTCCGCGGGAAGGTAACCGCGATGAAACTCGGCACGGTCATGGCCGAGGTGAGCCTGCAGATCGCCGGCCAAGAGGTGGTCGCCGCGGTGACGCGCAGCTCGGTAGAGCGACTCGGGCTCAAGGTCGGCGACGACGCAGTAGCGATCATCAAGGCCACCGCGGTGATGGTCGGGAAACCGTAGACTCGCTGGTGATCGCGGCGGCGGCCCGCGTTGCACCGAGCTGGGTGCTAACCTACAACGAACAAACCACGTCCTAGCGCGAGCGCACGAGCTTCGGACTGGGTGCCTTGATGTGGACGTCAGACATCGCGCGCAGCGAAGCATTGGTGCAAGCGATCGGTTGCGAGAACGCTACCATGAGTCCACCGCAATGCAGGTGGTGAACGCAAAGAAGTGACGCGGCGCCAGCACACATCTGGGCCGCACTGAGAGGAGGAACACATGAAGGATTGCCGCCAGTTCTACATCGATGGCACGTGGGTGAGCCCGATACAGGCCCACGATTTTCCAGTGATCAACCCGGCGACGGAAGAACGCATTGCAGTCATCTCACTCGGTGGTACAGCCGACGTCGACAAGGCCGTCAGGGCCGCCAAGCGCGCCTTCGCATCGTACTCCGAGACGAGTCGCGAAGAGCGCATGAAGCTCCTGCAGCGGATAGTTGATGTCTACAAGACAAAGCATGAGGAAATGGCCGAGACCATTTCGCAGGAGATGGGCGCACCCATGTGGCTCGCGAAGGCGGCGCAGGCCGCGGCGGGTCTCGGACACTTCCTCGAAATGCAGAAAGTGCTCGGGAGCTTCCAGTTCGAGGAACTGAAGGGGTCGACGCTCATGCGCAAGGAGGCGGTCGGCGTGTGTGGACTCATCACGCCGTGGAACTGGCCGGTCAATCAGATCGCTTGCAAAGTGGCGCCCGCGCTCGCAGCCGGGTGCACGATGGTGCTCAAGCCGAGCGAGATTGCACCGCTCTCCGGCTACCTATTTGCACAGATTCTCCATGAGGCCGGTGTTCCGGCCGGGGTCTTCAACATGGTGAACGGCGACGGACCCACTGTGGGCGCGGCGATTTCGTCGCATCCGGATGTGGACATGGTCTCTTTCACAGGATCCACACGCGCCGGTGTCGCGGTCGCCACTGCCGCAGCACCTACCGTGAAGCGCGTCACGCAGGAGCTCGGCGGCAAGTCGGCAAACATCATCCTGGACGATGCCGATGTCGAAGCTGCGGTCAGGGCAGGTGTACGGAGCTGCGTTATGAACACCGGCCAGTCATGCAACGCGCCGACGCGTATGCTCGTGCCCCGGGCCAAAATGGCGCAGGCAGTCGCGGCCGCCAAACGGGCGGCCGAAGCGGTCAAGGTGGGCAACCCATCCACCGACGGAGTCACCATCGGCCCACTCGCCAGCGAGGCACAGTTCAACAAGGTACAAGGGCTGATCAAGAAGGGCATCGAGGAAGGCGCCCAATTGGTGACCGGCGGGCCCGGCCGGCCCGACGGACTCAGCAAGGGCTACTTCGTCAAACCCACCGTCTTCGCGAACGTCCGCAACGACATGACCATCGCGCGCGAGGAAATCTTTGGGCCCGTCCTCTCCATCATTCCCTACGACAACGAGGACGAGGCGATCCGGATCGCGAACGACACGCCGTACGGTCTGTCGGGCTACGTCCAATCGGGTGACATCGAGCACGCACGCCGCGTCGCGAAGCGCATCCGCTCGGGCAACGTCCACGTGAACGGTGCACAACCCGATTTCAGCGGCGCCTTCGGCGGCTACAAGCAATCGGGCAACGGCCGCGAGTGGGGTGAGGCTGGGCTGGCCGAGTTCCTCGAGTTGAAGTCCGTGTTCGGCTACGCAGCCTGACGCAATCGGAAGTCCCGCGGGTGGCCGATGGCCACCCGCGGGATGAGAGCTACGATCCGTTGGTACTGTGCGCGCCGAGATTCACCCACACGCTCTTGACTTGCGTGTACATTTCCAGCGCCGCCTTTCCCATCTCTCTTCCAAAACCGCTTTGTTTGTAGCCGCCGAATGGTGACGCAGCGTCGAACACGTTGTAACAGTTGATCCACACGGTGCCTGCCCTCAAGGTTTCGGCCATGCGGTGCGCCTTCTGGATGTCACGCGTCCACACCGCGGCCGCCAGTCCGTAGGTCGTATCGTTGCCCGCCGCCGCCACTTCCTCCACATCCTTGAACGGGATGGCACACACCACCGGTCCGAAGATCTCCTCGCGGATGACCTTCATGTCGGGCTTCACATCAGCGAACACTGTTGGCCTCACGAAGTAGCCCTTGCTGAGCTCCTTCGGGCGCCCACCGCCGGCCACCGCCTTCGCGCCCTCCTTCTTGCCTGCAGCCAGGTAACCGGTGACGCGATCGTACTGTTCGCTCGATACCAGCGGGCCCATCTCGCTCGTAGGGTCCATGCCGGGGCCCAACTTGATCTTCTCGGAGTATTCGATGAGCCGCGGCACGACCTTGTCGTACGCCTTCTGCTCAATGAACAGCCGCGAGCCCGCGCAGCAGCATTGGCCGTGATTGAAATAGATCGCCGACGCGGCACCGATGGCGGCCTCGTCGAGATCGGCGTCGGCGAACACGATGTTCGGCGACTTGCCACCCAGCTCCAACGAGACACGCTTCAGGTTGCCTGTCGCCGCCTGCATGATGAGGCGTCCGACCTCCGTCGACCCGGTAAACGCGACCTTGTCGATGTCCGGATGCGCCGCGATGGCCGCGCCGGCCGTCTCGCCGTAGCCGGTGACGATGTTCACGACGCCGGGCGGGAAGCCGGCCTCTTCGAACAGCTCAGCGAGGCGCAGAGCCGACAGCGGCGTCTGCTCGGCCGGCTTGAGCACCACGGTGTTGCCGCAGGCGAGCGCCACGGCGAGCTTCCAGGCCGCCATGAGCAACGGGAAATTCCACGGGATGATCTGGCCGATGACACCGACCGGCTCGCGTAGCGTGTAGTTCAGGAAGCGCTGGCCGGGCGTGGAGACGGGAATCGTCTCACCTTCGACCTTGGTGGCCCAGCCCGCGTAGTAGCGGAAGTGGTCGACGACGAGGGGAATGTCGGCGACGCGTGCCACCGTCAGCGGCTTTCCGTTGTCCAATGTCTCGAGCTGCGCGAATTCCTCGGTGCGCGCTTCGATGAGATCGGCAAGCTTCCACAGTGCGCGGCCGCGCTCAGACGGCGTCATGCGCCGCCACGGACCGCTCTCGAATGCGCGCCGCGCCGCACGCACAGCACGATCGACATCTTCCTTCTCGCCCGCCGGAACCTCGGCGAGCGGCTCCTCTGTGGCTGGATCATAGGTCGTCAGGGTCTTTCCGGAGGCTGCTTCCACCCACTTGCCGTCGATGAGCATGCGGCGTGTGCGGCTGCGGATGAACTGATGCACCTCGGGATCAACACCCGGGTATGCAGACTGCATACTTGCTAGCGCCATGGGATCCTCCTCTCGGTGAATTGCCGCATTCTAGCCAAAACGCGGTCGCGGACGCCAGGACCTGCGGTCAGCGTCATTTCTATGGCCCGCTCCCGATGGTCGCTGCTGGCTGCCAAGTCCGACGGGCTGCTGGAAGCAGTGTGGAGCCTGTCAGGGGACCTGGGCGTCGCCGCGAACAAAGACCGGGATCGTATCGAGCGGCACGTCGATCGTGACGGTGCTCGGTCCTTGGTACTGCTGCGAACGATCCCAGTAGCTCCGCCAGGTGCCGCCGGGGAAGTACACCTCGCGGGAGCGTTGGCCGATTTTCCAGATCGGCGCTACCAACAAGTCCGGACCGAAGAGGTACTCGTCCCAGCGGTCCTTCACGTTCGCATCGTCGCGGTAGGCGAACACCAGCGGCCGCACGATGGGCAAGGCCGTCTCGCCGGCGTGCTTGGCGGCCGCGACGATGTAGTCGTGCAGCGTGACGCGGAGCTGGGTGTAACGTTTGTAGATGTCGATCATCTCCTGGTCGTAGCTCGGGTCGGTGGGCATGTCCCACGGCGCGTGGGTGCCGTGGCCACCGATCTCCATGATGCCGGAGAAGGCGCTGAACTCGATCCAGCGCGCCAACACCTCGCGGTTCTTAAACTGGTAGTAGCCGCCGGTGTCGGATCCCCAGATCGGAAATCCCATGAACGCGGCGCGCTGCTGGCTGATGATCGCGCTACGCAATCCGAGGTCGGTGCTGGGGCCGATGCCGAACTGCGTGCTGCCAGGGGTGTCGCCGCCCCACACGAGCGCCCAATGCTGTGTGCCGGTGTAGGCGGAACGGGTGATGAGTACGAAATCGTCGCCGCGGACGGCGCGCAAGGCGTCGTGGTGGACCTGCGCTTGGATCGTCGGATAGTCGTTGCGGACCTCGCGGCCCGTGCGGCCGTCGTGCCAGATGTCCGTGGCTGCCGACGGGATAAACTCCTCACCGCGGTCCAGCTTGATGCCGTCGAGGTCCTGCGCGGTGATGAAGTCGCGCAGCTTGCCTTCCCACCATTGGCGCATGGCGGCATTGGTGATGTCGAGAATGAAGCTGCCGCCGCCGACGTCGGCGCACTTCGGGGTTCCATTCGAGCCCGGCGCCAAGTAGCCCAGACGCTTCGCCTCGGTACCGTTGTCATCGGTGCCGCTGCCGCACGCCCACATGCTGCTCCATGTCGTGAAGTGGTACCCGCGGCGGCGCAGCGCCTGCAGCATCGCTTCGACGTTCGGCAAGCGATCCTCGTCCCAAGCGAAGCGTGCAAAGCCAAACTCGCCCTGCAACACCGGCCGGTCGAAGTGGTACAGGCCTGCCGGGATGCCGAGCGCTTCGAACATGGTGATGTCGTCGACGAACTCCGCGTTCATCGGTGTGCCGTCGAGCGGTGTGGGCGCGCCAACGTCCAGCGTGTCCCGCCAGCGCCAGTTGAGGAACGCCCACTCCGGCGGGACGAACGGCCGCCCCGTGAGCGCGGTGTATTCATCGACGATGGTGGTGTGCTCGGGTCCGAAAAAAAGATGGAACTGCAGGTGGCGACTTGCGGGCGCGTTGCCGGTCTCAAAGCGGAAGTTGATCGAGTGAGGGTCGGTCTTGGCGAGGTCGAAGACGCCGACGGTCGTGCCCGCGACTGCCAAACCGTAGCCGCGCGAGCTCTGGTAGAAAGGCGAGTAGACCGCGAACGTCGGCCGGACGTACATCTCGACTGTCTCGCCGCGCCGGTTCAGCGATCCGACCTCGACGGGTTGCGTGTCTTCAACGGGAATGTCGATCTTCCCTGGCGATATCGGCTTCGAGTCGCGCAAGCGTTCGGTGAGGCCGTAGATCAGCTCATCGTCCGGCGAGTCCCACTTGTCGCCGAGGGCAGTGACCGTCTCGGGCGCGGGCGGGTTCACAGTGACTTCCAATGTTCGATCGGTGAGGAAGCGGACGGAAACGGTAGCCGGCGTGTTCTCACTCGTGTCGACCGTCAGCTCGACGCCGTCGGCGAGCGTGTGATACTGCCGCACCAACCCCAGCGTATACGTTGTGCCGCCGCGCTCATAAAAGACACCGCCGGCAGGGGACTCGTTGGCAACGGGCTGAGCCGCATCGGCGCCGAAGAACGCGAGGCTGTAGGGTGCGAAGCGAATCTCGGCAGTCGCGGCGTCACTGTGCACGCGTATGCGATCGCTCAGGAACTCGAAACGGACATTAGACGCAGCCGGAGTGGAAACCGGCACCGTACCACCGCAGGCGGCGAGCGACGCCAGCACCACGGCGATCAGCGCAGTTCGAGGAGCCCGGTGTGGGGTCACAGGTTGTGTTTAAATCACGCTGCCACGCCGCCGCACAAGCACCGATGAACTGCGGCCAAGTAGTCGGGCAGGCATGACTTGGGGTATACGGACTCATGCATTTCGGACTGACGACGCCGATCGTGACCCTCAATCCGCGCGTCCACAACGGCTGGGAAGAGACGGCGAGCGTTGCCGATTTGCGGCACATTGCGGAGGCAGCCGATCGGTTGGGCTACCACCACCTCACCTGCAGCGACCATGTGGCAATCCCGGCGGCAGCGGCGGCGACGCGCGGCAGCCGCTACTACGATCCGCTCGCGACGCTCGGGTTCTTTGCGGCGATGACCGAGCGCATCAAGCTGGTCACGCACGTGTTGGTATTGCCGTACCATCATCCGCTGGAGCTCGCGAAGCGGCTGGGCACGCTGGACCGTTTGTCTGGCGGCCGCGTCATCGCCGGCGTCGGCGTCGGTAGTCTACGCGAGGAGTTCGAGTTGCTCGGTATCGACTTCGACGGCCGCGGCGCGCGTTACGAAGACGCGCTGCTGGCGCTGCGTGCAGCGCTCGGCAAACGTCAGCCGGAGTACGCCGGCAGCCATTTTGCGTTCGGTAATTTCATCGTCGACCCGTGGGCCGTCCAAGAGCGCATGCCCATCTGGCTCGGCGGTCGCACCCCGCGCTCCCTGCGCCGCGCCTTGCAGGTCGCCGACGGTTGGGACCCATTCGGTTTCACACACGCGCAGCTCGCATCTCTCCTCCATCGTGCGCGCCAATGGCGCGAGTGGCTCGACCGCGCAGAACCGATCAACCTGATCTTCGCACCCGAACCGCCGATCGACGTGAGCACGCCCGACCGCATTCCAGCGACCATCGACACCGTGGCCGAGTATCAGCGCATCGGCGCGACTGTCCTCACGCTCCGCTTCCACAGCCGTAGCCTTGCAGACTTCGTCGATCAGCTGGATGTGTTCATGAGTAATGTGGCGCCGCGGTTCAGCGCGCAGGCTTCGAGCTAGATCGCCTTGGAGCATTGCGTTCCGCACTATGACACGCCACATTGTTGCCACCACCGCCGGTGGACGTTTCAGGATGAGTACCGAACCTTCCTTGACAAGCAAGGCATCGAGTATGACGAACGCTACCTGTGGGGGTGATCGGTGGTGGCGGACGCCGGAGGTGCCGGCGGGGATTCGAGCGTCGCTACGCGACGCCACCATCCCCGGCACCGCCCCCCCGGGGGATGAATCCCCCGGCTACCACCATGCGATCGCTACGCGATGCTCTGCCCGCCACCCTTCTGCTCATCCCCGCCGCGGCGCGGCGTCTGATGGTCGGCCGGGGTTTCAACCCCGGCTTCTTGGGATCACCGCGCCTGGCCATTGCGCAGCAGTTTCCCCGGCAGCGCACCATCTGGGTCGACAACGTCCTTGCCGTTACGCCGGATGACCGTACCGTTGACGATCACCGCCTCGATGCCGATCGCGTCGGCGATCAGACGGTCCGCGCTCGCGGGCATGTCGTTTACCCGACGCAGCTTGCTCGCGCCCACGGTGCGCGGATCGAAGACCACCACGTCGGCGGGCATGCCCACGGCCAGGCGGCCGCGGTCGGTGATGCCGAAGACTTCGGCGGGGCGTGTTGTCAGCATGCGGACCGCTTCCTCCAGCGTCAATGTCTCTTTCTCTCGCACCCAGTGGCCCAGCAGATGCGTCGAGAAGCACGCGTCGCACAGCTGGCTGGCGTGAGCGCCGGCGTCGGAGAGACCCAGCACCGTGTGATGGTCGCTGAGCAACTCGGCGACCGCGTCCTCGTCGAAGTTGATCAGCGCCATGCGGAAGCGTGCTGCGAGGTTCGATTCGAGCGCGAGGTCGAACATGACGTCAATCGGATGGACGCCGCGCTCGGCTGCGACGCTGGCGATGGTCCGCTCTTCGAGGGCGCGGTCATGCGGGCAAGACGAGATCCACATGCGCTCGCCGAAATCGTTGAACGGCCCGGCCATGCTGGAACCGTACGCGGCCTTCACCGACTCACGGAACCCCGGATCGCGGTAGATACGCGCTTTGCCCGCCGCGTCGGTGGCCGATACCGGTGCGAACATCGGCAACGATTCAAAGGCAAACGGTTCCTTGAAGTCGAAGTCGAGATTGAGCGGCCGGCAACTCACCTGCGGCACCACAGGGAATCCTTGGCGGATCAAGTCGATGGACCGGTCGAGCAACATGCGGTGCGAGCCGGGCCCGAGCATACCGGCGAGCAGCGCGGTCCAGGTGACGGTGCGGCCGCTCGATCCGGCAAGCTTCGCGAACTCGTCGAAGAATAGGCCGGGGCCGACAGTTGCCTGCACGACGCCACGTCCGGCCTCGCGCAACGCGTCGGCGATGGCCTGTACCTCGGCGAAGTCCGCCGCACGGCTAGGCACTGGCCGGCCACCGTACCCGACGTGCGTCGGTGCCTTCGACGTCGCGAAGCCGACGGCGCCGGCGTCGATGGCGTCGCGGACGATGGCGCGCATCTGTGCGACCTCCGTATCGGTCGCGGCACGTTGCGTCGCTTCCTCGCCCATGACGTAGAGACGCACCGGCGTGTGACCGATCAAGGCCGCAACGTTGATCGCCATGCCACGCCGCTCGACGGCATCGAGATACTCGGGGAACGTCTCGAAGGGCCAGTCGGTGCCGACGCCAGCCTCCAGCGCGTCGAAGCTCATGCCCTCGACCTTTTCCAGTGTCCGCAGGATGAGTGGCCGATGTGCCGGGCGCGTCGGTGCCACGCCGAAACCGCAGTTGCCTATCACCACGGTGGTGACGCCGTGCCACGGCGAGATGCTCAGCATGCGGTCCCACAGCACTTGGGCATCGTAATGCGTATGCACGTCGACGAACCCGGGCGCGACCGCACGCCCGCTGGCGTCGATCGTCTTCGTCGCAGCGCCCGGTGCATGGCCAACAGCCGCGATCTTGCCCGAGCGTATCGCGACGTCACCCGCGAATCCCGGCGTGCCAGTGCCGTCAATGATCGTGCCGCCAGTGATCTTCAGGTCGTACTCCATCGCCATCCTCCGCTCGTACGGGCTGCGCCCAGCGTCCTTCTATGGGCCGCTCCCGTTGGTCGCTATGGGCGGCCCTCGCAAACTTGACCCAAGCGCGATGAGTCTCATGCTCTCGAAGACACCTCTAGTCTGGTGCGTGTGGACTTCGCAACCGCGCCGACGGGCTTTCTGCAGACGAATGAGGCGGGAGCATCAACGCCGGAGCGCGGCTGCCAGTGCGCGGACCTGATCGACCGTCCCGTCGCCGTATGCCAGCGGTGTGATCACCAAGTGCTCCACGCCGGCGTCGGCGTAGCGCTGCGCTGCGGCGCGGCAGTCGTCTGGCGTGCCCGCGATGCAGTACCGTGCGGCCGCGCTCTCCATACTCCTGCCGTACATGGCGCCAAGAATCGCACCGGCACGTTGCAGGGCGACGGTGCGATCCGCGTCGACGACGGCGAAGGTCATGAGCGCCGCGGTGATCGGGTGCGCTGCGCGGCCGCAAGCGTCCGCTAGCGCGCGGATACGCGCGAAGCGCTCGCGGAAGCTCTCCGGACTCAGCAGGTATCCCACGTACCCGTCGCCGTAGTGGGCTGTGCGGTGCAACGCCGCGTCGGAGCGCCCGCCGATCCAGATCGGCGGCCCGCCCGGCTGCACGGGCGGCGGCTTGAGGCGCACTGCATCGATGCGGAAGAAGCGTCCGGCGTGGCTGGCCTCATCTCCCTGCCACAGCCGGCGCAGCACGCCGATCGCTTCGTTCGTGCGCGCGCCGCGTTCTTGCACGGGCACGCCGCTGGCCTGGAACTCGCCGGGAAACTCGCCGCCGACACCGATGCCGAAGACGATGCGGCCACCGCTGAGGAAGTCGAGTGAAGCGACCATCTTCGCCACCACGGTTGGGTGGCGAAGCGGCAGCAGGTAGACACACGTGCCGAGGCGGACGCGCTGCGTGTGACTGGCGCAGCAGGTCAACACCTGCAGCGGATCGAGGATCGGCGCCGGGAAGGCGATGTGGTCGCCCGCCCAGAGCGAGTCGAAGCCGAGCCTTTCCGCCTCCGCCGCCAACGCACCGAGGGCGCCTGCGCTCGACAAGCCGCCGAGCAAGAGACCGATCTGCATCTGCTGGGTCAATGCATCTGTTCCGGCCCGACGTCGTCGGTCGGCGTGTACACCGGCGAGCCATGGTGATGCACGAGGAACCAGCGGCCGTCGTGGCGCTCAAAAATGTTGGTCGCCTGGATCTGTGCGGCGGACTCACCTTCGCGGTGCTGACTTTCAAGGTTCTCGGTCAGTACAACCCAGGCGAGGTCACCAACGACTTCGACGCGTAGGGCAGTGAGAACGAAGTGCATGCTGACGGTGCTGGCAAAGATACGCTGCCAGCTCCCCATCACCGGGCCCCAGCCGACCAGCAGCCCCCAGCCGGGATGGACGCACTTGACGTGCGCCGCCTGTAGCCAGACCTCCTCCATACGCGCCAGGTTCAGGCTTTCGAAGGCGCGATAGAACGCCGCGTTCGCCGCGAGCACGGCGTCATGATCCTCATTGGAAGAGTGGGCGGCCATTGCGGATCGTGGGCATTGCCACGAACCTGCTTCTATCGCCTCCGTGGCGGAACCGTCAATCGCCGCGGCGCGCAGAATTCCGTTCTTGCCAAGGTGTGGTTCCGCTCCGTACACTATGAACGCGCAATCGATCGGCTCCACGTGCAGTACCGTACCACGACATTCCGCTTGCCCGTCCTTTTGCTCCTGATAGTCGCGTTCCAGCCGACCGCCGGGGTCTCGGTGAGCACGACGTGTACCGATCCGGCGCCGATGAACCCCTGCATTCCGGGCGGCGGACTGAAGAGCAGCGACTGCAACCTCGAATGGCTCGTGACGCCGCCACCGCCGGCGACCAGTCAAGGCATCCCGAAGAACACCGTGGTTTGTTACGAAGGCGACCCGCACTGCGACGTCGATGCGGATCTGACCAACCACAGCTGCACGATGCCGCTTGCGCTGTGCATCAACAACACCGACCCGCGTTTTCCGGCCTGCCATCCGTCGTCTGTCAATACGTTCGATATCATCTCACCGAGGGCCAGCGGCGCTGATCCCGCCGACGTAGCGAACCTGGCGGCGTTGGATGCTCAGTTGGGTAGTGCCGGATTCGGCATCACTGTGACGCACAGCCGTCGACTCGTGAGCCTCGGCACAAGCAGCTCGACGTTGAACATGTGCAGCGCGCCGCTGAACATCACGGTGCCGCAGCGGTCCACTCGCAGCGGCTTCCAGACCGGCAACAGAACTCTCATCGTGCAAGCCAGGTTGACACCGAGTGGGGTGGACCGTGATTCCTTGATGCTCGAGTGTCGGCGCAGCACCTGCGGCAACGGGATTGTCGAGACCTATGAGGACTGTGACGACGGCAATCGCAGCGCCGGCGACGGATGCGACCCGGGATGCCACCTCGAGTTGCCGTCGGGACGTGCGGTGCTGACGCTGCGCGTCCACAACGCAACGGGGCAGAGTCTGACAGCCGCGTTCTCCGGTACGCGTCTGAGCGGGCCAGCGGCAGGCGATGCCGCCGTCGCGTATGGCCCGATCGCTCGCTCACTGCCTATTGGCACGACCGACGTTGCGCTCGATCTGAGCTTGGGCTCAGGACCCTGGGTGCACCACCTCTCCGTTGCCAGCACCGGACAGGCCCAGCACCAGCAGAGTCTCCTCGTCACGGATGCAGCGGCCGCCAATGTGATCGAGTGGACGCTGGCGCGCACGGTGCTCACCGTCAATCAGGCGGACGATTCCGGCGACGGCGTCTGCGACGCCACGTGTACACTGCGCGACGCCATCCAAACCGCGGCAGTGTCTGTTCCGCCTGTGCTCATTGGCTTCGATCGTACGGCATTTCCCGGAGCGGTCGCGAGCGTTCAGGTCACCAACAACGCCGCCTTGGCCGTGCGCGCACCCGGGACGGTGATTGATGGAACCAATGCGGCCGGCGACCCGTCACCGCTCGGGGACTTCGCCGCCCGCGTGTACCCGACCGTCATCACGCTCCGCGCACCCAACGCGAATCCGCAAGCGGGGGACTGCCCGTGCTCCGAGTCGCCGGGCGGAGCGCTCCGCCTCCAAGGCGCAGGGATCCGGCTCCAAGGCCTGGCCATCCAACGCCAGCTCGCCCCACAAGGACAGATCTGTTGCGGTGACCAGGATCTTGTGGCGTTCGACGCGGGGAGCAAGGGCAGTGACGTCGACACCTGCCGCCTCGACGGAGGTGCCGCAGCCATCACCGATGCAGAGGTGCCATCAGGCCTGACGCGTCCGGCTACCGGGAAGGACTGCATCGATGCGGATAGCACGGGTGCCACCAGCGCCGAGCCCGTGCACGTCGACAACAGCGAAGTGCGGTTCTGTTTCGACCGGGGTGTGAAGAGCAAGAGCGGACTCGTTCGACTCCAGGGAAACTGGATTCACAACAACTTGCGCGGCGGTGTCTTCGCCCAATCACCGGATGCCGCGGACACCAACAAGGGCGTCATCGAGGCCGTCGGCAACCTCGTCGAGCAGAACGGCCAGAACTGCCCGACCGGAAATCCAACCGCTTGCGGCGCACAGCAGGTCGTTACACGATCCGACGCATCTGAGCTGTCCGCCCAAGGCGCGCTGACCGAGCTACGCGCGAGCCGCACGATCGTACGCGACGGTGTGCTGCAAGGCATCTACTTTCAGGACCAGTCGGCCGGCACGTTGGTGAACGACTACATGTGCGGAATCAGTGGAAAGGGACTGCTGATCGAGAAGGCGCAACGCAGTGTCGCGGACATCTCCGTGCGCGGGTCCGCCGCGGTCTACAACGACGATGCCGGGGTGAAGCTCGAAGGCAGGATCGCGGCAGACTTTGGCACGGACGGCGGTGCGGGCGCAGGGAACAATGCGTTCGCGGCAAACGGCGCCGGCGTGCGGCGAAACTTCGTCAACGCGCTTGATGCGCCGCCGGCGCTGGTCGCGGCGCAGGGAAATCAATGGGAGCACTGCTACTCGACGGGGAGTACCGCATCCAATGCATGTGATGTCGGCGCCATCTCCGACAATGACACGAACAACAGCCTGGGGACGCAAGACCGCGTGGATGTGCGAATCCCACAACCCCACCAAGGCAGTAGCGGCGTACAGATAGCGACTGTGAGTCCGACCAAAGCGATGCAGGGTGGCCTGGTGTGGATCACCGGGACCGGCTTCGATGCCGTGTCCGGTCACACCGGCGGAGGCACCGCAGACTGCCGTGCCCTCAAGAGCGGCAACTCGTGCAACCCACTGCGCGGTACATGCGTTGAGTTCTTCGTCGATGGCGCGTGGACCGCAGCGCAGGAGGTGCTGGCGGTGACCCCCACGGCCGTGGCGGTGCGCTCACCGGCGACGTGCGTGACGCCGATGATGATACGCGTGAAGCGCGCGACGCGGACGGGCGCGGTCATCGCCTCCCCACCCGTACCGTTCTGTTACAACGAGCCGTAACTGAGCGACCCCGGCGCCAGCGCCGCTCACGGGGTGTTGAACATCGTGTCGATGACGAGGTTCACGTAGCCGTTGGCATCGACACGCTGCGCGGAGATGCTGGCGTATTGTGGGTAGAAGAACTCGCCGTGCTGGTACGCCATATCCATGATCCGTTGGACGTCGATGAGCAGGCGTCCCATGCGCTTCTCATGCGTCTTGACCCGCTTGCGGCTCTTCTTGTTGCTGACGTCGCGGGCGGTCAGGGTAGCGGTACGAGCGAGTGCCTGGATCATCCCCAGCTTATTCAACGCACGAGTGCTCATCGTCGGCTTCACCCGTTTCGCTCCGCTGCCGGTCAGTGGTGACGACAAGGAAGCGATATCCAGGGCGAGGTGGTCGAGCGTGCACTGCTGCGCCGCAAATAGTCCGGTAAGCCCACCAGGCACCGCGGCGGTCGGCTCGAAGCAGCACGTCCCCGAACAGCCATCTTGATTGGCGTTGTTGCCATCGTCGCATTGCTCGAGCGGCGACGTGCCGCTCGTGCGCGTGACGCCATCGCCGCAGACATTCAACCGGCAATCGTCGCAGTCATCCGACGCCGCGATGTTACCGTCGTCGCATTCCTCTCCGCTGCCGGTAGGCCCGCTGGTGCAACCTGACGCGCTGCACACCTTACTGTCGCCGCACACGGCCTTGCGGCAGGTGTCCGTGCACGGTTGGTTCGCGGCACCCGGCAGCGTGCTACCACCTGTATCACAGGTCTCCGGTGCGACGACGATCTTGTCGCCGCACGTCGGTAGCGAGCAATTGGATCGGCACAGCGGACCGTCGAGGGTATCGCCGTCGTCGCAGGATTCGTTGCTGTCGGTCACGCCATCGCCGCAGTGTGCCGGCTGGCAGTTGGTCCGACAGGTGTCGGGCGCGGTGTCGCTGTTGCCGCACGGCCCATTCGTGCCGCAGTCGACGTTGACGCTGCAGAGCACGCCGCTCTTCAGACATGTCTTGGGGTTGGTGCCGTTGCCATTGTCGCAGGAGAACTGGCCGCCGTCGGTGTTCGGTACGCCATCGCCGCAGACGTTGGAGATCTGGCAGGCCATGCCCATGGCGATCATCATCGGGCCGTTCGGACACGAGTCGGTGTCGTCACCGCCCTGCGGGAATGCACCGACGAGACCGTCATCGCAGAACTCGCCCATGTCGGTGGTGCCGTCCCCGCAGAATGGGTCGACGCACAGGCTGCGGCAGAAGTTGGGCAGATCATCGATGTTACCGTCGCCGGCGACGAGGCCGCACGGAAGGTGCGTGACTGCATTCATGCACGTTCCGCCGTCGGCCGCGCAGGCGATGCGCCGCGCCAGGCTGGCGCACGTCTTACCATTTGCCGCCTTCTTCGGAGCGACGCAGACACAGGCGCCGCTGTCGCATTCCTCGACGGTTGCGTCGGTGACGGCATCTCCGCACACCGGAACCTTCGAGCAATTCCCGAGGCAGGTGGCGTCGTCGATGGTGTTGCCGTCGTCGCAGGCCTCACCGGTGTCACTGATCCCGTCACCGCACCGCGAGGTCGTGCAAGCATTGCGGCACGCGTCGGTGTTGACGGTGTTGCCGTCGTCGCACTGCTCAACCGACGTCTGGACGATGCCATCACCGCAACGTGAGGACACGCAGGTGTTCGAGCAGTGGTCGGTGTTGATGGTGTTCCCATCGTCGCAGGTCTCGAACGGCTTGTCGTTGCTGATCCCATCACCGCAGAACTCAGTCACGCACGTGCTGCTGCAGCCGTCGCCCGACACGGTGTTCCCGTCGTCGCAGCCACCGGCCATCATCTCGTTCATGTTGGTGATGCCGTTGCCGCATCCGCTGCCCAAGCACAGCCCAACCGCGGGAAAGGGCGAGGTGCTGGGATCGCTGTCACACCCGTCGTTGTTGAACGCGTTGCCGTCGTCGCACAACTCACCACCTTCCAAGCGGTGGTTTCCGCACTGCTTCAGGAGGCAGTGGGTGTCGCACGGATTCCCCGGAGGCGTCGCGTCGACGTTGACGTCGTCATTGGCGGCGCCGGCGTCGCATTCCTCACCAGGGCCGGTGACGCCGTTCCCGCACCCGGGAACCGTACAGTTGGTGTCGCAATTGTCGCCGTTGATGGTGTTGCCGTCGTCGCACGCCTCGCCGATTTGGCAGACACCGTTCGGCGCACCACCCGAGCAGGCGCCCTTCGAAGGACCTTGACCCGCGCACATGAAGGTGGCGTGAGCCGCCGTAGCAGCGACCATCCCGCACAGCGCCAGCGCGCACGGCACGAGTACGGTTCCGATCCAACGATTCCGTCGTTCCAGCATCACCTTATCTCGCAGTGGTTCGCGTCATGTCCCCGCCGGAGGCTGGCCACCACGACGCTCACGCATCCTCTAGCCTTTCTGAGAGGCAACAGTCAACACAAATGTGCCCCACAAATGGGCTTTGCCCAGCAACCGTGCGTTGCCCAATAGCTCCGGAGGCTGCCCAAAAAGTCGAAACGTCCGACGAACCTTTGGGGCCGACCATGGCGCGGCGAGTTATTACCTTATTGCAGTTCTGGCGAGGGTTCTTGCTGTCTGGGTGTGTCGTCAGGTGGCGGCATTGGCGGCATAGCGCACTTGTCGCCATTCTGTCTGTCGCGCTCTTCAAATTCTGCGGCTCGTGTGGGGGAGCAACCGTAAAATCCGTAACTGATGGAGGTCCATTCGAAGCAAAATGGACTGGAGAGCCTCACGCCGAATTGATCGACATAGCTAGCGGAGCCATGGATGCAAAACCAACCATCTTTGTCTACCAATTCCCTGATGACGTACGGACTCAGGCCACCTTCCATTCCATAGAATATTACGGAAGTGAGGGATTCGACCTCCGGACCGATCACCGTTGGAACGGCGAGGCATTGCCAGTTACCGCCTTGACGGTTGACAATCGCGGTTGCCCACATAGTCCAAGTGGCGGATATGCCGACCTGCTGGCCTGGAACGTTCCCAACGTTCTTGACGACGAGCTTGAACGAGGAGTGGTCAAGGTTCGACGTTCTCTTGGGTTCATCAGCAAGAGGAAGACCGATGAAACTCTCGGCCTTGATTGTCATAATCCATGGACGCCGTGCAGATCGCATTTCGGCGAGTTGATCACTCATCACGTGCCATTGCTTGCGGGAATAGTGAACATAGACGAAGGTCAGCCCGACGAGCGCGACGGTAGCAAGCGCTCCGAAAAACTCCGCCCAGAACTTAGCCTGCTCCTTTCGTCGATCACCGCGCCGTTTCTTCGCTATGCTAGCTATTCGCTGCTGACGCTTGCTTTCCTCATCATGGTCGCGGCCTCGATGTTCGGGTTGTGGAGCTTCGTGCACATCGACCACTGGTACTGGCGTACCCTCGGCGTGTTGCTGGCGCTCGGGCTGTTTGTCGGCAGCTATTGGATTATCGGGCACGCGATGGATGCTCTTGATGCATTAGGGCAATTGGAGGAGTCCAATAATATCACAGTCGCCAAGTCAAGTGCACCGCAGTCTAGAAGCTCGGCGAAATCCCAAGCTCATGCATCGAGTGAATCACCATCGTGATGTTATGAGCGAGCACCTTGAGCAACAGCTCGTTGATCTGCGCGGTGGGCGTTTTGCTGCGCACGAAGTCGCCGAACTTCCTCTTGATCGAACTGAAGGTGGATTCGACGTTGCTGCGGCGGTGGTAGATGGCGAGGAACTCTTCGCGCCGAAAGCTGTAATAATGGAACAAGCGGTTCCACGTCTCGTTCTTCGTGTTGCCCCGTGCATCGTTCCGGAAGGGGATGAACGGCGTGGCACCCTTGCTTTCAATGAGTTCGAAATTTGCCTTGGAAGCATATGCCTTGTCGGCCTGGATACGCTCCACATTGAAGTGCTCGGCGGTCGTTTCGAACATCGACTTGAACTGCGTAGTGTCGTGCTCTTTGCGCTCGGTGAGTTCAATGGCGGTCACGATGTTGGTCTTGGTGCCGATCATGACGTGGAGCTTGAGCCATGCGTGCTCGACACGTTCTTTCTTGGCGCCGTATTTCTCGGCACGCCACGTGCCCACCAATTGCGTGGAAGTGAAGCCGGTAGAGTCCGGGGCGAAGTCGGTTTCAATCGCCTTCAGCGGCAATGCGCTCTTCACAATCATATCGCGGATGATCGGCGTCAGCTCTTCCGATTCGAGGTAGTTGAAAATCGAGTTGTAGCAGGGGAGTTTCGATATCATCCCTTTGGCATGTGCATCGCGCAGATCGGTCATGAACCGGCGACAACTCACGGTCGAATAGACCTTGAACGCAGCGGCGAAGATCATGTCGCCGAGCGGCAAGCGGGGACGCCCGCAACATCATGACCTGCCGCAATCATGCTCGGTATCTTCGTCGCATCATATATCCTCAGATCGATATCTAATGGATGTGGCTCGTAAGGTGGCCGTAGACTTCGAATGGCTGGTGATCTTGAAGCTTGTCCCCGCGTGGAGTG
>JBGQHM010000058.1:0-25277 GCA_041497995.1 Binatia bacterium | reverse complement strand
TCAAACGACGAAACGGCAAGCTATACGTGGCGAGTGGATCGGTCCGACCGTGCGCGCAGTTTGCAGCTTGCCGAACGCCAACGCCGATGGTTGCAAATGAACGCGATCGCGTTGCGCACTGATCGGAGAGGAACATGCGTTCCCACGGCCCCAATGGCGTAGCAGTCGAGCTACGCCGAACCAGGCGCTCCAGGCGACGGCGAAGAGCGCGCCGCGCCTGAGCGCCGCGGCGTTAGGCCTCAGATGGATCTGTTCTGGGAGACACGGAACCTCACGCAAGCACGGGAGGACCATCTCACGTGCTTTGTCGCTGCCGCGCTCGAAGTCGACGCCGCGTTCCGCAGTGCCTATGAATCCCGCGTCCTCGCTCCGCTGGCTGCGAGCGGAGCCGTCCCTCGGATCGCCAAGGTACGTACTCAGGTCACGTTCGTCGCAGAGCACTGCCGCCCGGACATGATGCTGGATCTGGCAGGCGGGCGTGCGATCGCATGCGAGCACAAGCTGGATGCGCCGGAGACCCTTCAGGCCGCTGAGGACGGCGAGACCCTACAGCAACTCGAGCGCTACCTTGAGCTACCGTGCGTTGATGCAGTCGTCTACGTTCGTCCGTCGCTCAAACCGCCGGCCGATCTGGTGCTGCAACACCCACGCTACCTTCGCCCGCCAGACGCCCCGCACTTCCTGTGGCGCGACCTCTATGAGCCGCTCGAAAAGGGGCGTCACGATGTTACGGCCTGGCTGCGCCGCGGGTTCGAACGGCTTGGCTTCACACCCCCAGTCCCCCACGTCGGAGAGCTGTGGCCGGACGATAGCGAAGATGTGAAGCGTAACCAGAGCAATTTCGACAAACTCTGGAACGCCACGCGGTCGCATCTGAGCGCGAGCTACAAGGTCAGCGCAGGTCGGCGTTGCGAGCTCTACCTTGAACCGCACCAATCGAGACTAATCCGCCGCGCGTACGTGTCGCCGCTCGCGCAGGGCGGCAGTCTGCTGCGCGTGAGGCTTGAGCCGTGCGAGAACGTCCTTCCGGAACTGCGTCGCCGGCTCGAGGCCGCCGTGCCAGTCCTGCGCGTACCACCCGAGGTGAGCGAAGGTCGGCTGGCAAACGGCCATTCCTACATCGACCTCCTCGCTCCGCTCCGTCTTGTACTCGGGACCGACACCGACGCGAAGGAACACGAGTCGAAGCTGTACGGGCAGGTGGTACCCGTGCTGGAAGCGGTACTTCTCGACGCCTAACCCGCGCATGGAACGGACCGGCTTGAGCGCTGTTGCGATTCGCGAACGCAGCTGGGCCGGCCGTTCATGCGCCCGCCGTTAGACCGCACGGGGACGGAAACCACGAATGTTTGATCCGGAAGGGTTCGTACGCTTCTGCCAAAAGGCGCGCACCGCGAAAGACGCACCCGCGATCATTCATGCAGAGCTCCTTCGCATCGTGGCGGCTCCCCCTGAGATCGCCGTACCGCGGATTGGCGACTTCCGGGCGTCGCGTCTTCACCGCTCACCCACCCTTACGGTTCTCCACACCGCCTATCCACCGTCTACGCGTACACCGCCCCATAACCACGGCACGTGGGCTGTCGTCTCAGTCTATCGCGGCCGAGAGGACAACGTAGTTTACGAACGCGCCGGACGGTCGCTCACCGCTACCGGTCGGGAGTCGATGCACGCCGGTGAGGCGGTACGACTCGATACCGATGCGATTCATGACCTCTCGACATGCGCGAACGAGCCGACTTGCTCGATTCATGTGTACGGAGCGGACCTCTACGATTCAACGAACCATAGCATGTGGCTACCTCCGCTGCTCGAGGAAGAGCCCTACCAAGAGGCGCTTTTCTTTCGCGCTGCACGGGAGATGATGCGTGCGGTCTAACTCTTCGCGTTTTGGAGCGGACCAGCGCGCGACCGTTTGCTTCGACCGGGCGGCGGTGGGCGCCGGCCGCTCAACCGCAGGACGTTAGCGATCGGAGGGCGAGGGGCTGGAACGTAGCCATACAGGCATATGGCTCCTCTGGCGGAGTCGTGCTAGCGTCCTCCGGTGGCAAAGGCGCGCTTCGAGTGGGACGCGAAAAAGGATCAGCAAAATCAGAAGAAGCACGGTGTCTCGTTTGGAAGGGCGCAACTCGCCTTTGCGGATTCGAAGCGCGTGATTGCCGAAGACCTGTCCCATAGTTCGAGTGAGAAGCGGCACTACTGCTTCGGTCGGGTCGAAGGTGCGATTCTGACGGTTCGGTTCACGTACCGCGAGGATGCAATTCGAATCATCGGGGCCGGTTACTGGCGTAAGGGAAAGCGGATCTATGAGCGAGAAAATCAGGTACACCGACGAGCCGCTGGGGAAGCTAAGAGTCGTTCCTGACTTCCTGCCTCCTCCGGAGGAGCTCGTCTTTCGCGACGAAGGTGTCAAGGTCACCATCGCGTTGAGCAAGCGTAGTGTCGATTTCTTCAAGTCCGAAGCGCGGAAGCACCACACCCAGTACCAGCGAATGATTCGCCGCCTGCTCGACGCATATGCCGAGCACCATGCGCGATCGCTAACTGGGCGCTCAACACGGACGCGCGCAAGAGCGGCGCGCGCCGGTTAGCGCCAGGATGTTAGACCCCAGGGAGGCGATCATGCGCTGTGCGGAAACCGGAGTGAACTGCGTGCATCGGCGGAAATGGCTGTTGGTAGCCGTTTTGGTCACGGTGGCATCTGCATCTGTTGATGGTATCGCCGTAGCTGCTCCCCCAGCCAATGACAAGTTCGCCAACGCCCAGCTCATAACCGGCGCGGCCGGCGACGTCGGCGGGACAAATGCCGGTGCGACGATCGAGCTCGGCGAGCCCGTATTGAATACGAACGGTAACTCCATCTGGTACCGATGGATCGCCCCGAAGAACGGGGCGGTCCGTTTCGCCGTTCTCGTCGAGCGGCGTTTTAACCCCTCGTTGAATCTGTTTGCTGGTTCCAGCATTGAGCAGCTACAGGCTTTGAACGCAACTCAAGAGAGCATGGGCTACCGAGCATTTCAGGCGGAAGCGGGCACGGAGTATCGACTCGCAATTGCCAGCTTCCCCGCGGAGGCCGGCCCCTTCCTCCTGACATGGGGGTATGATTCGCCACCACTGAACGACGACTTCACGGACGCGCGACAGATTTCGGGGCCTAGTGGCTATGCGCTCGGCAACCACCTTGACGCAACCTGCGAGGACGATGAGCCCTCCGTCGAGTACCCATGCACGTCTTCCGTGTGGTGGCGGTGGACCGCGCCTGCCAGCGGATGTGTGACTTTCGAAGCTGACTTTGCCCTCCCCACCATAGCTGTCTTTACTGGGCTGACTCTAGACGGGTTGATGCGGGTGCCCACCACCACGAACGGAGGTTTGAGCGCGGGTGGGGTGTTTAGCGTGACGTTCAGCGCCACCGCTGGAGTGACCTACTACATACGAGTAGATACGGGAGTCGGCAGTTCCCAGTCCCCGATCTCGCTGATTTGGGAATACGCGGGCACCGGACCCGCAAACGACAACTTCGGCAACGCGGAGCCGATCGTCGGCCTGCGAGGGCACGCAGCAGGAAGTACACTCAATGCGACAGATGAGTGCGGTGAACCTTACATTCCAGCGGAGGCCGACATTGCCTATTCAGGCCGATCAATCTGGTACATGTGGGTAGCGCCAGAGGATCGAAGGATGACCTTTGCGACTGATCGAAGCGACTTCGACACCGTAATGGCAATCTACCGGGGCGACAGCCTAGCGGGTTTAGATCGCGTTGCTACCAGTGATGACTGGTTGGGAGACTCCACCTACAGTCTCGTGTATTTTGACGCGGTTGCCGGTGAGACGTATCGGATATCGGTGGCTGGGTATGCGCGAACCTCTGGCGTCGTGGCTCTCAACTGGGGCCCTTACCCTCCCAATGACTACTTTGCGGCTGCGGAGGCCATCCGTGGTGCTGCTGGGCGTATTGAAGGTACAACGCGCGGCGCCACGCGAGAGGATGGCGAGCCCCCAACCGCCGGCAGCACTGCGCCTTCAGTTTGGTATTCTTGGCAATCGCCGGAGTCTGGGCGAGTCGCGTTTGACACGATCGGCAGCGACTTCGCTGCTCTTGTCGCCGTGTTCTCCGGGGAGAGCATCAATGGCCTCGTCTCAGTCGCCGGGGCGCAGACGGCTGACGGCCATCGCATCATCTTCACCGCTACCGCGGGTAGCTCCTACCGTATCGCCGTGGCTAGCGGTGGCGGCTATAGAAAGGAGATCGGAAATCTAGTCTTGAACTGGGTGAGCGCTGCGGCGCCCGAGAACGACGACGCTGCACAGGCTGGCCTCATTAGCGGGTTGTCGGGAACACTGAGGGCCGACAACGCCGTGGCGACTATCGAGCCGGCAGAAGCTGATGCTGCGGGGACGTCGATCTATGGTTCTCTTTGGTATTCTTGGCAGGCACCCCTCGATGGTTACGTCACGTTCGAGGTGAATGCCCAAACCTTCGTTCCCTATTTGGATGTCCACTTGGAGAACGGAGCCCGCGTTGCCGACTGCTTCCCGTCTCAGCCGGGCATTTGTCCTGTCACATTTCTTGCCAGTGCAGGCACAAGATACCCGATTCGCGTTGCCAGCACCTCCGCCGCGGCGGGCGAGATAGTTCTCAGTTGGTCGCTTGTGCCGTTCACTCCCACCCCAACCATGACGCCAACACCGACCGCAACGGATACCCCGACGCCCACGCCGTCCACCACACGCACAAAGTCCAGTACGCCGAGTCACACGCTCACGCCCACCGCATCGACTACGGCTGCGAAGACGCTCACGCCAACGGTTACCGCTACGCCGAGCGTCACGCAGACGACAACACGCCAGACCCCGACGCCCACGCCGACGCCGATTCCTTGCATCGGCGATTGCAGCGACGATACGCAAGTGACCATCGATGAACTACTCACGATGGTGAACATTGCGCTCGGGAGCGCAGATATCGGTACGTGCAGCGCAGGCGATGCAAATCACGACAAGCAAATCACCATTGATGAGGTCCTCAGAGCGGTGAACAACGCACTGAGCGAGTGTGGAGTCTAACTACGGCATCCAGACCGACGCGCGAGAAGGCGCGCGCGGCTGATGCCGGAGGCGTTCGGCTTGTCAAGCCGCGCTCGGAGAAACGAGGTGGTCCGGGGTAACGTACTAGGAACCAGGGCAACGGAAACGTTTCGAGGAAGGTATCGCCATGAACTATGACTGGACAAATTATCGTAGGGAACCGTGGAATAGACGATTTCCCCCTCAGATCACGGGACTTCCGGAATGGGAGCGCCGGTCCCTTGAGCGTGATTGGCTCCCAACTGCCCCGGCTGTGGCGCCACCCTGCCCCCGAGTGTTCGTCTCGCACCGCCAGGCCGACCGAAATGAAGCATTGCGGGTGGCATACTTGGCCAACCAGAACGGTTTCGAGTACTGGCTGGATGTCTTGGACTTGAGCCCCGCTCAAGTGCCAGCGGGGCATTCGCCCGCGCTTGCCATCGCACAGATCATCGAGATGGCGCTACTAAACTGCTCCCACGTTGCAGCAGTCTTTACAGTTCGTACTCCGGGTTCCCTCTGGGTTCCGTACGAGTACGGTCGGGTCAAGGAGCCGCGGGTTATTACTATCGCCGCGAGCGCCTGGGTCCAGCCAAGTATCACCAGCAATGACTTGCCCGAATACCTCCTTCTTGGCCCGATCCATCGCAGTGAATCGCACCTTTGTACTTGGTTCCAAACCGAGAGGAAAAAGTGGAGAGGCACTGGCTTACCCCAAGCCTTCCCGGGGTCGACTCCGCCCGCCCTACCATCTTGACGTACTTGAGAGCGAGCCAAGGGCATCGATCTCGCGGTGTTATCTGACGGCGACGGAAGGGTGCCATGAGTTGCGCAGGCCGAACCAGCTGTTCCAGGCGACGGCCAAAAGCGGGCCGCGCCTGAACGCCATCGCGTTCGGCTTGACGGGTTCTGACTAGAAACGATGAAGCGGGTCAAAATCGATGAGGATGAGCCAATCGCGATTCCCTTCACCGCACGCGAACGAACGCTGATTGTCGATCATGTGTTTCCCGATCCGCGGCTCGGCGATCGGCTCGTGAAGGCGACCGAGCACCGCGGGAGGCTCCTCGCGTCATTCACCGTCTACGACATCGAGGAGCTATGCGATTCTGTCGCCGCTGAAGCCAATCACACGAAGGACAAACGCCTTCAAGGGGAGCTTCGGCGATTGTTTGAGCGTCTCAAGGATCTGATGGAACGATACGATGACGGCAACTGGCAAACGAATTTGTGAAGCTTCGATCCGTGATGTGAGCAAGGCGGGTTTGGCTGGCCGAACAAAGCGGCTGCAGGCGACGGCGGCGGAAGCTGGTTTTCCACCGACTCCGCCGCGCCTGCCCCGCGGGCGCTAGCTCGGTGAGGGAAAAGGGGCTCGAAGACGGTTCCATGGTATGTGACAGCTGCAGCAAAACATGCAGGTGCAAGTAACCGGTCCAAGGGCCGATGCGATACAACGATCTCATCCCGGAACTGGGCGTCTTCGACATCGAGAAGAGCTTGAGCTTCTACACGACGATCCTGCCGTTCAAGATCGAGTATCAGCGGAAGGACGAACGGTTTGCATTCCTTTCCGTCGGACGAAGCCAGTTGATGCTCGAACAGGTTTCTGGGACTCAGGTCGCGACGGATGTGGAGATACGGTCCGGTGCGTGGCGCACGGGTGCACTCGAATATCCTTTGGGTCGCGGCATGAATCTCGAGATCCGCGTGGATTCTCTCGATCAGATTGTATCGGCTCTTGCGAACGCGGCGTACCCACTCAAGATGCAACCGCGCGAGGTGTGGTACCGGCGGGAATCTGTCCTCGTCGGACAGCGGCAAATCCTCGTGATGGACCCAGACGGATATCTGCTGCGGTTCCACGAGAGTTTGAGTGAGAAGCCGGTCGATACGCGAGACTCGGGAAGCTAGAGCGGCGTGGGCTTTGCACACGAAGGCTTGATGACGGCTTCCTCTCCCTCCGGGAGAGGTCAGGTGAGGGAATTGGATGATGGCTTCGACGAAACGGTGCGTGGCGTGTCGGTCTGCTCACGCAGTCAGAGCAAGTGGTTGAGGAGTTTCTCATCCCCTCACCTTCGTCCTCTCCCGGAGGGAGAGGGAAGAGGTCACCTTCTTGCGCAAAGCCCGGGCTGCGTGCCTAGTCGTCCGACGCCAGCAATCGCTGCAGGCAGATGTCCAGCAACTCGACGTAGGGCTCGACCGCGGCCTTGTTGTCCCAGTCCAGTTGAAGAATGAATCCGTGAAACACGGCGATCATGAAGCGGGCGGTCGCGTCGGGGTCGAGGTCGCGTGGGATCTCGTGGCGGCGTTGGGCGCGTGCGATGAGCGCGCTCAGGAGCTGGCGCGGCTTGTCGATCCCCCGCCGGACGATCTTGTGGATTCGCGGATTGCGCTGCGCCTCGACCCACAACTGGATGCTGACGCGGCGCCGCCGGCGTTCCTGTGGGTCGTCGAGCTGGCTGAAGAACCCGTCGCGAATTCGTTTGAACACGTCGGTGACATTCGCCGCCTTTGCCGCCTCGGCAATCAGCGCCTGCTCCTTGGCGTGGCGCTCGTCCGCGATGGCTTCGATGATGTCGTCCTTGCTGGCGAAGTAGTTGTAGATGGCCCCCGGGCTCAATTTGGATTGCTCGACGATGTCCTGCATGGTCGCGCGGTGGAAGCCTTGGCGTGAGAAGCAAGCGATGGCCGCATCGAGAATCTGACTGCGCCGCGCATCACGGTGGGACTGGCTGACTTTAGGCATCGGCTGCACCCGCGGCTGGCTTCTTGTCTTCCATCGGAACGCCGGCGATCACCACGTGGTAGAAGTTGTACCCCTGCATTCGCTCCGCCTCTGATCCGAAACATTGCGCCCGATACTCGCGCGCCTCGGCGTCACGCTCCAATTGAAGCCCGCGCTCGCGCAGGTAGGTGGGCAGCTCTTCCGGATGGAAACCAAAGGTCCATGGTTCGCCCAATCGCTCGACGTCGCGCAGGATATCCGCTGCGTCCTCGAACAGTGCGGAGCCATCCAGAGCGCCGCGGTGCACGTAGGTGAAGATGACCCGGCTGCCGGCGGCGCAGCCTGCGATGAAGCGGAGCACCGCGTCGACGGCATCAGCGCTGAGGTAGTTCGTTACGCCTTCCCAGAGAAACACCGCCGGACGGTGCGGATCGAGACCGGCGTACTCCAGGACGTCGGGGAGGCGTTGACGATTGAAGTCCATCTCGACGAAGCGGACGTTCGCCGGAAGCGTGGGATGCACGCGGCGCAAGCGGGCGAGCTTTGCCGACCGGGTCGCCGGGTGGTCCACCTCAAAGACAACTGCAGGGGCCATGTCAGGCAGCCGATAGGCGCGGCAATCGAAGCCCGCACCGAGAATCACCACCTGGCTGATGCCGTCACGCAATGCCTGGCTGAGCGTATCGTCGATCAGGCGCGTGCGGGCAATGCCAGATGTGCGCGCGCCGGGAAGGCGCCGGTCCGCGTACCACGCGACGAACGAGCCACACCGCGGCACACGAGACAACCGCACCGCAAGCCGGAGGGCAGGGCGGAGGAAATGGATCGCAAACGGGTCGTTGAACAGCCGCTGGCCAGACGGGCGGACGGACTCCAGGGCGCGAAAGAAGGCCATGTATTCGGCGGTCCGGCTGGCGCGATCGGAGGTCATTACAAATAAAGCGAATACTCGTTCTATTTAGAATTGTCAAAGAGAAACCTAACCCCCTGGCCTCCTTCCCTGCGAGGGAAGGAGGAACCTTTCCGCTCCCCTCTCCCTTTCGGAGAGGGGTCGGGGCGAACCGTGAAGCGAAGGTACACTACGGAGTAATGCGGATGATGACTTGCGACGGGACACCTGGGTTCCCGTCTTGGTCACGCAAGCGTGCAGTGACGAGCGTATCGCCTAGCGGGAACTCCATGAAACGGGTGACAGAGCCGCAGAATTGAACCGTGCTCGCTCCACTGAAAAAGGCGAAGTCACCGCTGGGAAACAGGATGCAAGCTTCGTCACGAGTGCGCGCCATCGGCAGGTTGCTACCGTTGACGAAGCGGCAGGTCAGATCGTTCACCGCGGCGATGACGTTGGCGGCCTCCTCGAAACTCGGCGGGTCGATGGGCGGTACACCGCCGGCCATCGGGCCACTCCGGTCGCAGACCGCGAGGCTACCGTCTCCCAAGGGCCGAGACACTTCGACCTGGAGGTCGGCGAAGGAGGTTCCAGTATCGGCGAATGCGAGCCGGCCGACGGGCGACCCAGACGGGCCTGCACGGCCCTCGACGACGAGCGAAAAGCCCGCGCCGGTAGGCCGCGTGTAGACCGGGAGGCCCTCGGGCGTTGTCTCCGTCGACGGCACTAGTGTGTCGTCCGCGCGCGTGATTCCGAAGAAGGTGACCACCGGCCCGATCAATCCTATCGGCGTTGCGGTTGGCGTGCGGGTGAAGGTCGGCGTGCGGGTTGGTGTCGGGGGGCGCGTTGTCGTCGGTGTGCGAGTGCTGGTGCGGGTGATGGTCGGTGTACGTGAGGCGGTCGGTGTTGAGGTTGACGTCGGCGCGAATGGCAGCGTCGGCGTGCGTGTGACGGTGCGCGTTGCAGTTGCCGACGGCGGCGCCGGCGTCGTTGGTGTGCGTGTCAGCGTGCCAGTCGGAGTCGGGGTTGCTGATGTCACCGGGTGCGTGGCCGTCCGTGTCGCCGTTGCCGTGGGTGACGACGGAGTTGCCGATGTGCGGGTCGCCGTGCTCGTCGGTGTGGGGCTGCGACCGAGTGTGCCGCTCGGCGAGGCTGTTGGGGTGGCCGTGACACTCGGCGGAACCTGTGTGCGCGTTCGCGTCGGCGTGCGCGTGAACGACGGCGTCGCGGACGGAGGGACGGTAGAGGTCAGGGTCGGCGTGGCCGTGTGTGATGGCGGCGGGGTTGGGCTTGCCGTGAACGTCGGCGGGGCGGGGCCAGACGCGACCTGCAGAATCAGCTGTCGCAGGGGCCCCAGGTTGCCCCCCGTGTCGCGCCAGCGCACGCTCAACACCGTATCGCCCACTGGAAACTCCATGGTGCGCGGCACCAACAGACAGAATTGGGTTTGTGTCGCAGCACCCATAAAGCGTGAGGTGCCGAAGCCATCTTGTGTGCAAGAGAAGTTGGGCGACGTGGCGGCTTGAGGGAAGTGGCAGGCGAGGTCGTTCAAGGCGTTGGCGACGGCCTGCGGTGGGCCGAAGTCAGGTGGATTGATAGCCGGCACACCGCTGTCGCACACCGCCGGGCTGCCGTCGCCGAGCGGGGCACTGCTCTCAATCTGGATGTCGGGCCGCCGTGCTGGGTCGGTGGCGTCGGCGTTGAAGGTCGTGACTCCGGGTTGTTGGCCGCTGAGTCCGGCGCGCCCTTCGACGACGAGCTGGAAGCCGGAGCCGTTGTTGCGGAAGAAGACCGGCGTTCCGTTGACCGTTCCCAATGGTGTCGAGGCTCTGCCGTCTGCACCGGCCAATCCCAGGAAAGTGATGACCGGCCCCACGGGCGGGTTGAGCGCGTGCAGTAACGCGACGACATCCGCAGCACTCACCTGACCGTCGCCGTTCACGTCCGCCGCGCCGCAGTCGGACGAGCCGTCTGCGAAGATGACCGTGATCAACGCCGGCAGATCATCGCGGTCGACTCGGCCATCACAGTTGATGTCGCCAGGGAGTTGCGCGCCAGCTGCAGCGCACGCCGTCACAGTGAGCGCTGCAGCAAGCAGTCCCCGCCAACGCTTCATCAATCGGGAAAGTCGTCGGGGCATGCGTGTCTGTGTTCGGGAAAACGGGGCGAGCTCAATCACCGGGCGATGGTGCTCCTCAGCGCAGTGCATCGTGTAGCTACTCTGCGCGCACTCGAACTTCAATCACATAATCGATCGATGCGTGTCCGACCGCTGTTGACGCGCCTCTGTATCGCGCCGGCGATCCGCTGCAAACAATTCTCCTCCACCGAAGGTTGGAGGTGGATTCCACCGATTCCACCCGACGTGAGTTGCAAAGCGACTGCATTCTCCGTAAAAGGCCGTGGGATTGATGTTCGGCTCGGCGGCGGGGGCGCCGTGCCCGTAACCTGTTGGTCCAGGGAGGGCTGTGATGCTCATATCCGCTCGCGTCCGCACGCTGTCGTCGGCTGGTGTCTTCGTGATGCTGCTCTTTGCGGCAGGGTGCGGGGACGATACCAATATCTTCATAAACCCATCGACGGCGACACCCACTCAGACATCGCGTCCAACAGCGACGCCCACTGCACCTCCGACCTCCACGCCGACGCAAACACCAACCTCGACGACCACCCTGCCTCCGACGCTGACGCCAACTAGCACCCCGACCAACACACCACCGCCGACCTCCACGCCGACGCCGACCCCAACTCCAACCCTGATTCCCACGACAACCTCAACGCCGTCCTCCACAGCGACCCCAACGGAAGCGGCGACGGATACCCCAACGCCCACAGAGACCCCGACGGAAGCCGACACCCCCACACCGACCGAAACGGCGACGGAGACTGCCACACCGACGGAGACGCCCGAGGAGACCCCGACGGCCACGCCGACGCCCACCGAGACTCCGATGGAGGTCGCGACTGACACGCCAACGTCGACGCCGACTGAGACCTCGGTGGTGAGCCCGACCGACTCGCCGACACCAACGGAGACCCCGACCCAGGGAGACACCCCGACGCCGACCGAGACCGCCACAGTGACGCCTTCAGCAACGGAAACTCCAACCGAAGGCGATACGCCGACGCCGACGGAAACGCCGGTGGTGTCGCCTACCGATACGGCATCTCCTACGCCAACCGGGATGGCAGTAAACACGGCGACCCCGACTGCGACGCAGACGGAGACACCGGTAGTGTCGCCGACTGGTACGGCATCTCCTACGCCGACAACCGGCGAGACGCAGACCGCGACTCAGACGCCGACCGCAACTCCGACGCCGAGCGCGACCGTGACGCCAACACCAACCGAAGACGAGACCGGGACGCCGACGGCGACTCCTACGGAGGTTCCCGAGACACCCACTGCGACCGCTACGCTCACCGCCACTCCGTAGTTGTAGCGTTACCTGCGAGTACGAGGGAGCGGAGAACTACTGTATCGCTGCTGTATGTGGCGCGTCTCCAGGGACTCGCCTAGCCGCCGATCTCCTTGGGATGGCCGAGAGCCCAGAGGCCCGCATCCTTGGCTTCCCGCATCAGCCGGTGCATCGTTGCTCGGTACGCGGCGCGCAGTTTAGCTGCGCAAACCGATTGCTCCCGCTGCCTGGCGGTGACATGCTTTTGGCAACATGCTGTGGCACAGAATTGCGATCGACCTCGGTACCACGTACTCCTTGGTCTATACCCAAGAGAAGGGCATCCTTTTGCGCGAGCCGTCGGCCGTTGCCATCAAACGGGCGACGGGCGAGGCGATCGCGTTCGGCGAGCGGGCGCGCACGATGCTTGGTCGGGCGCCTGAGTTCATCGAGGTCATTCGTCCGCTGAGCGACGGCGTGATTGCCAACTTCGACGCCGCCCGTGCGTTGCTGCGCTACTACATCAGCGAGGCGTCGCGCGGGCATTACCTCAGTCGGAAGGCGGTCATCATCTGCGTGCCGCATGGCGCGACGGCGGTTGAAATGGAGGCGCTGCTGCGCGAGGCTGAAGCGGCCGGTGGCGACCGCGTCGATTTGGTGAAGGAGCCGTTCGCGGCGGCGCTTGGAGCGGGGCTACCAATCGAGAAGGCGCAAGGCAATTTGGCTATCGATATCGGTGGCGGCACCACCGAAGTGAGCTCATTGGCACTCAACGATATCGTGCATTGCGAGTCGTTGCGTATGGCCGGCAACGCCATGGATCAGGCGGTGCAGGCGTTCTTTCGAAACCGATACGCGTTCTCGATCGGGGAGAATACGGCCGAGCAAATCAAGATCCAGTACGGGGCCGTAGCCGGGAACGGCGATGCGCTATTCGAGGTGAAGGGGTTGAATCAGATCACTGGCAAGCCGCAGCGTTTCTCGGTCCACACGTCGGAGATCCGTGAGGCACTGGAACCGGTCGCGCGCCAAATCACCGATGCGGTACGTCGCTGTGTCGAGCAGCTGTCGCCCGAGCTGGCGAGCGACGTGTTTACGAGCGGCGCCGCGATGGTCGGTGGTGGTGCGTTGCTGCGCGGGTGGCCGCAGCGCCTCCACGAGGCGATGGGGCTCAAAGTGCGGGTGCCCGAGGAGCCACTCATGTGCGTGATGCGCGGGCTCATCGAGATCCTGCACCACCGCGATCGCTACGCGGAGCTGATCGTCAACTCGCGTGCGCC
The DNA here is from genome assembly GCA_041497995.1 of Binatia bacterium. Classification (GTDB taxonomy): domain Bacteria; phylum Desulfobacterota; class Binatia; order HRBIN30; family HRBIN30; genus DATKMS01. The sequence continues at coordinate 11,915 of JBGQHM010000058.1, read as the reverse complement.
GTCGTCACTGGCGTCGTGAGGCCTGCGCCGGCGCCGACGCGCTGCAGCTCGGGCAGCACCGTCCGCGCGAACAGCGTCTAACGACATTCGGAGTATCGGGATAGAGCCGCCAGCTCCGTGTTGGCGGCGGCGCCGCGTCAGCCGCGCGACGGCGTGCGCACGGGCACGGAGACCGGACCGGACGCGGCGTCGGTGCGCTCCCGGCCGGGCCGCCACCAGCGCCTGGTCGATGGCCGAGGCTTCGCGGGCGTAGCCGCCGCGTGCGAGCGTGGTGCGAACGGCAGCTGCACACTGACCGTGGTTCCTTTGCCGCCCGCGCTATCGATGGCCACGGACCCGCCATGCGCTTCTACGATGGCTTTGACGATGAACAAACCCAGCCCCGAGCCATCTCCGCGGTTGCCGCGCCGCCGGTACTGCTCGAAGATTGTCGGCAGCTCGGTTGCGGAGATCCCCGTTCCCGTATCTCGAACCGCTAGGACAATCTGTTCGCCGGACCGACGGACAGACAGGGAAACTTGCCCTCCTGCCGGGGTAAATTTGACGGAGTTTCCCAGCAAGTTGGAGATGACCCGTTCCATCTGCCCAAGGTCGATGTGCACGAGTGGCATGTCGGGTTCCACCTCCCACAGCAGGGTGAGGCCTTTGAGCTCGCAGGCGCTGCGGGTGAGCACCAAGGCATCCTCGACGAGATCCCCCACGCTCACCGGCGTGCGCTGCAACACCAATCGTCCCGCATCGATTCGGGCGGCATCGATGATATTGAGCGCGAAGGTGATGACGTGGCGGGTACTGGCGTGGATGCGCCGCACGAGATCCGTTTGCTTGTCGGTCAGTTGCCCAGCATCTCCCTCCAGCAACAGGGTTGCCAGCGACTGAATGACCCCGAGCGGGTTCTTGAGATCATGGCTGATTCCCGACAGCGTTTCCATTTGGCGGGCGCGTTCACGCGCCGCGCGATCCTTGCGCTCGCGGCTGCGCGCGTCCTGAACCAGATTGCCAAAGAACAGGGCTACGACGAACAAGAATGGCACGCGCAGCAGGTAGGCTGGATCCATCAGGCGATCTACGCCGACCAGGCGCGACTCTGTGTACAGGTGCGCAATGCTCATCAGTGCCGCTGCGGTCACCACCAACCCGAGTCGTTCGGTCAGCGCGCTCAGAAACAGCACGAGGAAGAACACCACGTAGAATTCGCTGCGGCCGGCCCCGATCAAGGTGAGGCCAATGGAGACCATGACTGTATCGAGGAGCACAACGCATACATCGAAGGCGTAGTGCGAGCGAAACCGGGGCAGCAATTCGGTGAGCGCTACGTTCGACGCGAAATACGCCGCCACGAACAACGCCGCGCCGGCGGAACCTTGCCCGATTGGATGACTGAAAACGACGAGGTACGAGGTGGCAATAATGAGTACCCACCGCAACAACACAACCGCCTGCACCATGCTCATATGGGTTTCCTCGCTATGATTGGTCGCGGTCTGCGGGACATGCGACATGCGACATAGGTCAGCACTGTTCGTGCCACGAATCGGCGCGGTGAGGGCAGGGAAGACCGATCGGTCCACTTCACATAGTAGCGTCCCCTTGGCGTTACAGCGAAGCAGGCCGCATGCGATCAGGCCAGGAGATGCCTTACAAACAGCGCGCTTGGCAACGACTTGGGCGCTTCGGATCCTGCGTCAATTGTCGGTCGTTCGGCCGAAAAATGACCGTCCTGAGGCAGTCGCCGTGCAACCTGTCCTTGACGGTTGGCTGCCGGTCGAGGCTGTCCGTTGAAAATCACCGCGAATGTCGGTTGCGGCGGCGCAACCCTTGTAAATTGTGCGCGGGCAAAGGTGTCTACGCCGCCGCGGCGGCGCGGGCGCCGTCGCATTTCGCGGCGAAGATGAAGTCACTCTCTGTCAAGCCGTTGATCTTGTGCGTCCAGATCTTCACCCCGACTTTGCCCCATGCGAGGAATAGATCGGGGTGATGGTTCTGCTCCTCGGCGATTGCGCCGATGCGATTCACCAAGGCGAGCGACTCAACGAAGTTCTTCAACTTGTACTGTTTCTCCAAGTGGTGACCGTCAACGACGTTCCACCCCTCCACCTGCGCCAGCAGCGGTTCGATCTCGTCGCTGGTGAGCGGCGGCACTCCACCCTTGCACGGGACGCACTGTCGGTCTGCGAGGCTAGGCATGTTGCCCTAACGCGGGTTAAAGGCAGATCGCAACGCTCCGGCGGCGTCGGCGATGGCGACCTCTGCCTGCTGGATGACCGATGCCATACCGAAGAAGCCGTGGATCATGCCTTTGTATCGTGTCAGCTTCACTGGGACGCCCGCTTCCTTGAGCCGTGCGGCATATGCCTCGCCTTCGTCGCGCAACGGGTCGAACTCGGCCGTCTGCACAAATGCTGCCGGCAATCCCTTCAGGCTCTGCGCCCGCAACGGCGATGCCATCGGGTTCTGAAGATCTGCTTGGTTGCGCACGTAGTGGTTCCAGAACCACTGCATCATGTCCTTGGTCAGCAGGTAACCGTCGGCATTCTCACGATACGACGCCGTGTCGCAGGCGCCGTCCGTCACGGGGTATACGAGCAGCTGAAACGTCAACCGCAGACCGCCGCGGTCACGCGCCATTTGCGCGGTGACCGCGGTGAGATTCCCGCCGGCACTATCGCCACCCAATGCGATACGTGTCGGGTCTACGTTGATACTGGCAGCGTTTGCCGCCACCCACTGCGTGGCGGCATAGGTATCCTCCGGCGCTGCGGGGAACTTGTGCTCGGGTGCCAGCCGGTAGTCGACGGATACCACGACGCACGTGGCCCCGTTGGCCAACGCGCGGCACGGACCGTCCTGCATATCTAGATCGCCGATCACCCAACCGCCGCCGTGGAAAAAAACCAGCACGGGAAACGGGCCGCTACCCAAGGGCGTGTAGACGCGGATGGGAATGTTACCAGCCGGTCCTGGGATGGTGCGGTTCTCCACTTTGGCAACGGGCTCCGGCGCACCGGACAAAGTGCCTAATGCCTGTGCGGCGACCCGCGCGTCTGGCGGCGAGAGTTCGTTGAGCGGCGGTGCGCCCAATGCCTTGAGCTGGTCAAGCAACGCCTGTGCTTGTGGATCGAGCGGCATATCGTCTTCTCCAATCGTGCTATGGACTCAACGGTCCGGTTCCCACACTGGAAGCGTTACGCGGTCCGTCAGTTGTTTGAACACAACACGAACCCTCATGCCGAAGGACATCTCCTCGGGCCGGCAGCTGACCATGTACCCGACGAGCCGGGGCCCCTCATCCAATTCCACGAGCACCATGATGTGCGGCAACAACTCGCGGAACGCCGGCAGAAAAGGTTCATAGCCCACGACATACGAGTAGATCTTGCCACCCCCGCTGGCCTTGAACCACTCCAGTCGATCACCCTTCCAGTATGCCGGCTTCGGCGGCCAGTGCACCATGCCCGTGCTGCGGTCCCGTTGCAGCATCAGCGTATGCGCGCGGCACCCATCCCAGAACGGTTGGGTGATTGGATTGTCGGTCTCGGGTAGCGGGTAGTCGGGATGCAGACCCATGCGATCACTCGGCTCGCAAAACCATTGCGCTGGTTGCCACGCCTGATGCCCCGGTGACCAGTGTGGCCTTGCAGTTCGGCACCTGTGCAGTCGATGTGCCGCGGAGCTGCCGCACGCCTTCAAGGATCAGATTGAACCCGTGCACGTAAGCTTCGGACAGCCCGCCGCCAGAAGTGAGCAGCGGGAGCTTACCACCCAGCTCGATGCGCCCACCTTCGGTAAACGGACCGCCCTCGCCGCGCTTGCAGAACCCGTAGTCTTCCAACCCCATGATCACCAGCGGCGTGAACGCGTCGTAGATTTGGGCGCAGTCCATATCCGCCGGCTTCAGCTCCGAACGCGCCCACAGCTGCTGTGCGCACGGCACCGCCGTGGTCTGCATGCTTGGGGTGTTGTAGTTGGCCAGGTGCACCGGGTTGGGACCGGAGGCCTGAGCGATCGAATGGACCAGCACCGGCTTCTGCTTGAGCGCGCGTGCGCGCTCGGTCGATGTGACGACGCAAGCCAGTGCACCGTCAGTCTCGAGACAGCAGTCGTAGAGGTGCAGTGGGTAGCCGATGACGCGGGCGTTCAGATATGTCTCCATGTCGAGCGGGCGGTCGCGCATCACCGCGTAGGGATTCCGCTGCGCATGCTTGCGGGCGGCGATGGCGACGTTGCCGAGGTGCTCGCGTGTGGTGCCGTACTCGTGCATGTGGCGGTGTGCCCACATGCCGATGACGTCGACGGGACGGATCAGACCCCACGGCACGTGCAGCGCCTTGTCATCGATCACCAACTCCTTCTCTTGCGCCCACGGCCGCGACGCGCGCGAGCCGCGGTTACGTGCGCGATGACAGACCACCGTGCGTGCCAGCCCGGTGGCGATTGCCGCCGCCGCGTGCATGATCGTCGCACACGACGCGCCACCGCCGTAGGAGATCTTGTCCCACCACTGCAGATTCCGCACGCCGAGCCGGCGCGCGATGGTGACCTCGTGGGTATGTTCCATCTCGAACATGCTCATCCCGTCGACGTCTTCGGCCTGCAAGCCGGCGTCATCGAGCGCTAGCTGGATGGCTTCGACCGCGGTGTCCGAGATCGGCCGCCCGATGTCTTTGGCGAAGGGCAGGTGGCCGATGCCGACGATCGCTACCTTGTCCTGGATGTGCTGGAAGAGATCCTTGTCGACGATCCCACTCATCTGCGTCCATCCACGGACGAGTCGGGATTGTTTGAGCCGGCAGCGGAGCCACGGCGTCTGGCCGCACCGGTGCGGCGGGTCGGCGTCCGCCGCAGTGGGCCTCCCTGCCCAGTTGCCGTTGCATGCAGCTCTCGAAATGCGCCCGCGACGGCGCTGACGAGAACCGGCAGGTCGGGCACCAGATCCCAGTCGGCGTTGAATCCCCAGCACAGGTTGCCAGCGTAGCTGAACAGTGCCACGCCGAGCCCTTGGTACTCGAAGAGGGGGACCTGCGGGTAGCCTTCGAGCATGCGTGCACCGAGGAGATAGAGTGGCATCTGTGGGCCAGGCACGTTTGTGACGATGAGGTTGTACGGGTGCAGGCGCGCTGCCAAACGCACACCGAGCGTCATCAGGCCCGAGCCCGCCCATTCCCCCACCTCGGTCAGCGTATCCGCACCGAGCTCGAGCTTTGCCTGCTTCAGCGTGGTGGTTGTTCGACTGATCACTTCCAGTCGGCGGCGTGGGTTGCGCTCATGAAGCGGCAGCGAGGTGATCCACGCCGAGACCCGATTGCCGGCCGGGCCGTGTTCCTCTGCCGACCGCATGCTGACAGGCAGGACGACGCGATAGTCGAGTCCCTTCACGCTGACGCCCCGGTCGGTCAGAAAGCGCCGCAAACCGCCAGCAACTGTAGCCAACACGACATCGTTGACCGTGCCCCCCAAGCGGTTCTTGATCTCCTTCACCTGCGCAAGGTCGAGGGCGAGCCAATCGAAACGGCGGTGCGGGCCTATGGGCTGGTTGAGCGGTGTCGCGGCTGGGCGACGCAAGCCTGCACCGATCATCTGCCACGTCGCCGACGCGCGCTGCATCAGCTGCGTACGCAGCTCGTCCGGGTTGTCGAGCACCTGGCTGAGGGTGCGCGCCAGTCCGGGCGGGACCGAGACACGCCGGCTGAACGCATCGCGTAGCAACTCGATGCGACTCGGTGCCGGCCGCGGTGTCCACGGCGGTGGCTTCTCGATGATCACGTCGGGGGTCGAGGTCATCAGCACCGACAGCAGATCGACGCTGGCGATGCCATCGACCATGCAGTGATGCGCCTTGGTCACGAGTGCGATGCGGTCGCCCCCGACGCCTTCGACGATCCATGCCTCCCACAAGGGTTTCCCGCGGTCGAGTTGCTGCGACATGATCCGTCCCACCAGCTGCTTGAGCTGCTCGTCATCGCCCGGATATGGCAAGCAGGCGTGGCGGACGTGGTAATTGAGATTGAAGTGATCGTCGTCGATCCACACCGGATGGTTCTCGATCGGGACGAACGCCAGCCGCTGCCGGTAGCGCGGAATCCAGTGCAGCCGCGAGGCGATGTAGGAACGGATGCGTTCGATATCGACACCTCCCTGAGGGCGGAGCAGCGGGCTGGCGTCGAGGAGTGCCGCGCCCCCGACGTGCATGTGGGCGTTGGAATTTTCGAAGACCAGGAAGGAGCTGTCCTGCGCCGACAGTCGTTCGAATGTACGGGAGTCCATTGCGTCGCGACGGGTTACGTCAATTGCGCTCAGGCCCCGTCTACACCGGGACGCCTGGCGCTGCAAACCCCGAATTGACCGCTGCGCATCCGCCAGCAATATAGTCGGTCATAGATGAGGAGACGCGATGGCTGAGACACCTTCGACGATGCTTCCACTCGGAACCCCAGCCCCGGACTTTCGGTTGCCTGATACAGACGGCAAGATGGTAGGGCGCGACGATTTCAAGGACGCACCGGCACTGCTGGTCATGTTCATCTGCAACCACTGCCCCTTCGTGAAACACATCCGTGCCGGCCTGGCGCAGTTCGCGCGTAACTACCAAGGCCGCGGCCTGGCGGTCGTGGCGATCAATTCGAACGACGTCGCCAACTATCCAGAGGATAGCCCGGCGAAGATGGCAAAGGAGAAGCACGCGGCGGGATACATCTTCCCGTACTTGTATGACGAGACGCAGCAGGTCGCGAAGGCCTACCACGCCGCGTGCACGCCGGACTTCTTCCTCTACGACCGAGCGCGCCGCCTCATCTACCGGGGGCAGTTCGACAGTAGTCGACCAAGCAATGGCCGGCCGGTCACTGGAGCGGATCTATGCGCGGCAGTCGATGCTGTGTTGGCCGGCACGCCGGCACCCGCCGAGCAGAAGCCGAGCATCGGCTGCAACATCAAGTGGAAGGCGGCGTAAGCAGCGAAGGTGATGTGGGCGAGTGGAGCAGCACAAGCGGTGCCCGCCCTGACTTGGTTCACGGCACCGCGCGGTCCGGGACCTCTTCAACCTGCGGGGGTGGTTCGAACGGTAGCGTGATCCAGAACGTCGCGCCGTTCCCGGCCTCCGATTCCACCTCCACACTGCCACCGTGGCGTTCGACAATCTTGCGGACCACCGCGAGCCCGATGCCCTCGCCCGGTGCAGCGGGTGGCCGGGAGCCGCGCTGGAAGAGCCGAAAGATCTTGTCCTGATCGGCGGCGCCGATGCCCGGGCCCGAGTCGCGCACGAAGAACCGATGCAGCGCGCCCTCGCGATACCCGATCTCCAACCGCCGCACGGCCGAGGCGCCCATGTACTTGATGGCATTGTCGATGAGATTGGCAAAGACCTGACTCAGCCCCATGGGATCCGCGGTGACCACGGGGAGCGCACCGACCTGCACGTCAACGGCGGCGGATGAGATCACGAAGCGCTGCGCGTCGAGAATGGTCTGGACGAGTGCCTGAACATCAACGCGGTCGAACACGATCGGGCGCGTGCCGCAGCGCGACACGTCGAGTAGTCCTTGGACGAGCGCGTCCAAGCGCGTCGCCGAGTTGCGGATGATGCCCGCCGCCTCATCGACATCATCGAGCGTGTCCTGACTCGTTCCGTTGAGCTGCCCGCGCAGCCGCTCGACGGCGTCGGTCAACTCGCACGCGAAGCCGCCCAGATTGATGAGTGGGGATCGCAGGTCGTGTGATGCCACGTAGATCAGCTCTTCGAGCGCGCCGTTGGCGCTGCGCAGCTGTTCAGAGCGGAGCGTGAGGGTGGCATTCACCTCTTGCAGGCGCAGGCTGCGCTCCGCCAGCTTGGCGCGCTCGTCAGCGAGATCGAGCAGCAGTCTTCGATTCTCCATCCACGCGGTCACGGTCGCGGCCAGAGTCATCGCCTCGTCGACGTGGACGGCGCCGAACCGATCCGGTTCACGCGTGTCGATGAGCACCAAGACACTGGGAATCGTGTGTTCCGAAATCAGGGGAATCGCCAATAGCGCTTGCATCGGCGTTGCAGCGAGGATCGGGAGCTGGCAGCCGGACGCTGCGCCAATGCGGTTGACGTATGCAGCACGGCGCTGGCGCAACACCTCCGCCAGCGTCCCGCAGGCATCCTGAGGCGCACGCTGTCCGATCATCGCGCTGCCGCAGACGCCGGCAACGGCACACACTGAGAGGTGATCGCCGTCGCCGACAGCCAGCACGGCACCATCGACGGCGAACATCGCTTGTGCCCCTTCACAAACGCGCGCGCGCATTCGGGCGAGGTCAGGTTCGCGATTCAGGTCGAGCGCCAGATCGTTGAGCGCGGTGCGGAAGGCGGCGGCCTTCTGCGTATTCGTAAAGAGACGCGCTGACTCTATCGCAACGGCCGCTTGCTGCGCGATGCCGCGCACGAGGTCCAACTGCTCGCGCCCCAGATGGACCGACCGTTCATAGCTCACCAGCAAGGCGCCGACGAATCCGTGCTGGCCGGTCAACGGGGCGACAACTTGAGTCGCCACTTGCAAATGAGAGAGCAGCCGTTGGGCCATCGGTTCCGGGTTGCTGCGGTCGATCACCACGACTTCGCCGCTCGCCAGTTGATCGAGATAGGGCGAGCCCTGCATCGAGAAGGTTCTCCGGTTGGAGCGCGCGAACACGTCCGGCGGTGTCCCGACATCGGCCGTCGCGATGAAGCCACGCTTGCGCTCACTCCACAGCATGATGCTGCTGCGATCGGCGCGGAACGTCGCTTGCGTGATGGCGCAGACACGCGTCAGGCACTCGGTAAGTTCCAGCCGGCCGTTGAACTCGCGCGCGACTTGCAACAATGCCGCCGCCGCTGCAGCCGGGCTGGCGTCAATACGTGCGAGCTCAGAATCAATCATCCGGTCTCCTGCCATTCGAAATTGCAAGCCGCATGCCGCCGCAGGTGCACCTGCGTGGCGACCGGGCCATCGAACGGCCGGAGACACTGCGCGACAGAATTGTTCGGCCGCTTCGCCTGCGTGACGCTACCTTCGAGGAGCTCCGGAAGGTGTGCGCAGTTTCAAGGGCATTCGGTCTTACCCTGAGCGTCAAGCTCCTCAGTCTCGACGCAACTGTTCTCTTCGACGCTGCCAGACCAGCAAGCATGCGGGAAGCAACAGTTCCAACACTGTGCGGGCACTGGTGTGACCGCTTGCCATCATCGCGCAGCCTCCGCCGTCAGCCGTTGCACGCTGAGGGGCGTCTAGAACGATCAGAGCTGGGGTCCCTGTCGGCGACGCTTCGGCGCGAGGTGAGGAGACTGGTTCGGGAGGCGGGTTGGTTGTGACCCCACCGTCGCCCACCACGATTCCGCCGTCGCTCCAAACACCGGCGACGGCGTTGCCCTGCGGATCGCTGAGCGAGAGGTTACTGATCGTCAGTGGATACCAGTCCGGTTCCGCTTGTGCGGAGATGCTCACCTTGCAGGTGTAGAGTGGCGAGCCGTTCGGAATCGGATCGAGGTTGTCAAACGCAAAGACGAGGGCGCGGATCGAGGTGCATCCGACTCCCGCGCATCCGTAGGGTTGGAAGCTGAAGACAGTGGCTGACTTGCCGATAGCCGGGTTGACGGTGCAGTCGGGACGACCATCGGGGTTCGGGCCAATGCGGGTGTTGAAGCGATCGAACGTGAGGTCGTTTTCCGTCGCGGCGATTGCGATGCCACTTGTGTGTAACGCTACTGTGACCGTCACGGTCTCTCCCGGCGCACCGGTGACTGTGTCCGCCTCGAGCTCCCCGAATGGCGCCGGCGTTGGGGTCGACGTCGGAGCTGGCGCGGCAGTCCAGGTCAACCGCGGCGTTGCGCCGGGCGGTGTGACGACGACGTCAGCTGATCCGGCTTGCACTGGCCACGTCGTACTCTGTGAATCGGCGGCAAACAGGTTCGTGAGGACGATCGGGTAGGTGCCCGGCGGGACTTCCGCACCGATGTGGACTTTGCACGAATAGAGGACGAGACGGCCGGAGGTCGGTTGCATGAAAGCCTCGGCCCGGACCTGCGCACAATCAACGCCGGGCACGCACCGCGCAGGAAGGAACGTGAAGTGGGCGGAGCGCACGTTGACACTCGGATCGAGCGTACAGTCGGGCTTGCCGTCGGCGGTTGCAGCGATAGGCGTCGCGGGATCAACGGTGATGTCGTTTTGTATGGAAGCAACGACATAGCCGCCGCTGTCGAGGGTCGTACGAATCGTGACGTCGGTACCGGCGACGCCTTCGGCGGATTCGACCGTGACGGCCACCACCGCGTCTGCCGGCACCGTGGGTATTGCTGTTGCCGTAGGCGTGGGCGTGCGTGTGGCGATCGGTGAAGCACCTGGCGCGGGCTCTGTGACGATCACTTGGCCGGATGCCCCGGTGACTGGGACCTGCGTTCCTTGGGAGTCGCTGGCGATGACGTTGGAGATGGTGAGCGCGTAGTCGTCCGGGGCCGCGGTCGGCGCGATCAGGAATGTGCACCGGTACATCACCGCACCGTCGGGGATCAGCGCTTCGGTGTCTAGTCCGTTTACCACCGCACGCATCCAGTTGCCGTGGAGGCCAAAGCCGGTCAGGCCCTTATTGATGTCGGGATTCGCGGCGCACTTGACCACTGAAAGCGCGGCGTCGAATGTGATGTCATTCTGAACGCCACTCACGTTGCTACTCGTTGCGTGAAACGTGACCGGAATCGTCACCTCTTCTCCAGGAACGCCAGTCGCCGAGCCGACGACGACCACAGGAACGTCGGAACCACCTCGCGCTGTGGATGCGTCGAGGAGGGCGAGTGCAGCGAGCAGTAACAGCGGTGTACGTGTGAGTTTCAAATGTGTGCCCTCGGTATTGTGCCACTACGTTCGCGCATATTGCCAGCCAGTATCTAACAAACTAGCGGGCTGCGCCCAGCGTCTTTTCTCTGGACCGCTCCCGTTGGTCGCTAGGGGCTGCCCTCGCAAGAACTCGACTCAAGTGCGATGCGTTTCTGCCCTCGAAGACCTCTAGTAACGTCCGTGATTCCGTGGCGCGGACGCCGAGGGATCAGCCGCGCGCAGTCCTTTTGCGCGTCGGCTGGATGCCTGAATTCGCACTCGAGTCCTCGACGGCTGACTTGATTATCTGCTCGGACACACCGTGCCGACGAAGGTTCTTGACGATGCGACCGACGTCGGGCGGGCCTTCGAGGCGCTCCACATCCCGGCGTAACCCCTGTCCGATGTATGCGCGCATCAGAGGCTGATATCCTGACAAGCCAAGGGCAGGCGCGATGCGCTTCAGGTCAGCGACGATGTCTTCCGGCATGCGCAGGGTCACGCTGCTCATCGGTCGGTGCCGACGCAGTCGCTTTCGCAAGTCAGTAATTTTCATATTCTCGTCTCTCCTCTGGAGTAGCTGGACGTGCCGAGATGAGCCGAAAGGCATCCGTACGCTCGACGTAAACGACTAAGAGCACCCGCCAATCGATGGTCATACCGATCATTCGTTCCCGCTCCTCACCGTTGACGACTTCCGCGTCGATCCAGCGAACGAACGGATCGAAGAACGCCTCGCAGGCGGTCTCGAAAGCGATACCATGGTCGCGGAGGTTCGCGGTTGCCTTGCGACGGTCCCACTGAAAGCAGATGCCGCTGAGCCGGTACTCGACATTCATGTGGGAGGCTCGCAAATCGTATTGACGTTGTCAATACGTGGCCCGAAAGCCGGGGACGTTGCTTGCGGTAGTCACCGAGTCACCCCTCTGCGCAGCCTTCGCAACCAACGTCCCCATGGGCCCGCCGCAGCACTTGGTCGGAGCGCACGCCGGCTTCATCGAGAAAGCAGATCTGCGCGCCGCGCCGCTTGGCGCGAGCGCGCAGACGCGGGAAGACCTCGGTCGTCCAGCGCTTGATCGCCACGGGGTCGCGTTCGTACGCGCGCCG
>JBGQHM010000057.1:0-25480 GCA_041497995.1 Binatia bacterium | reverse complement strand
TCGCGATGCTGGCGCTGTCCGCAAGCTGCGTGAGCAGCATGGCGTCGCGATCGCTGAAATGCCAGACCATCCGCTTCGCCACGCCGAGGGTGCCGAAGGGCCCCTCCCGGTTGCGCAGCGGCACGGCGAGCGCGCCGCGGGCCCCGGTCATCTGCGGAACCTCGCGCACGACGGAACGCCGGTCGCGGAGGACATCGGTGCTGCGCACGCCGCGCCCGGTGCCAATTACCAATCCGTTGAGGCTGGAGGCCACGGGTATCCGCACCCCGCGCAGCGGCGCGCGGATGCCGAACGTGCCGACGACCTCCAACACGTCCGGACTGTCCGTCAACAACGCGATCGTGGCCATCGGCGCCCGGCACAGGTGCGCCGCCGCGCGCGCGATGCTCGACAGCACGCCCTCGAGCTCACTTCCCACCGCGATCGCAGCGCTGATCTGACGCTGCGTCCGGTTCGCTACGTCGCTGACCGATGACACCATAACGCCGCCCCCCAGGCGGCCCCGGTCCCAGGCCTATCGAAGCGTTCGACGTTGGATACGCTAGCCTCTAGAACACCTGACACTCTTCCGTCAAGAGCGGCGCGCAGCGGTTGTCGCGCAGCGGTAATCGTCCACACCTGCGCTGGTTGTACCGGCAATGAACCGATGGCCGTCTTATCTGAGCGATCGTGACATGAACGCGTGAGATACGGCATGGCGTGCCGCTACGCAGCTGCGGGCGGTTGCCCGTGTTGACTGCCACCCCCAACAGTTGCAGTAGCAGCGCATCCGAGGTACGCGCACGTGTGGCTGCCGATTGACCGTGCGGCCCGCGGAGAGGGAGAGCGCATGAAGTACGAAGAGATTCTCTACGACGTGTCGGAGCAGATCGCGACGGTGACGTTGAACCGTCCGGAGAAGCTGAACGCATGGACGATGCGTATGGGCGCGGAGGTGCGTCACGCGCTGTGTGCAGCGGACAAGGATCCGGCAGCGCGCGTGATGATCGTCACCGGCGCCGGCAAAGGATACTGCGCCGGCGCCGACATGGACATGCTGCAGGCAGCGCAGGGAAGCGGCGATGCTACCGCGTTGAGCGTGAATGCGCCGGCTTTGTCGGTGGCATTCGATACGTCGTTGCCCGCCGCGTTTCGGGGCGACTACAGCTATCCACTCGGTTTGCACAAGCCGGTGATCGCAGCGGTGAACGGCGTCGCCGCCGGCCTTGGGCTGTCGTACATGCTCTACTACGACATGCGCATCGCGTCGGACCGCGCCCGTCTGGGAACGATCTTTTCACGCCGCGGCTTGGTTGCCGAGCACGGCAGCGCGTACCTGCTCCCTCGGCTCATCGGCATGGCGAACGCGTGCGACATTCTGTTCTCGGGCCGGCTGGTGAGCGCCGAAGAAGCGCTGCAGATGCGGCTGGTGAACCGCGTCGTACCACATGAAGCGCTGATGCCGACCGTGCGCGAGGTCGCTACCGAGATGGCGACGCTCTGTTCGCCGCGCTCCATCCGCCTCATGAAACAGCAGCTGTACAGCGATCTGTTCAATGATCTGGGCACCTCGATGGAGATCGCCGACCGCGAGATGGTGGCCAGCTTCACCACCGAGGACTTCAAAGAAGGCGTCGCGTCGTTCCTCCAACGGCGCAAGCCGCAGTTCACGGGGAAGTGAGAGAGCAGTGACAAGTGACGAGTGATGAGTGGCGAGCCCCTCCCTCGCTCGTCACTCATCACTCGTCACTCGTCACTGCCTCACTGTTCCAGCGCGCCGGCGACCGACGCTGTCATCTTCTTTCCGATGGTGGTGTCGTCGAGCGGCGCCCCGAGCCGCTGCATCATCACGGGATACGACTCGACCGCTGGGATTTCCTTCATCTCCGGCAGCAGCGGAATACGCTGCATCGCCTTCTCGATGTACGGCGCCAGCTCCTCGGCCTTGCGGCGCATGTGGGCGTCGTGGCGTTCCTTGAATCCGGGCTGCACGCGGCGTGCGAAGAGGTCGAGCGACTCACAGATGTGCTCGTGCTTGTTGTTACCGCCTTGCTGGATGAAGATCACCTGGTCGACGCCCATCTCCTCAAACTTCTCGAGGTTGGCGCGCACCTCGTCGGGATTGCCGATGCCGCCGGTGGGCCCACCCCAGGTCTGCGGCTGCGACTGGTGCTGGAAGTCGTCCCAGACGTTGAAGCGGCCGGGGACGTGCGTGCCGGTGATGTAGTAGTGGCTGAGCGCGTAGCCGAAGAAGCGGAAGCCCTCGAGTCCGCGCGCCACGGCCACCTCGCTGTCCTCGTGGCACATGAAGCCGGTGACCATCGCGACGTTGGGATTCACGGTGCGCCCGATCGGCTGACACTCGGTCTTGAAGGTGTTGTAGTACTCGTCCACCCAGTACTTCGCTTCGCTGGGGTCGACGAAGGCAAACGTGAGCGCACCAATACCGAGTTGGGCGGCGAGCTTGATGGTGTCGCGGCTGGAGCAGGCGACCCAGAGTGGCGGATGAGGCTTCTGCACCGGCTTGGGGACGACGTTGCGGTGCGGGAAGGAGAAGTATTTGCCTTGGTAGCCGGGGTACGGCTGCAGGGCCATCATCTTGGCGGTCTCGCGCACCGCCTCCAGCCACATGTCACGCTTCTCCATGTAGTTGATGTTGAAGCCTTCGAGCTCCAGGCGGGCGCTCGACTCTCCAGTCCCCCACTCGACACGGCCGTCACTGACCAGATCGAGCGTGGCAATGCGCTCGGCGACGCGGGCGGGGTGATTGTAGTTCGGCGGCATCAACGTGATGCCATGGCCCAGGCGGATGCGCTTCGTGCGCTGACTGCAGGCCGCGAGGAAGACCTCGGGTGCGGAGGAATGCGAGTACTCTTCGAGGAAGTGGTGCTCGACTTCCCACGCGTAGTCGATGCCCAGCTTGTCGGCCAGCTCGACCTGGTCGAGCGCGTCCTTGAACAGCTTGTGCTCGTCGCCCTCCTGCCACGGACGTGGCAGCTGGTGCTCGTAGAAGATTCCGAATTGCATGGCTCAGCGTGCTCCCTTCTTGTGCTCGTCTCGCACGATGGCGCGCCGCACGCGGCGGAATATGCAGAACGGCTCCCCTACAACGCTTTTCGGCTGGCGAGCGCCACGAAGGCATCGAGGACGTCGCTGTTGGCCAAGATGCCGACAAGGCGTACGCCGTCGACGATGGGAACCGCGCCAATGCGCTCACGGCGCATCAGACGGGCCCCCTCGACGACGTCGTCGTTGGGACCGAGTGTCAGCACGTTGGGCGTCATCACCATCTCGACGCTGATTTTCTTGGGGTCTGTTTCCTTCGATACCTTGCGAGATTTGCCGAGCGGCGGCGCGTCAAACACCGAGGGAAAGGCATCTCGCAGGTTGCGGTCGGTGATGATGCCGACCAGCCGACCGTTGACCACGACCGGGAGCTGGTTGATGCGGTGCTCCTCCATCACATCGCGGGCGTGCTGGATCGAATCCAGCGGTTTGATGCAACGCACCTCACGTTTCATCCATTTCTCGATCTGCACAGGAGCACCTCCACACGAAGACGCCGCAATTGCCCTACCCGTAGGTGAGGCCGTACCGTAGTAGCACGGTCTCGGGTCACTGGACACTCCCAAACCTTCGCATTGGCGCGGGGCGCGCCGCTGTTCTTCCCGCGCGGTGGGCACGGTGATGCCTGCTGCGATCTTCTCAGCCCGGCGCCTCCGCCAGAGTGATTAGCAGACGCAGGAGGTCGCTGCGCGACACGATGCCGATGAGCCGACCGCTGTCGACGACCGGCACGGCGTTGACCCGCTGCTCGACCAGAACGCGCGCCGCATGTGCGGCAGTGTCCGTTGGCCCCACTGTGATCAGCCGTTCGGTCATCGCCGCATCCACTTTGGTGCGTTCCAAGTAACCGCTGTGCGCATGCAGGTCGCGGTCAGAGAGCATACCGATGAGCGCCCCCTTATCCACGACTGGGAGTTGGCGGACGGCCTCGCGTTGCATCAGCGACTGCGCGTTCACCAGCGTGTCGAAGGGCGTGATGGTGAGCGGATCGCGGTGCATGAGGGTCTCAACGGTCAGCCCTTTCATGTTTGTACCTCCGTGTTGTCGTGGCGTGCATGCGGGACGGCGAGGACGGGGCAGGATGGACCGCGGACAACCGTGTCCGTGAGACCGCCCGGCCGGGGGCAGCGTGCGGGCGTTCCCATGACAATCAGGTCCGCTTGCACGTCTTCCGCTTTCTGCAAGATGCGCACAGCCGGGTCCCCGGAGAGAATCGCCGTGGTGTGCTTGTCATGTGCGGCAACCAGCTCCTCGCGCAGTCGTCGCATCGCTTCCATCGGCTGTCGCTCAGCGGTGTCAGTCCCGCGGCCGGGCTCCTTTGCGTCTGGCACGACATGGAGCAGATACATCTCCGCGTTGAATCGGTTCGCGAGCACCGTTGCGCAGCGCTGCGCTGGCTCACAGGCGGGTGAGAAGTCCGTCGCGAGCAGAATACGGTCTATCTTGAACGGGTGCGCCATTGTCCCACGTGCACGCAGGGCAAATCATGTGCCGGCACCGCAAGGACGTTAGCAGCGCTACGTTCGCGACGCGGCTTCTCAACTCTACGAAGGTTCGACCGGGGCAGGGACTTGGGACTGCTACTTCCCGGTGACTTCGGCGAGCTCGCGGCGGCTGCCCACCGGGACCGTATTCAGGCGCAGCCCACCATCGATGTGGATGGTCGCGCCGTTGATGAAGCCGGCGCGGTCCGAGGCCAGGAAGGCAATGAGGTGTCCGACCTCGCGCATCTCCCCGAGGCGCCGTGCCGGTGTGATCGCCACGGCTCGTTCCTTGATCTCCGCCGGCATCATCTGCGCCAGCTCGGTGCCTATGAGCCCCGGAAGGATCGCGTTGCAGGTGACGCCGGCGCGTGCGTACTCCAACGTCACGGTCTGCGTAAGGCCGAGCAGCCCCGCCTTGGTGGCGGCATAGCCCGCCTGATTATGCAGCCCACCGGTGGCGGCCACCGAAGAGATGTTGATGATGCGGCCCCAGCCCTTCTGCAGCATCGGCTCGATGACCGCTTTGATCATGTTGAACGCACCGGTGAGATTCACCGACACCTCGCGGTTCCAGGCATCGTGTGTCATACACACGAGGGGCGCGATGTTGGTCACGATGGCCGCAACGTTGACGAGGATGTCGATGTCCCCAAGCTGTTCGCGGAGCTGCTGCACGCCGGCCTGCACTTGCGCCGGCTCCGCAATATCGAAAACCGCGGCCGCCGCGCGCCCGCCGCTCTGCCGAATAGCCGCAGCGGTGTCGTTCACCTCGGGCGCAATATCAGCCGCGCCGACGGCCGCGCCCTCCTCCGCCAAAAGCATTGCCGACGCCCGCCCGATACCACGGGCGGCACCGGTGATCAGGGCAACCTTTCCCTCTAGCAACATGATGCGTCCCTCCCAGTCGAGTTTTGGTGTGGCCCACTAGACTCAGGCTTGGATGACGACCAATATGCGGACCTGTCACCACAGTCAAAGGAGGGTTTGATGAAGCTCTATCATAGTCCGCGTTCGCGGTCGGTGCGGCCGCGTTGGCTGCTGGAAGAAATTGGCGCGCCGTTCGAGTTGGTCACGCTGGATTTTGCTCAGGCGCAGCACAAGACTCCTGAGTACATGAAGATCCACCCGCACGGTGCCGTGCCCTCGCTGGTCGACGGCGATGTGGCGCTGTACGAGTCGGCAGCGATCTGCATGTATCTGGCCGACAAGTTTCCCGACAAGCGCCTGGCGCCACCGGTCGGCACCCCCGCCCGCGGCCTCTACTACCAGTGGATGGTCTACTCCATCGCCACACTTGAGCCGCCGGTTCTGCAAGTGTTCTTCAACACCGTCATGCTTCCGGAGGCTGAGCGCTCGGCGAAGGCCGAGGAAGAGGGACGCACGAAGTTTGCCGTGGTCGCCAGCGTCCTCTCCCAGGCGTTGACCGGTAAGACCTTCCTCCTGGGTGAGCAGTTCTCTGCCGCCGACGTGATGATCGGCTCGACGCTGAGCTGGGGCCAGTTCATGGGTCTGTTGAACGGACAGCCCGTACTCGAGGCCTACGCCAAGCGTCTCTCCGAGCGGCCTGCCTTTCAGCGCGCGCAAGTCGACTGACGCGCCGTTACGACTTTCCTGCGGACGGGGGCGTCACTGGGCCGCTGCGCATTTCGCGCGGCAGCGGAAAGGTGACGTTCTCTTCCGCCGTCTGCAGATCGCGAACCGTGGTGAAGCCGAGGGCCTGCAGACGGCCGATGGCTTCCTGCACGAGCGGCTCGGGTGTCGAGGCGCCGGCGGTCAAGCCAACGGTGCGCGCTTCGGCAACCCACACCGGGTCAATGTCATGTGCGTCTTCGATCAGGTGGGCGGCGGTTCCTTCGTGGCGCGCGACTTCGACGAGTCGATTGGCGTTGCTCGATGTCGGCGAACCGATGACGAGGACGAACTGGGTCTGACGCGCCAGCTCCTTCACCGCTGTTTGCCGGTTTTGCGTGGCGTAGCAGATGTCGTCTTTGGGTGGGGTGCGCACGCTCGGGAACCGTTGGCGGATGGCGTCGACGATCGCGCGGGTGTCGTCGACCGACAGAGTTGTCTGCGTGACGACGGCAACACGTTCCGGGTCGCGCAGGGTCAGCGAGGCGACATCTGCCACCGTCTCGACCAAGTGCATTTGGTCTGGCGCGTGACCGAGCGTGCCTTCCACCTCGACGTGCCCGCGATGGCCGACGAGCAGAATCTCGAAGCCCTCGCGCGCGTACTTGAGGGCTTGCAGATGCACCCTGGTCACTAGCGGGCAAGTCGCGTCCACGACGCGCAGGCGTCGGCGGGTCGCGTCCTCGCGCACCGCCGGTGACACGCCGTGTGCGCTGAAGATCAGCAAGCTGCCTTCGGGTACGTCGGCAAGGTCATCGACGAAGCACGCCCCTTGCGTGCGCAGCTTGTCGACGACGTAGCGATTGTGGACGATCTCATGGCGCACGTACACCGGCGGCCCGTGGCGTTCCAGCACGAGATCAACAATCTCGATCGCGTACGACACACCTGCGCAGAAGCCCCGCGGGCTGGCCACCAAGAGGGTGCGGGCCGGTGCAGCGGTCATGGCTGAGTCAGTGCACCGTGCGCAGGCTCGCGCGGAGCTTGCAGCGTTCCAGGTACGTGGCGCGCACCAGCTGCGCGTCGCGGACGAAGTATTCCAACTCTTCGAGGAGCAGCGCCTGCGGGCCGTCGCACAACGCCTGCTCGGGTTTCGGGTGGAAGTCGACCAGCACCATGTTGGCGCCGGCGATGATCCCCTGCGCGGTGACGTGGGCGATGTCCAGAATGCCGTCGGGTGCCATATCCTTCTTGCCGACTGAGTGGGACGGATCGATGCACACCGGCACGCGCGTGAGCCGCCGCACCACCGGCACGTGGCCGAAGTCGACCAAGTTGCGATGCGGCTCGCCCAGTTGCGTCTTCACTCCCCGCAGACAGAACACGATGCGGTTGTTGCCGCTGCTCGCGACATACTCACATGCGTTCAGCGATTCATCCAGCGTGATACCCATGCCACGCTTGAAGAGGACTGGGAACTCTAGCTGTTGCCCGACCGCCTTCAGCAGCTCGAAGTTCTGCGCGTTGCGGGTGCCGATTTGGAGCATGACGCCGGTGCACCGTCCTGCTGCCGTCAGCGCCTCGTTGATCTCGTCGACCTGCGCTTCGTGCGTGATCTCCATGGCGATGACGCGGATGCCGTATTTGCCGGCCAGCTCGAACACGTAAGGCAAACAGGTCTTGCCGTGCCCCTGAAAATCATACGGGCTCGTCCGTGGCTTGTAGGCGCCGGCGCGCGTGGTGGTGATCCCCATCGCTTTCAGCGCCCGGAACATCGCCTCGGTGTTCTCGGGCGTGTCCACGGCGCACAACCCGGGGAAGATGTGGAACTCGTCCTGACTGAAGCGCACGCCGTTGTACTCGAAACCGATCGCTTCCACCTGGCCGGCGTGTCGGCCGATCGAACGGTAGCGCTCGCGGATGCGTACCACTTTCTCAACGGCAGGAAACTCCTCGAACGGCTCCAGAGGCAGCGTGCTGGTCGAGCCCAGTAGGTACACCTCGGTCAACACACGCGTCGTCCCTTCGATCTTGCGGGCCACGGCACGGACGTCGGGATAGCGCTCAGCCATCCGAATCACCTGGGCCACCTCCGGTGATTCCGGCAGAATGTCGGCTTTCATCACGATGATCATGATGGAGCGTACATTAGCAGCCGCCGCCGTCTTCCGTCAGCCCCGCTTGAACTGCTCCTTCACCCGAATGCTGGCGCGCACGTCGTAGACGTCCTCCTCGTAGCTCCACAACCCGTCGCGGTATTGCAGGATGCTCACCGACGGGAACGCCAGCGGTTCGCCCGTGGGATCGGGATTGGGCAACACATTGTCGAGATAGAACACCACCCGGTCGCCGTCGATCACGTGCCACTTGGGCGGCGGGAAGTACATGTCGGGTACCGTCTTCATCGTTTCGACGATCCATGTGCGGATGGCCTCACGCCCGTGGAACGTGCCGTACTGCACCTCCACGTATAGCGCGTCTTCCGTGAACAGGTTGGCCCACGCATTCCAGTCGTGGGTTTCCGCCCCCAGCTTGAGATAGGTACGGAACGCCGCTTCCACCTCGGCTCGACTCGGGTTCGCCATTGCGCCACCTGCCTCCATCGAAAGTCGTGCGCGTGCTCCTCCCTTTGCTCGATGTCTAGGGGGGGAGGGATCTGCACTCAAATCACGTTGGCTACAGGCCCGCAACCGCGTCCACGAACACGGTCTCACCGCTTGCTCGTCCGCCTTTGCAGCGGGCAGCTCCCACCGGACTGCCGGGTGAGTGTGCTGCTGGTGCACCAAACTGTAATCGTATCGGGCCATGGGTGTAGGGCTGTCGCT
The DNA here is from genome assembly GCA_041497995.1 of Binatia bacterium. GTDB lineage: Bacteria > Desulfobacterota > Binatia > HRBIN30 > HRBIN30 > DATKMS01. The sequence continues at coordinate 16,557 of JBGQHM010000057.1, read as the reverse complement.
GTCGCAGGCGCGATGCGCACGTGGGTATCGCTCTTGCATCCAAGCAGCCTCGACTTGGGGTTCAGCGGGATGGCCGGGAAGGAATGTGCAGGAATGAACGCGATGGCGAAAGGAGTCGCACATATCTCGTTCGCTGGCGGAGGGATCTTCCTGCCGGCGCGCAACCCCTACGACCGGCAGCTGTTGGCCGAACACATCGGCGCTCGCGTTCGGTCCAAAGGGCAAGTGCAGGTTCTCATGGGCAATCAGGTTTGGATGGTGCACCGCAATCGCGGCCCGGGTGCGGCGCGGTGTACCAGGTGTGGAATGGCAGCGGCAACCGCCTGCTACTCCCGGGGGGGAGAAGAAGACTGTTACTGCGTTGCATGTGCGCTCGGAACCGAGGTGGAACCGGTGCAGGTGCAGTGCGCCCCGGAGAGGAGGGTAGGCTGATGAAATATTCGTCGACCGCTTACAACGCCACATCGCTGTGGGAGCCTGTATTCTTACTGCCGTCGCAGCTGCCTCAGCGTGGCAGCTACCTCAATTCCCCAGAGATGCACTTGGTGGCAGCAATCTTCGAAGACGCGGTGCACTGCGTGCTGCGCAACTCTGGCGTACGCCGGAGCCGGCGCTGGTACGAGTTCCTTGAAGCACGCGACTGGATCATGGACGACCGCCGCGACTATCCGTTTGCCTTCGCCAACATTTGCGAGCTTCTCACCCTTGACGTGTCTGCCGTGCGCGAGTCCCTGCGGGACGTATTGGTCGCCAACCAGATCAAGTCAGACGGCGCACGCGACGAGCCGCGGCGGGAGCCGCACGGTTGGAACGCGCCTGGCGAAGGGCGGCATCTCCCAGCCGACACTGACTCTGCGGAGCACGAGCGCTTCGAAGTCGTCGTCTGGGACGAAGCCTGAGCCTTCGCAGTGCCGCGGCCGGGGGGCTTACAACCCGGCCATCCGGGCAAACGCCGCGAGCTCTCGAGAAACGTCGGGACCCATTGGCGCGTACAGGATTTCTGTGGCGCCGTCGGTCGCAACGTCCTCCAACCGCGCCCGCAGCTCAGATGCGGTGCCGGTCCACGTCATGGCTTTGAGCATCTCGCCGTTGAGCAGTGGTCGGTCACGTTCGGTGACGCCGACCAAGTGGAGATCGTGCAGGGCGAGGTGGCGACGCGCCTGCGGCACGGCTTCGATCGCCGCACGCCACTGTGCTCCGCCCGGGAATCCATCGACCGCCCCGCCACCGGTTTCGTAGATGCCGTGGTAGACGACGGCGAGCGCCGGCCCGGCTGCCGCGAGAGCGCGCGGCGATGCCGCGTCCTCGCCGTCATCCAGAACTGTTCCGAACGCCAACAGCGCGCACCAAGTGAATCCGGGTTGCGGGCGGGCAACGCACATCACGCCGTCGCCGAGCTCGCGCGCGACGGCAAGCCCCTTCGGCCCATTCGCCGCGACGACAATGGGTACGACGATTGGACGGGGCGGCGCGAATCCCGGCGGGTGGAGCATCTGCACCGCCGCGCCGTCGACCTCAACCGTCTCGCCACGAAGCAGGGCGCGTAGTTGGCGGATGTAGGTCTCGACGAACGACCAGCGCAATGGCCGCTGCCCCAGCGCCATGCGGCCGGTGAAGCCCGTTCCTATCGCGACAACCGTCCGTCCCGGCGCCAGTTGCTCCAACGTCGCAATGGCCGACGCCTGTGCGAGCACGTGCCGAAAGCTGGGAACCAACACGCCCGGTCCGAGCCCGATGCGTTGCGTCCGCATCGCTGCCTGCCCCAACGCCACCCACACGTCGGGGTACAAGGCCGGCGAATCGTAGAGCCACGCACGGCGGTACCCGAGCCGCTCGGCAAGAGCGACGTGGTCCGCGACGCCCGGACCGGGCGGGAATGCGCAGGAGATGTCCATGACTACCTCGCGTGTGCGTGCCGCGGGTTCGTACCACACCGGCGCTGGCCCGTCGACGCAGCCGTGGTTGACTTTCCTGCGGGGACTTTGGACTGTGTGCGACTATGCACACACCTGATCTGGTCATCCGCGGCGGGACAGTCATTGATGGCACCGGCGCGCCGCCGTTCGAGGCTGATGTCGTCGTCGACGGCGACCGCATCGCCGCAGTCGGCAAGCACGACGGCCCTGCCGGCGACGTGATCGAGGCCAAGGGGAAGATCGTTACGCCCGGCTTCATCGACGTGCACACGCATCTCGATGCGCAGATCACCTGGGACCCGCTGGGCTCGCCGTCGAATCTCCACGGCGTCACGTCGGTGATCGTCGGCAACTGCGGCGTCGGCTTCGCGCCGTGCCGTCCACAGGATCGCGACTACCTGATGTTCCTGATGGAAGGGGTCGAGGACATTCCGCGGGCGGCGTTGAAGGCAGGGTTGCGCTGGGACTGGGAGACCTTTCCGGAGTACCTGGAAGCGCTCGCGCGGCAGCCGCTCGGATTGAACGTCGGCGCTCACCTCAGTCACGCGCCGCTGCGCGTCTATGTGATGGGCGAACGCGGCGCCACCGACACGCCCGCCACCGACGACGAGCTTGCACTCATGCAGCAACACGTACGCGCCTCGATGCAAGCTGGTGCGCTCGGCTTCGACACCGGACGCACGACCGTGCACCGCACGCCGGCGTGGGACCCCGTGCCGGGTACGTTCGCCGACCGGCGCGAGCTCAACGCTCTGGCGAGCGCCCTGGGCCAGTCGGGCACCGGCGTCTTCGAGCTCATTCCGTACGGCGGTGCGGGCGAGGACGCGCACGGCTTTGAGAAGGAGTTCGACTGGATGGTCCCCGTCGCGCGCGAGTGCGGGCGGCCGATCAGCCTGTCGTTGATCCAGAACCTCAAGTACCCCGACGTCTGGCGCGAGGTGATTGAGCGCGCCACCGTTGCCAACCAAGGCGGTGCGCGCATCGTGCCGCAGGTGGCGGTGCGCAGCGTCGGCATCCTGCTCGGCTTCGGAACGTCGCTCTCGCCGCTGTCGATGTTCCCGGCGGCGGCCAACCTCATCGGCAAGCCGATCGAGGAGCAGCGCGTGCTGCTGCGCGATCCGGCCGTGCGAGCCCGACTGAGTGCCAGCATCGGCGAGACCAGCGGTGACATCCTCGGAGGGATGGCGCGCATCGAGAACGTGTTCCCGCTCGAAGACATCGGCGTGCGTACCTACGTGACCACGCCGGACCGCAGCATCGTCGGGATCGGGAAGCAGCTCGGCAAGCATCCGCTCCAAGTGATGCTCGATTTGATCGTCGAGCACGACCTACGCAACTTCTTCATCGTGCCCTTGTTCAACCACGACCTCGAGGCCGCGGGTGCCATGCTGGCCAACCCGCTGACGACGATCGGCCTCGGCGACTCGGGCGCGCATACCAGCCAAACCTCCGACTCCGGCTTCCCGACGTTCACGCTCGCGTATTGGGTGCGTCAGCGGAAGCTGCTGTCTTTGCCGCAGGCGGTGAAGAAGCTGACGTCAGACCTCGCTCACCTCTGGGGCATCCGCGGCCGCGGCGTCGTCCGCCCGAGCGCCTACGCCGACTTGAACGTCATCGACTTCGACCGGGTGGACCTACGTCTTCCCGAGGTGCACCACGATCTCCCCACGGGCGCCCCGCACCTGCACCAGGGCGCGCGCGGCTACGCGGCGACCGTGGTGAACGGAAAGATCCTGATGCGCGACGGCCAACACACCGGTGCGCTGCCCGGCATCGTGTTGCGCAACGAACGCTACAGCGGCTCGGCGCACCCGATGTGAGGGGATACTCTCTGGTGGCGCGGGCCTCCATGCCGGGACCCGGATCCCCTCCTCACTAGGAAGGGCCAGGGAAGGCTGCTTCACGCGGGGTTCGACCTCCCCTTGTCCCCTCCTTGGTAAGGAGGAAACAACGAATCTGTTACATCGGTCGTCCCCGTCCCTCGTGCGCCGCCTGACCGTCTAAACCTCAGCCTCAGCAACGCGCCACCGCGCAGCGCTTCCAAAGAAAGGAAGACTGCCACGGATACCACGGGTGCTGAGACCGACGCCAGCCGCCTCGAGACGAGCTGCCTGTGCGTACACACACCCTCAATAGATGTTGTTGACATGAGTTATAACTCATAGTATACAATTCATGTAATCAAGTAGCCAGCATCCTGGGCCAGCCCAGAAAGAGTGTTGTGACGTCAGAATCTATCGTGCGAGTCGTAATCCTTGCCTTGCTTCTCGGCTATCGCGCCTTCGCTGGAGTAATTCCTGCCCCCAAAGGCGAATGCCGAGTGCAGCCTGCGGATCGCCTTCGCGGCCTTGTTGTCGGGGCGATCGCGGCGGCGCGCTGCGGAGCGCAGGCGGGCAGCAAGGGCGAAAAGTCGTCCGCGAAGAACTGAACTCCGGTGATGACTCGGCAGGTGGTCCAGGATCTGACGGACACGCTGTATGCGGCAGCGCCTAGCGAGGACTACTGGGGCAAGGACTGCCGAGCCTTTAACCGCAAGCTGGCGCGCGCCGCGCTTGCGTGGTGTGCGCAGAAGGAGGATGCCCATGAAATGGGTGCGCATAGGTGTCAGTGTCAGCTCGATCTTGTCGGCGTTGGTGATGGTGAGCGCCGTGCACGCCAAGACGTTCTGCATGGTGAAGGTGCACGGCAAGGGCGGCCGGGAGCTCGCCGATCCCGGCTGGGCCGAGGACTACTGGTTCAACGGGCAGTTCCAGGCCGTCGCGCAGCCGTGCGATGGGATGCCCGTGCTGACGACCCACGCGGACGGCACCGCCGGCACCAGCGTAGCGTTCGACACGCAGTACTGCGGCTGTGGCATTACGCGATGGCAGGGCTGCACCTACCTGTGGACACCGCAGGCCGGCCGCACCGACCCCGGCATGAACGGCCCGTGGCCCAAGGACTGGTGGAACGGCTGGGTAAACACGACGAACGCGAACTCGGACAACCCGGACCCACTGAACCAGTGCGTGAGCAGCGGCCCGTACAGCCCGCGGCAGTTCCCGACGCCGCCGTATCACCAGGGCGTGATCGAGCAGATCTACAATTTCATCGTACAGAACGGGTGCACCGACGTCGGCATTGTCACGCACTCGATGGGCGCCAACGTCATCCGCTGGGGCTTCTCGCAAGGGGTGCCGATGTACGACAACAGCCAGTGCAAGATGGCGAACGGCGCCCGCGATCCCGGCTGCGGCCGGCTCCGGGACCACGTGATCTATGTGATGAATGCGGTGTCGACGGTGATGGCGCTGCACGCGCCGCACCTGGGGAGCGAGGCAGCGAACGTCGCCAAGTCGATCAGCGGTTCGTGGTACGGCTTCGTTCTCGAATGGCTGGCACCCTACGACGTGTCTACCTACGAGCTGACGACCGGCGTGATGAGCGACCGGAATACGCGGTTCATGTACGGTACGCCCGGCCGCTACTGGCCGACCGTCGCGGCGGACGGCACGCCGCTGCGCGTGGCGAACTGGATCTCGCTCGTCAGTCCGATCAGCGGCACGCAGATCATCGAGGACGGCGGGCATGACTATGACTATCAGCTATACGCCGCGTACCTGGCCGTGAACGCCACGGCGTCGCCGTGGGCGGGCGGGTACTCGGATGGGCTGGTAAGCTTGCAGTCGATGACCGGCGTCGGCACCGTCTGGTCCTTCCAGGGCCAGCATGACCGGGCCGCGAATGCGTACCCGCGCGAGAGTAGCTGGCGCGGCAACAACCACAGCGATGACCGCCTCGGCGCGGCCGGTGGCGGGCGGTGGACGCCGCTGTACCCGTACCAGGAGCCGACGTACTTGGCGCCGGGTATCAGCCCGGCGTTCCAGGGGCCGGGTGGCGCCGACTGCTTCGGCTCGTTCTCCGACTTCCACTGCATCGGGTGGCCGTGGCCGTCGACGAACCACGGCATCCAGGCGCAGGCGTGCCCGGACGCGATCTGCAAGCCGAACTTTACGCGCGGTAACCCGGACGGTGCCGACGAGGCGTTCGCGGTGTCAGCGTACCTGCAGGCGCGGGTGGCGCAGACGTGCGGGCCCGCGATCAGCCAGCAACCCGTATGGAACGGTCAGTACCGCACGCAATACAAGCGGCTGGACCCCTGCGGCGGCTTCTGCCCGTACTGGCAGGCGGAGTTCAACTACCCGCTGTACGACTACTACTACCCAACCGCCGGCAGCCGTGCCGATCACGGTGGCCCGCCGCAATGTAACTGGCACTGCTGAGGAGGATGCCATGAAGAACGGACTCATGATGGTCGTAATGCTGTACGCCGCGTCCGCGACGGCACAGACCGTGCGGCTCGGCCTGCCGCTGGACAAAGTAATGCAGCCACCGCCCGGTGCCTCCGTGGCGGCGGATATGGATCAGCCGCCGCCGGCTGCCACCTCGGAGGGCGACTGCGTGCTCGACGTTTCGCTGCCGAAGGCGAACTATAACGCAGGCGAACCCGTGCCGCCGGTTGGCGTGCGGATGCACACGCGCGGTGGCAAGGACCTGCACCCGACCGTAGAAGTCGAGGATTTCTACCGGGTCGGCCAGATGGATCGCGGCACGGACGGGCCGCGCCGCAAAGGCATGCAACTCGATAACCGACCGGGCAGCCACACCGTCACCGTGTGGGCGGATGCGCTCGACGCGCAGGGCAACAGCGTGCACCGCGGCACGATAATCACGTACGAGGTGGCCACCGGCGACGTGGCGTTCCTCGACGTGGGCGGCGTGCATCCCGATGGGCCGATGCTCGTGGTGCCGCTCAAGATCGTGGCGCCGCACGGCGGAACGTTCCAGATCTCCGGCATCCTCGCCACTACGACGATCGCGGTGGCGCGGGCCGACACGTCGGCCGATCTGCAACCCGGTGCCGCGACCGTAGAACTGCGGTTCGCGCTCGAACATATCTACGAACCTGGCCCGTACCACCTGACCAACGTGTTCGCCACCGGCTCGAACGACGGCGGACCGATGCTGGCCGCCGTACCGCAGGACGTGGGGGGTCCGTTCCAAGCACCGCACATGAACGGTGAACCGCCGCCACCACCACCGCAAGGATGGGACGGCACCGTGCCGCCGCCGGTTGATCCGACGCCGGCCGCGCCGGTGATGGGCCGCCCGATCCCGTTGGGTGTGTCGGCGCCGCCCGGGCTCGACCCGCAGTAAACAGTGGAAACGTAGCACTCGACTCGAAAGCGGGCGGGTGCTGCGTTCCTCACATTCCACAGGAAAGGAGTACGTGACGAATGGCATCCCAACCGGCGCGGCCCACCGCGACCGCGACCCGACAGCAAACGCCCCAGCAACGCCCGCAGCAGCAGGCCCGGCCCGTGGCGCGCATCGCGCAGCCGGTGCACCTGCCCGCGAACCTGCCGAAGCCACAACTGTTCACCGCGCCGGAGCCGCTGCGCGAGTTCCTCGACGCGATCTAATGACCACGTGCTGCTGCTCTCGCCGGTGCCGTCGCCAGACCATGTGCCGGAGTTCTGCGCGGTGAGCTGCCGCTGCATCCTCGTGAACCCGGACGTCGCCGCCAACGAGGTGTACTGTCCCGACCCGCAGAAGAAGGACGAGGTGGCGCTGACGAAGAACGCCCTCGACCGGATCGCGGCGGCGGCGGGTATCTCGTAGATCCCCGAGCGGTGCTATCGCCTGGACGATCGCTCGGACGCCCATTACTGCGCCTTCACCGTCGCGGGCCGCTACCGCGCGCTCGACCGCTCGTTCACCGTGATCACCGGCTCGCGCGAGATCGACCTGCGCGACGGGAACCCGCGCATCTTCGACGAGGGGCACAAGCACGAGGGCAGCAAGTGCACGCGCTCGTGGTGCGGCCAGTGGCCGATAGCGGCAAGTGGAAAGGCGAGCCGGGGTTCAAGAAGGGGTGGAGTGCCGCCCGCCTCGATGGCGCCCGCGAACACCAGCTCGCCATGTGTGAGCGAAGGCGAAGCTGCACGCCGTCCGGAAGAGCCGATGAGGGACGTAGTTCCGAATGTTCCGAGTTGGACGTGATGAGATCGTGATGGTCGATTGACGAGTGACAGCAGGTGCGTAGCAAGCGGCAGAGCCGATCGCGGCACCATCATCGACGAGTCGTGGTTCAGTGCCTACGAGTTCACCTTCGGCGTCGGCACGCAGAGCCAGGGATCGACGCAGCCCATCGCGTAGAAGAACGGCCGGGTGACGGCGACCGGCTTTCTCAATAGCGTCACTGGAACGGGAAGCGGACCGGCCGACGATGGCGTTGTGTTTCCGCGTCGATCTGCGTGCGGCTGACAGCGCGCGCCACGCCTGGTACGGTGCGCTGCGTGCCAGCCACCATCGAAGAGTGTTTCACCCGCCCCGCCGCGGATGCGTTGCGCGCCGCTATTGCCGACGCGGGAGGCAATGAAGTCTTCTTGCTGGGCACGCTCGATGACCGCGCTCTGATCACGTCGGTACGCGTGCTCGCACGCGGCAACCAGCACGCCGTGCCGGCATTGCTGCAGGTGCCGCGCCCGGGGGAAGTCGTCATTCACAATCACCCGAGTGGGACGTTGATACCATCGGACGCGGATCTGTCCGTCGCCTCGGTATTGGGGAACAACGCCGTCGGCGCCTACATCGTCAACAACGCAGTCACCGAGCTCTACGTCATCGTCGAGCCGCACCGAGCCAACGCACCGCAACGGCTCGCGCCGGAACACGCCGCCGACTTGCTCGCTCCCGGCGGCGTCATCGCTGCACGGCTCGAGGGCTACGAGCAACGGCCACAGCAAATGCAGATGCTCGAAGCAGTTGCCGCTGCGTTCAATGATGATACGACGCTCACGGTCGAGGCAGGGACAGGCACCGGCAAGTCGCTCGCCTACCTGCTCCCGGCGATCTCGTGGAGCCTGCTGAATCGCGAGCGCGTGCTGGTGTCGACGCACACCATCAACTTGCAAGAGCAGCTCATTAAGAAGGACCTCCCGTTTCTCACGCAACACGCCGGCCTCGAATGCACGACGGCGCTGGTGAAGGGCCGCGGCAACTACCTGTGTCGTCGCAAAGCGGCGCAGGCGACAGCGCAGGGGAACCTGTTGGTTGAGGACGAGCATCAGCGTGAGCTGACTGAGCTGCTGGCGTGGGCGAAGCGCACCGCGGACGGCAGCTTGAGCGACTTGCCGGTGCGGCCACGGCAAGAAGTGTGGGAGCACGTGGTCTCCGAGAACGACAATTGTCTGCGTGCGCGCTGCCCTTACTACTCGAGCTGCTTCTTCTACGAAGCGCGGCGCGCTGCAGCCAAGGCGGACGTCATCGTGGCCAATCACCATCTGCTGATGGCCGATCTGGCGCTGCGCGATGAGCTTGGCAGCTACACGCAGAACGCCGTCCTGCCGCCCGCCCGACGCGTGATCATCGACGAGGCGCATCACCTCGAAGACGTTGCCACCAACTATTTCGGGACGCGCTTGAGCTACGCCGCGATTGAACGCACCTTCGGCCGCCTGCGCAGCCTGAAGCACGAGAGCAAAGGCTTGCTGCCGGCCTTGACGATGGCGCTCGAATCGATCGACGCACCCGACGATCAACCCGCCGCGGAGGGCGCGGTGCGCTGGATCGAGGAACGGCTGCTGCCACATCGGGCGAGCCTCCTGGTCGATGCCGAGCAGTGTTTTACCGAGCTCCTGACCGGTCTCGAAGACATGCTCGGGCACGAGATCGCCGCCGGCGTCGACGAGAAGATCCGCGTCGTGCCCAGCTTCTGCACGCTCCCTTACTGGGAGCGCGTCGAGAGCTGGCTGACGCGGTTAGGTGCTGCGCTGTCGGCGTTTGCCCAGGACTTCGACGGCGTATGCGATCGTCTCGATCAGCTCTCCGAGGCGGCGGGCAAGCAGGTGCTCTTCCTCGGCACCGAGCTGCGGGCGCTGCAAGGCCGCGTCGCCGAGTTTGGTGGCGCGCTGCTGACCTTCGTCGACGACGATGAGAATAGTTGCCGTTGGATCGAAACGCGCTACCGGCCCCGGACAGGCAAGTCGATCGCCTTCAACACGGCACCGATCGCCGTCGGTCCGCTGCTCCGCAAAGCGCTCTTTGAGCAGTTCCCGACGGTCGTGTTGACGTCGGCGACCATGGCGGTGGACCAACGGTTCGACTACGTGCACGACCGCCTCGGCTTGAGCGACCTCTCGGACCACGATCGCGTGCGCACGCTGCGCGTCGAGTCGCCCTTCGATTTCGAACAGCAAGCGCTGCTGGCCATTCCGCGCGATCTTCCGGAGCCGAACGACCCGCGTTACGAGGCGGCCACGCACGAAGTCATCAACGAGACGCTGCGTGCCACGCAAGGCGGGACCTTCGTGCTCTTCACCGCGTACGGCGCGCTGAACCGCGCCATGCGCGCGCTCGAACCCGAGCTACGCGCGCGCGGGCTGACCGTGCTGCAGCAGGGCGACACCAACCGTCACTTACTGTTGCGACGCTTCATCGACGAGCCGGGCGCCGTGCTGTTCGCCACCGACAGTTTCTGGGAAGGTGTCGACGTGCGCGGCGATGCGTTGCGCTGCGTGATCATCACGCGCCTGCCGTTCCGCGTCCCGACCGAGCCGATCGAGCAAGCGCGCGTCGAAGCCATCACGGCGCGCGGTGGTAACGCCTTCGCCGAGCAGACCGTGCCGCAAGCTGTGATCAAGCTGAAGCAAGGTTTTGGACGGCTGATCCGTTCCCGCACCGACCGCGGCGCCGTCGTCCTCCTCGACAGCCGCATCGTGCGCAAGCCATACGGCCGCATCTTCCTCGACTCCCTTCCCCCAGCGCGCCGACTCATCGCGGACCGGCGCGGGGTGGCGGCGGCGTTGCAGCAGTTCTTCTCAACGCACCGGCAGCACTCAGTGCACGAGGCGTGAGGTTCCCTATCGGCTGGGACGAGGCCCCTTCTGCTGGCATCTGTCGTGCGTTGATCTCCTGGATAGACTGTTGGTGCGGCCTGGTTCGATGATCTCACTTCACCAACCTCGGCTCTGCACCGCGGTCGCCGTCGCACTGGGTGTCGTCCTCCTTCTGACGCAAGTCGCGCGCGCTCAATTGGACGCAGGTCCAGAGGTAACGCCGACGCCACGCGATGACGCGCTCGTGTTTCCCGATGCCCTCGGCAACCCGGTGGAGACGGCGCCTGAGGAATCACCCGAGCTTCCAACGCCGGGCGCAGAGCAGCGTCAGGTGCCCGCGGTACGGCGCGGCACGAAGGCCTCCGACATGCGCGCCGGTCGATTGCGCGGCGGCGGCGATGAAGGAGTGGAGTGGTTCTCGTCCAAGCAGCCGGGCTTGGCGCCCTACCTCTCCGGCTTGGACGAGTACGGCAACACCGCCGTACAGCCGGGAGCACTGTTCGCCAGCGACCCGGTGTCGCGCGGCGTGCAGCGACTCAAGTACACGCTCGCCGACTACGGATTCCACTACTACCTGGCGCAGGCGCTCGAATACGTGACGCTGACGCACACGCCACCGTCGGCGCACGATCTCGGCTACTACTCCTACAACTTCTTCTTCAAGCAGACGGTCTTCCACGAGCTCCACAGCGGCACCGCGGGCTGGGTCAGCGGCGAGCTGTACGGCGGAGCGGCACTGGGTGCGGCGAGCCGGCGGACCACACCGGTGGATGCGTTGCATCCGTCACCGATCCAGCCGCGAGTGTGTGGGGCCTCTACGGCGTGGCGGTCGCGGAGCTGGCGTGGCAACAAGCATTCGCGGACAGACGTGTCGTTGCTCTCGCGGGTGTGATCGATCAGACGAACTACATCGACACCAACGCCTACGCGAACTTCTCATTCGGACAGTTTCAAAACGGCGCATTCGTGAACAGTCAGGTGCTGCCGCTCTCCACCGGTAACTTCGGGCTCAACCTGCAGTGGCAGCAAAGGTGCACGAGAAGGAGTTCGAGGTTCTACCGGTAGCCTGGGCCAAGCTCAATGACGCGTTGGGCCATGTGGCTGCCGTCGTCTCGCGCCTTAAGCAGTATCCTGACTTCGACCGCATGTCCGAACCACAGTTGAGGGAGTTTGTGGCCACTTGCACGCTCGCTGAGTTCCAGAAGGAACAACTGCTTCTGGTTATCAACAAGCTGCAGTATTACAGCGAAGCAGTATTCTGGCAGCAGCTCGCTGAGGCGAAGGGCCGAGTCGCTGAATTTCATAACTACATCATCCTGAACCGCATCTTCATGAGCTCCGATTTGCGAGATCGCTTTACCGAGATCGACGATATTCTTCGCGCTGCGTTGAGCGATGCAGAAATCGGACAGCGTGGAATGAGCGAGGAACTCACCAGCCGCGCTTTGGCGGCAGTTCGCCAGCAAGTTGATTCGAAGCTCGCTGAGATCGAAGCCCTGGTTCAGAAGCGATTGCATTATGATGAGGCGTCGTGACTCAACATGAGGTTGAGTGCTCTGCCAACCAGTCGCTCCGAACGACGGCGAAGAGCACGCCGTGTGCGTCAAAGCACTAGACCTTCCTCTTGGGTCGATGGAGAAGCCATGATCGACAAGAGCGCCGCGATAGCGTCAGTGTGCCGTGCCGTCTCGCTCGGCGCACTCGATGTTGCAACAAGCACCCTGAAGCGCGACTATCCCTTCGCGCCCAAGCCGACTACCAAGCGGGAGTATGGGCCGAACGAGTCCACCCGAATCTTTGTCCGAGACGGATTCTTGGACCGTTACACCGGTGAACGCCTCATCTTTCTCCCGGCGCTCCGCATTTTGTCCACGGTGCTGCCGGTCGAGTTTCCATATCACCTGAACTGGAAGACCGATGCCACACACCCAGCATATTGGGAGCTTTCCCCGACCGTCGACCATGTGGTGCCTGTATCACGCGGAGGTAAGGACAACGAGTCGAACTGGGTGACCACCTCCATGGTGCGTAACAGCGCGAAGCTCAATTGGACTCTTGACGAGCTGGGCTGGTCCCTCAAGCCTCCGGGCGACTTGCGTGTCTGGGATGGTCTGATCCAGTGGTTCTTGCAATATGTTGCGGCGAATCCCGAGATGTTGGGAACGACGTGGTGAAGCAATGGCACCGCGCTGCGAAGCTGGCCCTCGGCTTAATGCCAGCGACTTAAGCGGCGTCTGGCCAAGATCGCATCCTTCGAGACGGCGCCTGAAAAGACGACGCCTCCTCAGGATGAGCGGGAAACCATTGCAACGGAACAAGTTACCGCTCACCCTGAGGAGGCCGCATTCTCTCAGCGGCCGTCTCGAAGGGTGCCTGCCACCTCGGACGGTCCTTAAGGTTACTGGCATTGGTCCCAGGTTCGGTCTGACTCCGCACGTCCAAGAGCGAGCGGTCCGGACGAGATCACAACGTTGACCCAAAGCAGACGGGAGGTCTCATGGCAGGATTAGTCGACTACAAGAACAAGATTGCAGCGATCACGGGCGCGTCCAGCGGAATTGGCGCCGAGTTCGCGCGCCAGCTGGCACGCCGCGGCGCACGTGTCGCTCTGGTCGCGCGCCGGCAAGAACGTCTCGATCAACTTTCACAGACGATCGTCCAGGCGGGTGGCGAAGCGTCCGTGCACGTCTGCGACGTGTCCGACCGTGCGGCGGTGGAGACGACGTGCCGCGACATCGTCGGACGATGGGGCGGGATCGATCTGCTGATCAACAGCGCCGGATACGGGCGGCACATCCTCTTCAAGGACCACGATGTCGAGGACATCGAGCGGATGATGCAGACGAACTACATGGGCGCGGTCTATTGGATCAAGAGCGTGCTGCCGCTGATGCGGGCGCGCCGCGCCGGCTGGATCGTCGAGATCTCTTCCTTGGCCGGCGTGACACCGCAGCCTGACGAAGCGGCCTATTCGGCGTCGAAGTACGCGTTGACCGGGCTCTGCGAGGCGCTGGCCTATGAGCTTGCACCGCTGGGGATTCACGTGTTGGTCGTGCATCCGGCGCTGGTGCGGACGGAGATGTTCACGCCCGAGGTGCTGGCGCGTTTGCCGAAGAGCGCGAGTGGCAGCTTCATCAACCCGGATGTGTTCGTCAGATCCACGATGCAGGCGCTGGCACGTGGTGAGATATCGGTCATCATCCCGCGGCGGTTCCGTGCCGTGACGCTACTCCGCGCCATCTCGCCCGGCTTGATTGGCCGCGCTTTGGCGCGCATCAAGCTGGCAGCCCTGCCTGATCGAGGGCGCTAGGTTGGTAATGTTCCAAACATGATCATTCGCGCCGAGCAGGCAAGTGACCGCGCAGCGATTCACGCGGTCAACGCGCAGGCGTTTGGGCGCGACAACGAGGCGCGACTGATCGACTTGCTCCGCTCGTCTCCCGCCTTCATCGCCGAGCTCTCGCTGGTCGCGATCGACGCAGCACAAGTCGTGGGGCACATTCTTTTCAGTCGCATCCACATCCGGACACCTGGACGTGATGTCCCTGCACTAGCGTTGGCACCGATGGCGGTTCTTCCGGAGCGCCACCACCAAGGCATCGGCTCGGCGCTGATTCGATCTGGGTTGGACGCGTGTCGGCGACTCGGCCACCAGATCGTCATCGTGGTCGGTCACCCGCGCTACTATCCGCGCTTCGGGTTCTTGTCCGCGAGCGCGAAGGGTCTGGAGGCGCCGTATCCGGACGCGGCCTTCATGGTGCAAGAGCTCACGCCGGGTGCTCTGACGGGCGTCCGCGGGGTCGTTGAGTACCCGGCTGCGTTCTCCGCGGTATGACGCGACGTACAATTCAATGCGGACCAGACCCCGCGTTGTGCAAAGCCTTGAGGCTGCCGGCGAGTGCGCTCTGTGCGGGCGCGAACGACGGATCAAGCGCGAGCGCTTGCTTGAACGCTTCGACCGCGCGGGCGTGCTGCCCGTACAACGAGAGGTAGCGGCCGCGGTTGTAGAGCATCGAGACGTAGACCGGGAAGACCTTCTGCCGCACAACATCATCGAGCTCGAAGCGCAGCGTGCCGTCGGCCAGACCGCGCGTGCGGAGCGGCGCCTCCGTCGGGTCATGGAAGGTGCGCTCGCGCACGAGCTGAAACACTAGGCCCTGGGGCACCAGTTGATATGCCGCGGCCAACGCTTGCGTCAGCAGGGCATCCTGCGTGTTCCGATTCAGCGCGATGTCCTGCGTGATGTAGACCGGTCCGGTGCGCATGTGTTCGCGCACGAACGCCATGATCATGTCGTGGAAGCGCGTGTCGATGCGCCGGTTGAGAGCGAGATCGCGCTGGTAGAGCTCCGGGTCCTGCTCCCATTGGGTGAGATCTTCCAGAAACGCGTCGACCTCATCGCGCGTCTTCTCCATCAGCTCGGGGTACTCGCGCCGCAAGTAGTCGAAGTACCACTTACGCCGCAGCAGATTGATGTCGATCACCGTCACATCACGCCGCTGCTGCTCGATGGTGCGCGAGTAGAGCAACGGCGAGCACACTTGCCAGTCGAGCGTAAGCACCATCCCGTTGGGTTCGACGCTGTGCAGGATGTTGTCGACGTAGTCGCGCGCGATCCAGTAGTGGCGGCGGTTGTTGAACGGGTAGTTCCCAGCCAGCGCCACGACCGGCACGAGCAAGAGCGCGACAGCGGCGACCCGCGGAGCATGCGGCCACCGCGCCGCCCGCATGCTGGCCCATCGCAGTGTCTGCTGCGCGCCGACGCCAGCGGCGATCGTCGCGGCGATGAACGTGGGAAGATAGTACGCGTCCATGTCCTCGGCGATGGCGTACCCCAATGTGTAGGCGACGTTGAAGGTCACGACGAGCCCGAGAAAACCCAGCAGGACGCGGTCTCGCCGGAACAGCGCACGCACACCGACGACGCTCAGGACGAGTCCGGCTGGACACCACCACGGGCCGAACTCGCGTCCGAGGTGGCGCGCGAAGGCAACCGCCTGCTTGCCGAGCTCGTCGGGTGAGAATGAAAAGTACGCTTGGTACTGCCGGCCGGTGAGGTGCCACCAGATACGCTGCAGCGTACTCGGGTCGCTCCAGTTCAACCCGGCTTCGCGCCACGCCGCGATCGGCAAGTACACGTACACGGACAAGCCGGCGCAGGCGTACAACGCGGCGTAGGCGAGTTTCCGGCTAGCGAAGAATCGCCAGCCCGCGGTCGCAAAGACGAGCAGCGCGAGCGCCGGCAGCAACAACGCCACCGTGACGTGGTGCACGCAGAGGCCGAGGCCGAACACGAATGCTGCTGCGTACAGGAGCCGGTCGGGAGTCGCTGACTCCGGCACGGCACGGCGTGCTGCGGCGTCGAGCGCTTCCCGACGCCACCGCAGCATCAGGAAGACGGCGAGCAGGATCAGCAGCGCGTTCAGCGTGTACACCTCCGCCAACGTCGCGTACGACCACAGTGTGCGCGAGCAGGCCAGGAGCAGCGCGGCAACCAACACGGCGACGATTGCCGTGGCATCGTCGGCAGCGACATCGGCTGGCACTCTCTTCTTGCCACCAGGTCGCGCCGGCGTCGGCCGCAGCGCTTCGGCGGCCACCAGGGCAACGACAGCAACCGCGAGCGCACCGAAGAATGCGGACGCGAAGTTCACACGCTCCGCGACGTTGCCGATCGGCAACCACGTCGCTGCATGTGCGAGCAGGACGTAGAACGGAAATCCGGGCGGGTGTGCGACGCCGAGGCTCTGCGCAGCGACGAT
>JBGQHM010000056.1:0-25615 GCA_041497995.1 Binatia bacterium | reverse complement strand
GCATCGCTACGGCCGGGTCGGATCCTAGGGCCTGCGGCCGGCGTCCTTTCTGTGGCCCGCTCCCGTTGGTCGCTTCGGGCTGCCAAGCCCGACATACTACTAGCGGGCTGCGCCCAGCGTCCTTTCCATGGCCCGCTCCCGTTGGTCGCTATGGGCTGCCCTCGCAAACTTGACTCAAGCGCGATGAGTTTCTGCGCTCGAAGACCTCTAGCGGCTTGGTCACAGCTCCGCGTTGCGCAGCCGCAGCGCGTTGCTGATCACTGACACGGAGCTCAGGCTCATCGCCGCGCTAGCGATCATCGGGCTGAGCAAGACGCCAAAGAACGGATAGAGCACACCGGCGGCGATCGGCACACCGAGGGCGTTGTAGACGAACGCGAAGAAAAGATTCTGGCGGATGTTGCGCATGGTCGCCTGGCTCAGGCGGCGGGCCTTGGCGATGCCGCGCAGATCGCCCTTCACGAGTGTGACGCCGGCGCTTTGGATGGCGATGTCGGTGCCGGTGCCCATCGCGATACCAACCTGCGCCTGTGCCAGCGCCGGCGCGTCGTTGATGCCGTCACCGGCCATCGCCACGACGCGCCCCTCGGCCTGCAGTTGCTTGACGATCTCTCCCTTTTGATCGGGCAGCACCTCGGCCTGCACTTGATCGATCCCCAACTTCCGCGCCACGGCCTCACCGGTGGTGCGGCTGTCGCCGGTCAGCATCACGATGCGTACGCCGGCGTCGTGGAGCATGCGGATGGCTTCAGGCGTGGATGCCTTGATCGGATCCGCTGCGCCAAGCAGGCCCGCGGGGACGCCGTCGATCACCACGAACATGACGCTCTGCCCGTCGCGGCGCAGGTCCTGCGCCGGCGCCATCAACTCACCTTCGGGGAGGCGCAGTTCTTCGAGCAGGGCTCGGTTCCCAACGGCGACGGTGTGCCCATCGACAGTGCCGATGACTCCCTTTCCGGTCAGCGAACGGAACTCGGTGACGGCTGCCAGCTCAACCTGCTGCGCTTGCGCGCCGGCGACAATCGCCCCCGCCAGCGGGTGCTCGCTGGCGCGCTCCAAGCTCGCGGCCAGGCGGAGCAGCTGCGCCTCCGTCCAGTCATGCACGGCGATCACCGACGACAGGTGCGGCTTGCCTTCGGTGAGCGTGCCGGTTTTGTCGACCACGACCGTATCGACCTTCTCGAGTATCTCCAGTGCTTCGGCGTTCTTGATCAGCACACCGGCGGTTGCGCCGCGTCCGGTGCCGACCATGATCGACATCGGCGTCGCGAGTCCGAGCGCGCACGGACACGCTACGATGAGTACCGCCACCGCGTTGACGAGCGCATACGCCAGGCGGGGCTGAGGGCCGATGAGACTCCAGACGATGAAGGTCAGCGCGGCGACACCGACGACCGCGGGGACGAAATACGATGACACGATGTCTGCCAACCGCTGGATGGGCGCACGGCTGCGCTGCGCCGCGCTCACCATGCGGACGATCTGCGCCAGCAGCGTGGCGCTGCCGACGCGCTCGGCACGCATCACGAAACTGCCGCTGCCGTTGATGGTGGCGCCGGTGACGTGATCGCCTGGAGCCTTCTCGACAGCAACCGGCTCACCGCTGACCATGGACTCGTCGACCGCACTCGTGCCTTCGATCACCACACCGTCTGCTGGAACCTTCTCACCCGGGCGGACGCGCAACCGGTCACCCACTTGCACCCGGTCGAGCGGCACGTCTTCTTCCGTTCCATCGTCGTTCAAGCGTCGCGCCGTTTTCGGAGCGAGGCCGAGCAACGCCTTGATCGCGCTGCTGGTCTGACTGCGGGCGCGCAGCTCGAGCACTTGACCCATCAGTACCAGTGCGGTGATCACGGCGGCGGCCTCGAAGTACACCTCGACGGTCCCGCCGTGGCCGCGAAACGATTCCGGGAAGAGACCCGGCACGAGTGTGGCGACCACGCTGTACACGTATGCGACGCCGGTGCCGATGGCGATCAGCGTGAACATGTTCAGACTGCGGTTGACGAGCGACGCCCAGCCACGCTCGAAGAAGGGGCGACCGGCCCACAGGACGATAGGGGTGGCGAGCGCGAACTGCGCCCATGTGAGCGCGTGCGCGCCGAGCGCGTGGTGCAGCGGTTGGCCAGGCAACATCTCGGACATCGACATGACCAGCACGGTCGCGGCGAGCGGGGCACTGACCCGGAATCGGCGAGTCATGTCTGTGAGCTCTGGATTCGGTTCATCTGTTGCTGTGCCTGTCACCGGCTCGAGTGCCATGCCGCAGAGCGGGCAGGAGCCCGGCGCGTTACGGATGACTTCTGGGTGCATGGGACACGTGTAGGTTGCGGCGCCCGCGGATACTGATGTTTGGCTCAGCGTCGCGGCGTCCGCTGTCAGGTAGCGATGGGGCTCGGTGCGGAATCTGTCGCGGCAACGCGGGCTACAGAAGTGATAGGTCCGGCCGTCGTGAACGGCCGAGCCGCCCTTGGCGGTGGCGGGGTTCACGCTCATGCCGCAGACGGGATCGGTCACCGTCGCGGGACTGGTTGGCTGCTCAAGACTCATCGGTCTCCCCGGTCTAGGGCCTGCGGCCAGCGTCATTTCTATGGTCCGCTCCCCGTTGGGTCGCTGCTGGCTAGCAAGTCCGACAGGCTGCTTACACAAAAGATGGCGCGCACCGCGGACCCTACTCCAAGTGCCAGAAGGGCGAAAGCGACGCCAAGCGCTCGGATGGCTGCTGGATTCATCTCAGACACGGGGAGCATCCCTTCAGTGAGTAGACCTCGGTCGTCCAGTCTACCGATTGCTACCACCTACCTTGTACCTGCTCACGGCCTGCGATAGTCGGTCGTCACAAATGGCCATAGAATCGCTGAAGCAGCGTCTCGCCCCGTTGAAGGACCGCAGTACGCTCCGACTCACGACGCTCGGGCGCAAGACTGGTAGGCGCCACATCGTCACCACATGGTTCCTTGTCGATGGAGAGACGGTGTATCTCGCGACGTTGAAAATGAAACGGGACTGGCCGCGCAACGTGATGAAGAACGGCCACGTCGAACTCGATATCGCTGGCCAAATCTTCAAGGGGCAAGCGCAGCAGATTGTCGACGCGAAACAGCTGGAGCGTGTGAAGACATTGCTCGCCAAGAAGTACTGGGCCGCGTGGTTGGGCTCGTGGTTCGGAATGGGACCAGAGGGCGCGTTTGCAGTGACGGTTGGCGACTGAGCACGCCACTCTGTCCCAATTGCGGGCGTGGCTCCAACGGGAGAACGTCCGCGTGCTGAACGTCGCTGGACCACGAGAGTCGGACTCACAAGGCGTTCACGACACCGTCTATGCCTTTCTGTTGCGCGCCGTGGAGAGCCAACCCCAATGTTAAAATAGTTCTCGCGCAAAGGGGCCAAGCCGCTAAGAAGGGCAACCAATAATCAGAGCTCAAATTCCTTTCGGTGAATCTCATCTCCGTGAGCGTGGACGTTACGGCGGCGATCGCTCTCAGTGCGTTGTCCTTGGCCCCTTTGCGGCTTTGCGCGAGTCAATCCTTTTTCGAATTGAGAGGACGCACAAGAAAAGCGCGGATGGACGCGCGCGCCTCCTCCGACGCGGTGCCATCTCATGTGTCGCTACGCACGCGCCGGAGCGCCAGCGGCGCAGCGGCGTCAAGCAAACGCCGTGTACAGACGCGGCCGACACCGACGCTGACCCGCTCTACAGCCTCGTATGATAGCCAGGCGGCGGGAATCGCCGCCGCGATAGTCACGGCCCAGGCGACGAACAGTGCGCCGAGCGGCGCCCACCCGCCCAGCCGGACGAACACTGGACCGTCGGCCGGGAACGCGAACCACCCCATGAGAAGAGAATGATACAGATAGAGGCTATACGAGATTTCGCCGAGCCAGAGGATCGGGCGAAGCTCGAACAGCCAGTATTGGGACAAGCGCGGCCCGTAGACCATCAGCGCCATCATGCTCGCGGCCGCAAAGGCTTCCGCGACCGACGCGAAGTGTGACCATCGGCCAAGCAGGGCGCGCGTGGGAACCCACAGGACAAGAGCCAAGAAGAACCAGGCTGCGGCCTGTCGACGTGTGATGCCGCTGGCGAGTCGCGGCCCGAGCTCTGCCACCAGCATACCGATGAAGAACGCAAACAGGTTGCGCCCGAGCGGCCGATACCCGATCCAACTCGGCGCGAACGACAGCACCAACGTCGCTGCCCCCGCAACAACCAGGGGCTTCGGACCCCAGCGACGGGTGGTGAGATACGTGCCGACAATGAATGGCATGGTCAGCAGCTCGACGGTCAGGCTCCAGGCCACCGGGTTGATCGTTGTCTCGACCAACGCCATGTTAGCCACGATGCGCGACCAATCCCACGGCGGCGGCACGCGTGCCTGCGGCGCCTCGCCAGCGATCGCCACAATCGCGACAGCGACCAGTACGGCGACCGCATTCGCAGGCACGATCCGGAAGAGCCGACCGGTGAAGAACGCGAAAATGGCGGGTGCGGCGCGTTGTGGGCCCCTGCGTAGCAACAACGTCAGGACAAAGCCGCTGAGCACGAAAAACGCCATGAGCGCGGCGTGGCCGTTGAATACAGCCAGTGAGACGTAGTGCGTGAGAACTTGCGCTGTCCCTTGGCCGCGCTCCGGCGCCAGGCGCATCGGTAGCTCGCCACCGATGATGCCCTGACAGTGGTAGAAGGCGACCATCAGGACCCCGAAGCCGCGAAACGACTGAAGCCGCTCGTAGTATTCCCGCTGTCCGGGCTGCACCGCTTGCCTCCGTTCGCCGTCTGATCCTGTGAAGCGAGGTGCGCGCTCTGATTCCTGTCTGAGCGGCACGCGTATCGCCCGGGTGTCCGAGGACAGGATCGCCACTCTGCCGGTTGATCTCTACCTCGTACGTGTTGTCCGTGCGAAGGCAACGGTGAGGAGGGCGCAGGCCACGGCTTCGACTGCTGGTACCCAGCCCGCCCAGGCGCGGACGTCGGCGCTCGCGACGACGATGATGATGCGGTACAGACCCATCAGCGCCATCCCAGTCGCGGTGGGAATAGCCAGCAGCCGACGGAGCGCCGCATCGCTCGCCGCGGCGCGCAGACTCCAACCCCAGCCGATCATCGCGCTCGCTGCGAAGGCGACGAAGTAGTGCCCGACCGCGTTGGTCGGAACCGGCGAACGACCGAGCACTAGGAATCCGATGAAAGCCGGGAAGAATGCGGCACCGATGATCATGAAGACCACGCCGGTGTATCCGTACAGCCGGCTGTATGCTGGGGTGGTCATGACGCTACGCTTCATCACGGATTGCCGAGTGCGCGCAAGTGGAAGTGGCCCGAAATGCGACGCGGTAGTCAAGCTGTGCTATCAGTCGGCACCCTTGCGAGGCCACCGACGATATGGAGTTCAAACTTCAAATTCAGTGTCTGCTGGTAGCTTCCGTGCTCGTGGCACTGGTGTTGCCAGTCACTGCGGCGCGGGCACAGAACGGTCCCTTCGTTAACTACATCGGCGTTCTCAACGCGAACGGCATACCGTTGGTTCCCAGCGGCACCAACGGTGGTGGCGTCGCCGTCTATCAGCTGCCTGGCGGCTCTGGATTCACTCTTGTGATCGAGGGTCGCCCTGGGTCATCGCATCCCGTTGGGACAAGTACCCTGGCGGCCGGCCCCAGCCTCTTTCCTGACCTGCAAGTGCAGGTGGACCATCCTCTCGGCGACGGTAGCCCGGCTGTATGTGACGATCTTGTTGGTGGTGTCGCCGCGATTCCCACGCCAAGCTTCGCTGACACCGAACAAAACGCCGCTGCGATCGACGACTTCGCCTGCCGCTTCGTTGATGGAATGCAGCGGAAGATGGGGCGTACCGTGGACGATGCTTGCACGTTCTCGCCCGTCACGGGTGATTTTCAATTCAAGTTTCTGTCTTCCACGGTCCAATTCTGCGCGCCGATTGTTCCCGTGATCGCATTTCACGCTGGCGACACGCTGGTGAGTGTCCGCCTGCGTGACACGAGTGGGGGAGTGAGCGCAGTGAGCCTATTCATTATCGAAGTTGGACCCACACCTTCGCCCACGCCAACCGCAACGCCGCCACCTGGTGGTACGTCATCTCCAACACGTACGGTTACCGCGACCGCCCCCATTCCACCGACAGCATCCGCGACAGGAACAACGACACGGACACCGACGTCGACGGCAACGCTGACACCCACGCCGACGCCGCCTCCAACCAAGACAGCCTCATTGACACCAACGACGACGACGCCCACACCTACCAACACTCCCAAGCCCTGTCTCGGCGACTGCAACGGCGACGGCGAGGTCCTCGTCAACGAGCTCATCACAATGGTGAACATCGCGCTCGACACTGCGAACGTCTCGAGTTGCACCGCGGGGGATGCCGACGGGGGCGGCGACATCACGATCAATGAGATCATCGCAGCCGTGAATAACGCCCTGACGGCCTGCCCCGCTTCCTGAAGCCGTCCCCCCGTTGTGAACGGCGCCACGGCCCCCCCGGCGTCGATCACCCTGCATTTCGTTGGGAGCCCTGTTTGAGCAACGCGGCGCTTCGAGCTGAAATCAATCCTGATGGGCTCATCCCGAGTCTGCGGTGGACCCGTTGCACTGACCGCGCTCGCCACAACCGCCCATGTCACCGCTTCCCAAGGAAAGCTCTCGGAGCGGTACTGTCCGTCTTTGGGCCTCGGTGTCCGGGCTTGAAAATCTAAGAGAGTATCTAGCCGCCTGTCGGACTTGGCAGCCCGGAGCGACCCAACGGGGAGCGGACCATAGAAGTGACGCTGGCCACAGGCCCTAGTTCAAATTCAGCATCTGCATTCGTCAGCACGGGACCGGAGGCTAGCGTACTGGCGTTGCGGTTACTGCTTCCTTCCGCCCGACCACCACAAATGTTGCCCCCATCTCCAGCGTCGTTCCCATCTCCCCCGCCGGCAGTATTCGGTACACTTCGAAACCGTCCTTCTGCAGCGCGTTCAGTGCTCCCTCTAACTTCCCCACGACTTCGTGGATTACCTTCCACGTATATTTCATCTCACCTTCCCCTTTTTTCTTGGCAAAACTCCGGGCCGCCCTGGATGCGACGTTCAGGCTGCGGCAACTCATCTTCGAGTCTAGTTCGGACTGGCCAACCACGCCAGCTCGCGGCCACTGAGCAGCTCGACGCGCTCCGCTCCGTACTGGCTGCAGAGCACGTGCAGGTGATTGCTGCCGGGCGCATCACAGCACGGGGACGGCTCGGCGAACGTGCATCGCGCCGCGACGGCGTGACGGTCGCCGCACGCGGGGCACCTGATGGGGCGGGGTGTTCGTGACGCCGGTGCCCCCGAAGCCCCGCACACGTCCCGCACAGAGGCCCAAAGGGGCTGACCCCTTGCGAGGCCAACCCCTTGCTTTTGCCAGCTCCCCGGGCCGGATTCGAACCAGCGACATTTCGGTTAACAGCCGAACGCTCTACCGACTGAGCTACCGGGGACCACGTCGGTCAACGTCGTGAACGCCCGCACATCGAAGGGTGAGTGGATCGCACGACGAGAGGGGTTGGGTACCACACGGCTCTCGTGCCTTCAAGGTCACGCTGCGGGCATGTCACGCTGCGGGCACGACTGCGAGCGGATTCCAGTACTCCCGCCACGTCACGATCAACCCATCCCGGATTTCCGCCACGCTCATGCCGCGCCACTCGATGTGCTGGCGGCTGTCGCGCCGCTCGATGGCGATGGTCCACTCCGCCAACACCATCGCGCCATGTACGGCGATGTGATCGAAGTCGAAACGCAGCGGCCGTGAGAAGGCAGCCGACTGGCGGATCAGATCGCCGAACGCCGCGCGGTCGAGGGGTTGTGGATGGACGGGTGACTGGAAGCTCATGTCGTCAGCCCACAGTGCAAGATACGCATCAACGTCCTCCCGCAGCCAGGCGGTGCGTCGCTTCTCGAAGAGATTCAGTGCTTCGTCGTACGTAGGCATCGGGGTTCTCCGGGGGCGCGCTTCGAGAGCCTCAGCGCGAACGGTTGAGAGGTCATTGGATGCGTGGAGGGAGGTCGCACGCGGGGCTCATCGGAACGCTGGAATGACCTCGCGTCCGAACAGCTCCGTGGCCTCGAGCCGATCGACGCGGCCGAACATGGCGATGAAGTGTGTGACACCCAGCGCCACATACTCTTTGATGCGCGCGATGACGCGCGCGGGTGTGCCGACGATCATTTGCTGCTCCAGCTGGTCGGGGGCCGCACCGGAGCGCGCTGCCCGCTTGGCGAGGCGGCGCTGTAGCCGCTCCTCATCCGGCTCGATGATGACGTTGCCGAACCAGCTCTTCTCGATCGCCGCCGGGTCGCGCCCGACCGTGCGGCAATGCGCCTCGAGGACGGGGAGCTTCTGGCGGAAGTCGGCCACGCTGCCGCCGAAGTTCCAGCGGTCCGCATGCGTCGCGACGATGCGTAACAGGACCTTCTCACCTCCACCACCGATCATGATGGGCGGGTAGGGCTTTTGTAACGGCTTGGGATTGCACCAGGCGTCGTGGACGCGATAGTGCTTCCCGGTGAACGTCGCCTTCTCTGCGGTCCACATCAGCCGGCAGATGTGCAGCGCTTCATCGAGCTGGCGGAGGCGCGTGCCAATGGGTGGGAAGTCGTAGCCGTAGGCGCTGAACTCCTGCTCGTACCAGCCGGCCCCGAGGCCGAACTCGAGTCGCCCGTTGCTGATGTGGTCGACGCTGGCGGCCATCTTGGCAACCAGCGCCGGCGGGCGGTAGCCGTTGCAGGCGACCAGAGTGCCGAAGCGCAGCGTCGAGGTCTCGCGCGCCAATGCCGCCATCAGCGTCCAGCTTTCGAGTGCATCGTCCGAGGGCGGTGTGACGACGCCGTAGAAGTGGTCGTCGAGCCAGACAGAGTCGTACCCCAACCGCTCCGCCGCTTGCCAGTGACGTGCGAGCGCATCAAATGTGGCGCCTTCGAGCGGCGTCTGGATGCTGAAGCGAAGCGGTGACGGCGGCATGACGAGCGCAGGCACTTCGAGTCAGTTCGCCTTGGCCTTGTACTCGAGGACGTAGTTGAGCGTGCTGTCGCTGTAGTGTGACTCCCAGCACGCCGCACCGTTGCTCAATTGTACGGTCACCGGCTCGTGGAGGGGCAGCAGCGGCATGCCGACCGCCGTTCCCTTGCCCTTGAGTGTGATCTTCGCCTTCCCGTCCGTGCCCTGCTTCAAGATCAATGAGCTGATCGGACCGTTCAGGAGTTTTCTGTCGGTGTACGTGAAGCCTGAGTTGGTCGACTTCCAACAGGGCTTGTTGCTGCTGCACGTTGCGGCTGCAGCGACGTGCTCGGACATCACCAGCTCCGGCGTACCTGCGGGGGCATCGAAGACACAGAGGTCGTAGTTGGTGGTGGCGCGCGGATCCCCAAACTCGGCCTTCTGCGTGGCGCTGCCGCGCCACCACTCCCAGGTGAGTTTGTCGGTCGGATCAGGGTTCTGCGATGTACTGTCTTGGAGCCGGACCAGACCGCTCGGTGTCACGAATGGTGTGTGGCAGCCTGAGCGTGGTGTCGCACTGCCTGTGCAGGCGCCCGCTTGGCAGGTGTCGGGTTGGGTGCATGGGTTGCCGTCGTCGCATGGTGTGCCATCGACGTCGGGCGTGCCGCTGCACGCTCCGCCCTGACAACGATCGTTCACGGTGCACGGGTTGTGGTCATCGCAAGACTGGCCGGTATTCGCTAGGTCGGCGCAGCCGGCGCTGAAAGCGGTTGCAGTGACCTGATACGTCCCGGAGCCTGCGGCTTGATCGACCAGCACGTACCACGTGCCGGCCACCGGCGCGGGAAACTCGCAGGCGCCAAATTGGCCTGGGCCGTTTTGTCGGCAGTCGAAGGTCGCCGCGCTCGGCGGGCTACCGGCTTTGACGAACAGATCGAAGTCGCTGAGGCTGTCGTCGATGGCATTCATCGTCACGCGCAGCAGCGTAGTGCCGGGTGCTACCTGGAAGCTCTTCGTGGCCATCAGAGCGGCTGAGCTGAGCTGCCCCGTGAAAGCGGAGACGCTGGTTCCCGCGTCGCCGACTTGCGGCAAGTCCCCACAGGTGGTGCTAGCGATGTCGGTGCCGGCTTGCTGCTGGATCCATGACCGGTAGAAGAAGACGTTCGCATCGTAGCTGTTGTCGCCCGGTAGGCAGGTATCCGAAGTCCCTCCCGAGGTAACGCCGGCGAGGCGTGGTCCCGCGCCGAAATCGATGAACAGCGGTCCGCCCGAGTCGCCGTTGCAGGTATTCGAGTTGGTGCCCGGCGTGCCGAGCGGTTGGCTGAAGTCCCAGCACACAGAGGTGCTGCCCGACACGCCGTTCTTGCACGTCGCGGTGGTGACGCTGCCGACGCGCTTGATGCCGTAGTCCTCATTGAAGCCGCCGGTGCGGCCGAAGCCGGCGATCATGCCGGGCAGGCCCGCCGCCGGTGACGCGGTCGTGTTGATCGCTGTGGGTCGGATACCGTTCACGGGAGCACCGAGCTTGAGCACGGCGACGTCGCCTACTGGAAAATTGAAGTCGGGGTGCAACGCGATGCTCGAAACGCTGAAGAACCCAGCGTGCTGGAGGAAGACCGTGTAGTGCGCCGGACTGAGATTGTCAGCCACACAATGGCCGGCGGTAAGAAAGGTTTGGCAGCCGATGAGCGTGCCGCTGCACTCGATGCCGGCGCTGCTCGGGTTGCCTGGGGTGAGCAGTGCCCCGGTGCTCGGGTAGTCCGTCGTGAGCGTGCCGTTGACGATGCGTTCGTTCACCTGCCCGATGACGGGCGATGCGGTTGCAGGCGGAGCGTCGGTTCCGCCCGCCGCGGAGGCGATCACCAGCATCGCTGCGACGGTGCAGTTCGCGGTCAGAAATCGGCGCATCGCGGTCCCTTTCGAATCACAGAGGTTCTTGATGCTGGAGGTCGTGATACCACAGTGGAACGGTAGAAGGCACGTAGTATCTGGCGGGGGCCCTACGGCACAAGCAGGACCTTCCCCACGCTCCGCCGCGAGGCGATCTCTTCGAGCGCAGCGGCGGCGTCTGTCAGCGGCCACGTGGAGGAAATCACCGGCTGCAGTTTCCTTTGGCAGTACAATGCAAAGAGCGCGTCCATGGCTACTGGGATGCGAGCCGGATCATGCTGGCGATAGGCGCCCCAGTGCAACCCGACGATCGAGATGTTCTTCAGAAGAATCCGGTTGGCCCGGATAGAGGGAATACGTCCCGACGCAAAGCCGATCACCAACAGGCGTCCGCCAAAGGCGAGGCACTTCGTGGAGAGATCGAAGATGTCGCCGCCCACGGGATCATAGATGACATCGGCACCGCGGCCGCCGGTTGCGGCCTTCACCCGCTCGACCCAGTCGGGGTTGCTGTAGTCGTAGGCCTCCTCGGCGCCGTGCGCACGCGCCACGTCGAGCTTGGCCGCGGAGCCGGCTGTGGCGAAGACGCGTGCTCCCAAGGCGCGTCCGATCTGTACGGCGGCGAGGCCGACGCCGCCTGCAGCGGCATGCACCAGCAGGGTCTCGCCCGGCTGAACGTTGGCGCGATAGACGAGGCCGAAGTACGAGGTCTGGTAGGCGACGCCGAACGCTGCGCCATGTTCGAACGACATGCTGTCGGGCATTCGGTACACCGCGTCCGCCGGTGCCAGCGCGACACTGGCATAGCCGCCCCAGCCGAGCATGGCGAACACCCGGTCACCCCGAGCGATGCGCTCGACGTCCGCGCCGACGGCGCGGACCACGCCGGAGACCTCACCGCCCGGCGAAAACGGCAGCGGCGGGCGCACCTGGTACTTGCCCTGCACCATCAAGATGTCGAAGAAGTTGCAGGCGCTGCCGTGCACGTCGATCGCCACCTGCCTGGGACCGGGTTGCGGATCGGGGAGCTCCATCAATTGCAGGTCGCGGGGCTCACCCCACTGCGTTGCTACCATTGCGCGCATGCGACTGTTCTCCTACTGGTGCCTGATTCGGGCGGCTGTGTGCTAACTACCAAATGGCCACACTAGTTTCGACAATTTCGACCGGATGAGCGGCGCACCAGCGGCGCACCCGAGTACCTTGACTTTGCGCAGCCGGCCCTCGTAAGTGAGGCTGCGACGGGGGGTACATGGGGAAGGTCACAATCGTCTGGCTGTTGGTCTCCACCGGGCTGCTCCTGGCGGCGTTCACGAAGGGACTGAATCTCTTGCAAGGCGGCAACGACGTCATGGCCCACCTCTACTGGGCGATGGCGGCCTTGTTCGGTGTGCTGGGCGCAAACTTCTTCGCGATGTTCCATGCCGCGCAGAGCGATCGCATCATCCGTGAGCTGCGCGCTGCACTGGCAGCGCACACGCCAGCTTCCGAGGGCGGCGAGGACGAGTGAGACGATGAAGGCCGTTCCGTAGCGCCAGCCGCGGCAATCTTGTCCGTGAGAATGCCGGTGCTATCCTGTCGCCTATGAGCAACGGGCGGCGAGACGCGACGGACGATGCGGGCGTCGTGACCCAAACCCGCACGCAGCGCAAGCTCAAGAAGCCCAAGCTGTACAGGGTCTTGTTGCACAACGACGACTACACGACCATGGAGTTCGTGGTGTTCGTCCTCATGAGCATCTTCCATCGCTCGGAGACCGACGCGGTGCAGATCATGCTGCACGTCCACAAGAACGGCATCGGCGTCGCCGGGGTGTATACGTACGACGTCGCTGAGACGCGTATGGCGCAGGTGGAAGCGCTCGCGCGCCAGCATGAGTATCCGCTACGCTGCAGCATGGAGGAAGAATAGACATGCGGATCAGCCGCGAACTGGAGATCTCGCTGGCCCTAGCGATGAACGAGGCGCGCCGGCGCCGGCACGAGTTCCTGTGCATCGAGCACTTGCTCTATGCGCTGCTGCACGACACTGACGTTGCCGAGATCCTGCGCCAATGTGGCGGCGACGTCACGGCACTGAAGCGGTCACTGGAACGCTACCTCGACGAACACCTCGAGAAGCTGCCCGAAGGCGTGGACATGGCCCCGCAGCAGACGATCGGGTTCCAGCGCGTCATCCAACGTGCCGCAGCGCACGTGCAGTCGGCGGGCAAGGATGAAATTCTCGGGCGCAACGTGTTGGTGGCCATCTTCCGCGAACCGGACTGCCACGCCGCCTACCTGATGGAGCAGCAAGGTATCACGCGGCTCGATGTCCTCAGCTTTATCTCGCACGGGGTCTCGAAGATCGCCGAGGAGCCGCGGGTCAGTGAGGGCGACGCCACGGAGAGCGAGACCGACGAGGACCAGGAGGCGCGTCCGAAGAAAGACCCACTGGCGCTCTACACGGCCGATCTAGTGGCGCGCGCCGCCGAGGGCAAGATCGATCCGCTGATCGGTCGGGAGCAGGAGCTGGCGCGCACGGCGCGCGTTCTCTGTCGTCGGCGGAAGAATAACCCGGTCTTCGTCGGCGAGGCCGGCGTTGGCAAGACCGCCCTAGCCGAGGGATTGGCGCTGCAGATTTTTCAGGGCAAAGTGCCGCCGGCGTTGAAGGACGCAAAGGTCTACGCGCTCGACATGGGTGCGTTGTTGGCGGGCACACGCTTCCGTGGCGATTTCGAGCAGCGGCTGAAGGGCGTCCTCGCGGCGCTGGCCAAGCAGCCGGGCGCCATTCTGTTCATCGACGAGATCCACACGGTCGTCGGCGCCGGTGCGGCGAGCGGTGGGTCGCTCGATGCATCGAATATCTTGAAGCCGGCGCTCGCTTCCGGTGAGATGCGCTGCATCGGCGCCACGACGTACCACGACTACAAGAGCTACTTCGAGCGCGATCGTGCGCTGGCGCGCCGCTTCCAGAAAATCGAAATTCCGGAGCCGAGCGTCGACGAAACTCATGAGATTCTGAAGGGGCTCAAGCGGCACTACGAGGGGCACCACGGCGTGACCTACACGCGCGGTGCGCTGCGCGCCGCCGCCGAACTGTCGGCGCGCTACATCAACGACCGCCACCTGCCTGACAAGGCGATCGATGTGATCGACGAAGCGGGCGCCACGTTGCAGATGCAGGCACCTAGCCAACGCAAGAAAACGGTGCGTACGAAGGATATCGAGCACATCGTGGCGACGATGGCGAAGATTCCGCCGCGCAGCGTGTCGGTGTCCGACCGCGAGCGACTCCACACCTTGGAACGCGATCTCAAGCTGACCGTCTTCGGGCAGGACGAGGCGATCCGCACGCTCGCCTCGGCAATCAAGCTGGCACGGGCCGGCCTCGGTCATCCGGAGAAGCCGGTCGGCTCGTTCCTGTTCGCCGGCCCCACGGGAGTCGGCAAGACGGAGGTTGCGAAGCAGCTGGCATCAGCGCTGGGCATCGAGTTCCTGCGCTTCGACATGAGCGAGTACATGGAGGCGCACACCGTCTCGCGCCTCATCGGCGCGCCTCCCGGGTATGTGGGCTTCGATCAGGGCGGCCTGCTCACCGATGCCGTTCGCAAGACGCCGCACGCGGTGCTGCTGCTCGATGAGATCGAGAAAGCACATCCTAACCTGTTCAACATATTGCTGCAGGTGATGGATCACGCGACGTTGACTGACAACAACGGCCGCAAGGCTGATTTCCGCAACGTCATCCTCATCATGACCACGAACGCCGGTGCGCAGGAGATGGCGGCGGCGGCGATCGGCTTCGGCGGGCGCACCAACGCCGACAAAGGCAGCAAGGCGATCGAACGGCTGTTCACTCCGGAGTTCCGCAATCGCCTCGATGCCACCGTGCAGTTCGCGTCGCTGCCGCCGGCAATCATCGAGCGCGTCGTCGACAAGTTCATCATGGAACTGGACGCGCAACTCAACGAGAAGAAGGTCTTCATCCAGATCACGCCGGCGGCGCGCCGATACCTGGCGGAGAAGGGCTACGATCCGACCTTCGGCGCGCGCCCGATGGCACGTCTCATTCAGACGGAGATCAAGCGTGTGCTCGCCGACGAGATCCTCTTCGGCAAACTCCACGACGGCGGGCGGGTCGAGATCGACGCGGCCGAGGGGGAACTGGCGTTCAAGTACGCCCCACCAACGGAGAAGCCGGCCCCTGTACGAACCGAAGCCGAGGAGACCGCTGCAGCCGATGAATCGGATTGAGACGGTGCCCAGCTTGGCAAAAGTCTCGGACAAGGACCGCGAGCACTTTCGGCGCATCGCTGCCGTTGAAGCCGAGTTGAATGAGGAGGCGGTACGCGCTTCTGCCTTACGGACGCCGGGCGAGAACATCGCGCTGGGCTTTGAGCTGAGTGAGTTCGCTGCAGCGTTTGGAGGCGATGTCACGCATGAGGACGAAGTGCCGTTGATCCACTTGTGGCGGGCTCGCGAACGGCGTGACCAAGATCGGCGGTGAGTCAAACGACGCTCGACATTCGCGGTGCCTTTCTCGCTGTTGTTGAGGCCCTGGCTGAAGAAGGGACCGCTCACGCGTTTATCGGGGCGTTGCCTGTGCTCGCCAGGGGCCGTGTTCGGGCGACCACTGACATCGATCTCGTCGTTGCCGTCACGGACAACTGGGAGCGACTCTCCGCAGAGGCGTGGGGGATCGTGGATCGCCTCGATCCGTACAAGGTCAGGTACGGACCTGCGTCCTAACGACTCAGAGGTCGGGTCTCTCTCTTCAACGCACTGCGCTCGCCGAACCACTCGATCTCGTCGGTCACGGCGCGGCGCTCCTTAGCGAGGTAGTCGCGTACCGCCCGTGCCAAGCGCGGGTTGGCGAGGTAGTGCATGCTCTCCGTCGGCCGCGCGTCGAAGCCGCGCAGGTGCTTGAACTCACCCCCCGCGCCCGGCTCGAATCGCGCGACACCTTCCTGCAGGCAGTACTCGATCGAGGCGTAGTAGCAGACGTTGAAGTGTAGGTAGCGCAGCTCTTCGAAGGCGCCCCAATAGCGCCCGTAGAGCACATCGCCTTTGCGGACGGTGAAGGTGCCGGCGATGACTTTGCCGTTACGGCGGGCGACGAAGAAGCAGAGGCGGTGCTTCCATCGCTGGCGTAGCAACTCGAACAGTGCTTCGTTCAGATACTCGCGCCCCCAATAGAGCTTGTCGATCGTCGATTTGTAGAGGCGGAACATGGGGGCGAAGAGGTCGTCCGGAATGTCCGAGCCGGCGTGGACAGTGATTTCAGTGCTCTGCGCTGCAAGCTCACGGCGCTCGCGTTTGATTTGCACCCGACGTTTGCTGCGAAAGCCCGCAAGATAGTCGTCGAAGCTCTGGCCACCGGGGTTGATCCACTGGAACTGGTAGCCGGTGCGCCGCACGAAGCCGAGCGCGTCGAGCGCAGTCACTTCGTTCGGCAAGCAGAAGTTGACGTGCACTGACGAGAAGCCGCTTTGGCTGCAGACCTCCTTGAGTGCTGCACCGAGGATAGGAACGACGCGGGTTGGGTCGACGCGCGGATGCACGAGAAGGCGCGCGCCCGTCGCCGGCGTGAACGGTATGGCGACCAGGAGCTTTGGGTAGTACGCGATGCCGGCGCGTGCCGCGGCGTCGGCCCAGCCGTGGTCAAAGACAAACTCGCCTTGGCTGTGGCCCTTTACGTAGAGCGGGCACGCACCAACGATGTGCCCATCTTCCCACAGGGTCAGGTGCTGTGGCAGCCAACCCGTGGATGCCGCGACGCAGCCGGACTCTTCGAGCGACGCCAGCCACCCCCACTCAAGAAACGGCGAGCCGTCACCGACGAGGGCGTCCCACGTCGCGGGGTCGACGGCTGACAGGCTGCTGCGGACCTCGAGCTTCATTGAGCCATTGAATCATTGATCCCCATTCGGTCAATGAACCAATGAGAAAATGACTCAGTGAAACAATTCCTACTTCACGATTTCGAGCAGCTCGACCTCGAACACCAGCGTCGCGCCGGGTTTGATCTTCGGTGGCGAGCCGTGATCGCCGTAGGCGATGTCGGAAGGGCAGACGAGCTTGCTCTTGCCGCCGACCTTCATCAGCTGCACGCCTTCCGTCCAACACTTGATGACGCCGTTGAGCGGGAAAGTCGCCGGTTCGCCGCGGTCGATCGAGCTGTCGAACACGGTCCCATCGGTGAGCGTGCCCTTGTAGTGCACCTTCACTTTGTCCGTAACTTTCGGTTGCTCACCCGTGCCCGGCTTGGTTTCCGAGTAGATCAGACCTGACGCCGTCTTCTTGGCACCTTTTTCAGCGGCTGCCTTTTCGAGGAAGGCCTGGCCGGCCTTCTTTTCGTCCGCTGCAGCAGCGGCGGCGCGCGACTGCGCCAGTTGTTGCACCTTCGGCATGACCTCCTTGAGGTCGACCTTTTTCTCCTTGTTGAGCACCGCGTCGCTCAAGCCCGCCTTGACGAGCTCGAGCTCCGCGGCCGAGAGACCGAAGGGCGCGAGCTGAGGGCCGATTGCCAGCCCGAGGGCGTAGAAGGTCTTGTCTTCATCTGTCTTCAGGTCCGGGCCAGCTGCCTTGGCGATGGAGGCGCTGACGAGCAAGGCGGCGACGGCGACGAAAAATGCGGTGCGTGTGCGCATGATATGGACTCCTTTTACGACGCGCGGGAGTGAGTGTTGTGGTGAAAAGCCACGCGAGAGTGGTCTACTACCTGCGGGGCTTCCGGGAAGCAAGCTGCGCAGCGGTCGCGGGGGGTGCACAGACCCCCCCGGGCCGCGGTGTCGTTAGTCTACGTAGGCGCGTAGGCCCTGGCCCTCGCAGATGGGCAGGAGTTGCTTCAGTGCGCGGGCTTCGAGCTGGCGAATGCGCTCGCGGCTGACGCCGTAGCGGCGCCCCACCTCTTCCAGGGTGAGCGACTGGCTGTCGGACGTCCCGAATCGCAGGCGGAGGATGTCGGCCTCGCGCGCCGGCAGTTGGGTGAGGGCCGCTTCCAGTTGCTGGCTCAAGTCGACCGCGGCTGCCTCGCGCTCTGGATCGTCGCTGTCACTGGCCAGCAGCTCCTCTAGGGTGCGATCATCGTCCGCTCCGAGCGGCGAATCGAGCGACAGACACTGGAAGTTCTGGGTCATAGTTTCGAGACGGTCGGCGTCGACCCCGCTGGCCTCGGCCAGTGCATGGCGGTCGACTTCACCGTCGTTCGCAGTCTGCAAACGCTGCGTTTCTCGTCCCACTTTGCGGCGCAGCTGGTTCCAGTGCACCGGCGTGCGAATCAGTCCGCCATGCACGTCGCCGGCGCGACCGATCTGTTGCCAGATCCACCACACCGCATACGTGCCGAACTTCACTTCCTTGACGGGATCGTACTTCTCGACGGCGCGGATCAGTCCCAGCGTGCCCTCCTGTACCATGTCGAGGAACGACACGCCGGCCCGCCGGTAGCGTTTGGCGAAGGAAATCACCAATCGCAGGTTCGCTTCGATCATACGGTCGCGGAGCTTGCGGTATTCCTTCAATTCCCTTTCCAGGGCGGTCACGAACTCACGCAGACGCAGGCGTGTTCCAAAGCGCAGCTCGGTGCGACGGCGCGAGCGCAGCTGTTGGCGCGCAAAGTCCAGCACGATAACGGTTTCCCGCTCGCGGAAGTCGTCGGCGGGGTGGACGACGCTGCGCCCGTGCAGCGGTAGCGCTGCGGTCGTCAACCGCGGGAAGCGCCGCAGCAGGCGACGGATGCGGTTGCGGGAACGCACGATACCACGAGCGATGGCCTGCTCGTCGTCGCGTGACAACATGGCCGTAGCGCCTACGTTGCGGAAGAACTGCGAGGGCAGGTCGTAGTCGCCGACGACGTCGTGCGAGCTACTCTCTTCCTCTTCCAGCCCTTCGAGACAGGCGTCCACAGCCAGGTCTTCTTCCCTGTCGTTTTCCTCGTCCATTTTCAGCGCAAGTGCGCCGAGTCTATTGTCCATCGCGAACAGTACCTCTTCCTTCTCTGACTAGATGTAAGCGTGCGGGGGGCGTTTGCCGGAATCGTTTAGACGCGCCGACCATACACGAATTCACCGTTCCGGTCTACACCCCTGGTGGTTGGAACTCCGCATGAAACACGCTTCACGATCGAATCAGTCACGCTTCATGAACCTCGTTCACCCCCTACGGGTACACCCTGATGTAACCACGGTTCGGCGCGTCCGCTACCACCCCAGCGCGGTGATTTGACCGGGCGTAGGATACTCCTTTAAGGTGACGACGCGCATGCGGAGCGATTCAACAATGGCCAAGAACCTCGCCGTCATCTCCATCATCGGGCACGACCAGAAGGGCGTCGTGGCACGTGTTTCTACGTACCTGGCGTCCTGCAACATCAACATCGAGGATATCGAGCAGCGGGTGATGGAGGGACTCTTCATCATGACCATGCTTGTGGACTTGGGTGAGTTGAGCATCAACCTCGACGAGCTGATCCTCGGTCTCAAGCGCATCGGTGAAGAGATCCACATGGAGGTGGCCATTCGGCTGCACGGGCGAAAAGAGCCGAAGCGCGTGGCGGTCCTCGTGAGCCGTGAACCACACTGCCTTCAGCGCCTGATCGCCGATCGCGACCAGGGCATTCTGAATGGCGAGTTGGTTGTGGTCCTCTCCAATCACGAGATCCTGCACCCGCTTGCCGAGCAGCATAACATCCCGTTCTTTTGGACTCCGGCGTCGGATAAACCCGCGCACGAGGAATTTCTAGTGGAGAAGTTGAAGGAGCATCAAGCGGACCTGGTGGTACTTGCCCGGTACATGCAAATCCTCAGTCCGGCCGTCGTGGAGCGCTACCGGAGCCGCGTCATCAACATTCACCCGTCGCTGCTCCCGTACCATCCAGGCAGCAATGCCTACAAACAAGCGTACGAGGAGGGGGTGCGTGTCTCGGGCTGCACGGCCCACTTCGTCACCGAGCAACTCGATCAGGGGCCGGTGATCATCCAGGACGTGTTTCATATCCGGGTGGGCGAAGATACCTTGGATGACGTCAAAGCCCGTGGCCAGGAGCTCGAAGCGAAGGTTCTGTCGCAGGCAGTGCAGCTCTATCTCAACGACCAGCTCGTGGTGAAGGACAAGAAGGTCATCTTCCGTCCGGGCGTCTCTCCGAGTTGGAGCAAGTGACACATGTGCGGGGCGGGTGTCCAATTGTCGCTTGAGATACGCGTTCGCATCGTGTCATGATACGCAGCTCATGAGTTCTGACGTACCAGCGTCGAGGGTAGCGGTGAGGTCCGTGGTGTCAGTCCCCGCGCCCGCACCGATTGGATTCCTGCGTAGCGCGTGGGAGCGATGGAAGAAGATTGCCCGCGCCGTTGGCGTGGTGCAGACACGTATCCTGATGGTCGTCTTCTACTTCATCTTCGTGCTGCCACTCGGACTGATCATGCGTATGCGGGGTGACCCGCTGCA
The DNA here is from genome assembly GCA_041497995.1 of Binatia bacterium. Taxonomy (GTDB): domain Bacteria; phylum Desulfobacterota; class Binatia; order HRBIN30; family HRBIN30; genus DATKMS01. The sequence continues at coordinate 5,314 of JBGQHM010000056.1, read as the reverse complement.
TCTGAAAGCTCCCAAAGGAAGCAACTGGACGCCGCATCGGGACCAGGACGCGAACCTGGACACGGCTCGGCGACAGTTCTGACACGGCGCGACGAGCGTCGTCCAACCGTCTCCGTTCAGATGATGCGCCCGATGGCCGCTGATCGTTCGTCGGGGCGCGCAGCCCAGAGGGACTCGCTACCGTGCTACGCCGTGGTCATGGCGGGTGGTCATGGGACGCGCTTCTGGCCGCGCAGCCGTGGTCGCGTGCCGAAGCAATTGCTGCGCATCACCAGCCGGCACACACTCCTGCAGGAAACGGTTCGCCGGCTTGTGCCGCTGTGCTCGTGGCGACGTATCCTGGTGGTCTGCAGCAAGGAGCACGCGGCGGAGGTGAAGCGCCAGCTGCCCCGCGTGCCGGCCGAACAGATCCTGGTGGAGCCGATCGGTCGCAATACTGCACCGTGCATCGCCGTGGCCGCGGAGTGGATCGCGGAACGGGTGGGCGACGCCGTGATGATCGTGGCGCCTGCCGACCACGTTATCCAGGACCAGTCGACGCTGCGGGAGACGTTACGCACCGCGGGTCACCTGGCTGCTGCGCACGACTGCTTGGTCACTCTCGGAGTCGAACCGACGCGACCAGAAACCGGTTACGGTTACATCGAGGTGGGGCCCGTCATCGATCGGCGCCATCCGGACAGTTTGTGGGTGTCTCGCTTCCATGAGAAACCTTCTCCACGCGTCGCCAAACGTTACGTAGCTGGTGGGCGCCACTTGTGGAACTCGGGGATCTTCGTCTGGAGGACGGAAGTGTTCCGTGCCGCGCTGCAGCGGCATGTGCCCGAGGTGGCGAAAGCGGTGACCGGTGTGTGGAGATCGCCACGTGGCGCGGCGCAACGGCTGGCTCGAGCCTATGGAAGATTGCCCTCCGTCTCAGTGGACGTCGCCGTGATGCAGCCGGTGGCTGCGGCGCTGCGATCGCCGGCGCGCGTTGCCGTGGTGCGCGCACGTTTCGATTGGAGTGATGTCGGCAGCTGGGGCGCGATGCCCGAAATCTGGGGCTGCGACGCGGCAGGCAACGCGTCGGTCGGAACGGTCGTACCCATCGAGTCGACGCGAGCCGTGGTCTACAGCCCGGATCGCTTGGTCGTGCTGCTGGGCATGGAGGACGTCATAGTCGTCGACAGTCCTGATGCGCTGCTCGTATGTGCGCGGGAACGGGCGCAGGACGTGCGGCGGATCAGTGAAGTCCTCAAGCGGCGGGGTTTGTCGCGCTACTTGTAACGCGCGCCCGGGCCGGCGCTTCGTAACAGGGGCCGCGAAATGGCGTCGACACGAGCGACAACATTGCCTACTTCCATCGCGGCATCCGTCCGCACCGGCCTGCCAAGCTGGACACACGTCTGCCGCTACCCGGGACCGGCGAAGGGGAATCCAAGGGTGCGCTCACCGGTGGCAAGATGCCGACCGTGATCAATCCGAGTCTCGGGTGCATCGCGCAGTGGAACAACAAGCAAGTCAAGGGCTGGTCGGCGGACGAGCAGCGTGAGTTGTGGGGTGGGGCCGACCGCGTCCAGATCCGGCTCGATCAACTTGCTGCAGCCAAGGCCACCAGCCACAAGATCTCAACCGATGACCTCATCAACTATATGAAGGTCGCGGCAATCACCGACTTCTTCGCGCCGAAAGTGTTCCCGTATTTGAAAGCCGCAGTCGAGGCGTTGCCCGTTTCCACACCGGACCGAGCCAATCTCGAGACGGCCACCGGCCTCATCAATACATGGCTGCAAGGCGGCGGACAGTTGCTGGCCAACGGGAGCGGCAAGATTCCCAACCCTGGTGTGACCATCTACCGGGCCTGGCGCCAACAAGTGCAGGCCGACACGTTTGGCGATGAGTTGGGAACGCACAACCGGTCGATGCTGTATTTCCAGACAAACGTTGGTGGCAACCAAGACGATTCGGGCCAGCTCAGCGATCACCGTCACGTTCGACGCCCAGTCTGCGTCTGACGCACTGTTCGGTGCAACGGTGATCGAGCGTGAGAACCGCGGCACGTTCAACGAAGTGATCGAGCTCAGCGCGACACCCAGCGGCCGAATCATTGTGCCTCCAGGCAACTCAGGGTTCATTCCGCCGACGAACCTTGAGCCGCCGCACCTGCGCGATCAGCTCGCGATGTACGAAGCCTTTCAGTTCAAACTGATGCCGTTTGCGCTGACTGATTTGGAGGGGCCGACGACGACGCAGACGCTGACCCTGCCGTGAACCTGGGTTCGACTAGGCATCCCAATGGGGCGCTTCTTCGACGAGGCTCACTGGGCGTAACTGCGCGGGTGGCAGGTCTTCGATGAAGCGCGACGGCTTGCCGAGCACGATGCCCAGACTCCGGTCGAAGATGTTGATGGGGTAGGTGAGGTAGAGCTGCTCCTTGGCGCGCGTCGTTGCCACGTACATCAGGCGGCGCTCTTCCTCGATTTCGTCGTCGTCGTGCAGGTTGTAGTTCGACGGGAACTTGCCGTCGGCTGCCCAGATCACGAAGACGGAATGCCACTCCAGCCCTTTGGCTGAGTGGATGGTCGATAGCGTTAGCAGACCCTCCTCGGGCTCAACGGCAAGGACGTCACCGACGCTGTCCGTCGGCGGCTCGAGCGCCATGTCCACCAAGAGGTTCTCTAGACTGCGATAGCGTGCCGCGATGCTGGCGAAATGATCGAGGTCCTTGCGCCGCTTCGGATAGTCCTCTCGGTGTACACGCTTGAGGATCGGCTCGTAGTAGCGCAACACCAGCTCGATCTGTTCCGCAGGGACCGTCGCGCCATCCAGCTGGCGAAGCAGACCGGCGAGCGCGTGCAGGTCGGTGGTGAAGCCGCGTCGCGGAAAAGACTCCAGCCGGTCCGCCGGGGTTCCTTCGGCGAGGATCCACCGCGCCACTTCGTCGGCCGAGCGCGGCCCGATGCCTTCTAAGAGCAGCAGGATGCGGTGCCAGGAGACAGTGTCGCGCGGGTTGGCGACGATGCGCAGGTGAGCGAGCACGTCCTTGATGTGCGCTGTTTCGATGAACTTGAACCCGCCGCGCTTGACGAAAGGAATGTCGTGCCGTGCCAGCTCAATTTCGAGGTCGAAGGAATGGAAGCTCGAACGGAAGAGCACGGCGATGTCGGTGAGCGGCACGCCCTCCTCGCGGAGCTCGAGTATCCGTTGGCAGACGAAGCGCGACTGATACTGCTCGCTCTCGGCGGCTACCAGGATGGGGCAAGCGCCCCCGCCCTTCGCAGTGAACAAGTTCTTGTCATGACGTTCGCGGGCCCGTGCGATGATCGCGTTCGTCAGATCGAGGATCGACTGTGTGCTGCGGTAGTTTTCCTCCAAGGTGATGATGCGCGTGCCCGGGAACATGCTTGGGAAGTCCATGATGTTGCGAAAATTGGCGCCGCGAAACGAATAGATGCTCTGCGCGTCGTCGCCGACGGCCATGACATTGCCGTGCGCGGCGGCTAGCAGCTTCACGATGTCCGCCTGCAGCAGGTTGGTGTCCTGGTACTCGTCGACCATGATGTAGCGATAGGTTCGCGAAAGGCGCCCGCGGACCTCCTCATGCGCGAGCAGGAGGTCGCGCAGCCTGGTCAGCAGGTCGTCGTAGTCGAGGAGCTGCCGCTCCTGCTTGTACGCCGCGTAGCGTACCTGCAGCTCGAGCAGGTCGGGCAGATGATCGACCAAGTGGGCGTAGCTCTCCTCGACCAGCTGGGGTAGCGGCAGCGCCTTGTTGATGGCCATGCTGAACATCTCGCCGATTGCTTGCTTGCGCGGAAAGCGTTTCTCCTTCTTGTCGAGACCGAGCTCGGTGCGCAGCAGACTGACGATGTCTTCCGAGTCGCTGCGGTCAAGGATGGTGAAGTTGGACTGCAACCCGATCGCCTTGCCGTGGCGGCGCAAGACCGTGTTGGCGAACGAGTGGAACGTCCCGCCGGCGACGCGGTCGCAGCGACCGTCGACCAGTATGCTGGCCCGTCGCAGCATCTCACCCGCGGCTTTGCGGGTAAACGTGAGTACCAGAATCTGGGCGGGGTCCACCCCAGCCTCGACAAGGCGCGCGACGCGAAAGACCAAGGTGCGCGTCTTTCCGGTGCCGGCACCGGCGACGACGAGCACCGGGCCATCCGTGGTAACGACCGCCTCATATTGAGCCGGGTTCAGTTCCTCTCGGTAGTTGATGCGGAATCGGTCCTCTCGGAAGCCGCCAAGCTCGCGGCGGAGGATGTACTTGTCGGAATCAGGCGCCATGTACCGATAACCCCGGACGGGTGCAGCGGCCGGCTTTGCCGCGAGTCCACGGCCTGCTAAGAAACCTGAGTGTGAGGAGAGCAGCATCCAACGGCAGCATGAGCGGAGCGGACTATAGCAAGCCCTCTGGAAGCGACAAAGGCGCGCAATTTTCGCGGGGCAGTCGGCATGGTTGACCAACTGGACCTCCGGGGCGTGCGTTGCCCGCTGAACTGGGCGAAGGCCAAAGTGGAATTGGAAAGGCTCGCACGCGGTGCTGAGTTGGAGCTGATTCTCGATGACCCGAAAGGGGCTCGCGATATTCCGCGGGCTGCCGAGGCCGAGGGGTACGCAGTCATCGAGGTTGAGCAGAGGCATAGAGATTGGCGTCTGGTGATCAAGGTGTAAGTCTCAGGTGCCACGGACGCCGCTCGAAGGCCCGTAGTGGAGGGTATGACCCGACTTCAGGCCCCCCCTAGCTTGACAGGGTGGGGTGCATGTTGTAACAAGCCATTTTTGCGCCAGACTCCTCTGCACACGGTGGATGTGGTCAGCACGGGATGGTGGCGCGGCAATTCGAGCCGATGTAGCTCAAAGGTAGAGCGACTGACTTGTAATCAGTAGGTTGCCAGTTCAATTCTGGCCATCGGCTCCAGCGTGCGGAGAGGTTCCCGAGTGGCCAAAGGGAGCAGACTGTAAATCTGCCGGCGTTAGCCTTCGGAGGTTCGAATCCTCCCCTCTCCACCAGGAAGACTAGGTTGCAAATGAGAACAAGATGCCCATGGGCGGGAGTAGCTCAGTTGGTTAGAGCATCAGCCTTCCAAGCTGAGGGTCGCGGGTTCGAATCCCGTTTCCCGCTTCTTCGAGAGCGTCGGGCAGCGGAGGTCGGTGCGTCGGATGTGCGGAGAACCGCTGGCACGCAGGAATGCGTGCTGGGCTGCGGGCCCAGGTAGCTCAGTCGGTTAGAGCACCTCCTTGGTAAGGAGGAGGTCGGCGGTTCGATTCCGCTCCTGGGCTTCCTTATAATGAACGGTTGCGATTGAAACAGTAGACGAAGACAGACATGGCG
>JBGQHM010000055.1:0-25797 GCA_041497995.1 Binatia bacterium | reverse complement strand
CCGAGAAAGTCGGCGGGGCTCGCGACCATGTCTGCATCGCCGTCGGCGACGGGCGCACGAACAATACCTCCGGCGGCGCGCACCTGCGGATCGGCAACCACCTCGTCGGGCGTTTGCACCGGTGCCCACCACACGTTTTCTCGGTCGAAGATCGCGGTCCACTCACTGAACGGCTTCGACGCGAAGATGGTGTCCAGGATCGGGACCAAAACGGGAGCGTTCTCGCGCCGTGCCTTGATGTTGCGGAAGCGTGGATCGTCCAGCAGGTCGGGCCGGCTGACCGCACGCACCAGGTCGGGCCAGTGCCGGTCGCCTTGCAGACCGAGCAACCAGAACCATTTGCCGTCACCGGCCTTGTAGCTATTCACGACCGGGTTCGGCACGTCGAAGCGCGTGTACGGCGGGGCGACCTTGCCGTAACGCAGGAGGATGTTCATGTCCCAGCCGAGCACGTACATGCCGGTGCGCAGCAGTGACGTCGACACCAGTTGCCCTGCGCCCGTGCGCTGGCGTGCGAGGAGCGCCGCGCATATCGCACCCACGGCAGAGAGCGCCGTAGTGTGATCGCCCATGCCACCGCGTTGCTGCGGCGGCTCGCTGCCGATGGGCACAAGAGACGCAGCGATCCCGGCGCGCGACCAGAACGCGCCGATGTCGTAGGCGGGGCGGTCGCAGTCATCACCATCCAGCCCGTACCCACTAACATGGCAGTACACCAAGCGCGGATTGATCGTGCGCACGTCGTCGTAGCTCAGACCGACCTTGCGCAAAGCGGGCTGGCGGAGATTGGAGACGAAGACATCGGCATCGCGCAGGAGACGGTGCGCAACGGCGCGGCCGTCGGTGTGCTGGAGGTTCAAACCGATGCTGCGCTTGCCGCGATTGTCGAGCTCAAAGGGCGGATTGAACGGTACATCGAGACCGGCGGCATTCATGAACATGCCGCGGAACGGGTCGCCATCAGGCGGCTCGATCTTGATGACGTCGGCACCCCAGTCCGCCATCACGCCGGCCGCGCCCGGGCCGGCAACCCAGAAGCCCATTTCGACGACGCGAATTCCCTCGAGTGGTCCCGGCATGCAACGCTCTCCCTCTCTGCGAGGCGCTGATACTATCGGAACTGGACGCTGCGAGGAAAGAGGCAGTAGTCCCAAGCCAGAAACACGAAGGCCCCGCGTGCAACGCACGCGGGGCCTTCGGAGAACGAACCGATGAAACGACTTACATCATGCCGCCCATACCACCCATACCACCGCCACCGCCCGGCATCTGTGGAGCCGACGACTTGTCGTCCGGCTTCTCGGCGATCATCGCCTCGGTGGTCAGCAGCAGACCGGCGACCGACGCGGCGTTCTGCAGCGCGGTGCGGACGACCTTGGTCGGGTCGACGATACCGGCCTTCATGAGGTCCTCGAACTCCTCGGTCGCGGCGTTGAAGCCGTACGAGCCTTTGTTGTTCTTGATCTTGTCGAGGACGATCGAACCTTCCCAGCCGGCGTTGTTGGCAATCCAACGGCAGGGATCTTCCAGTGCGCGGCGCACGATCTTCACACCCACACGCTCCTCGTCGCCACTCACCTTGACCTTATCGAGCGCCGACAGTGCACGGATGAGCGCCACACCGCCGCCGGGGACGATGCCTTCTTCCACCGCAGCGCGGGTGGCGTGGAGCGCGTCCTCGACGCGGGCCTTCTTTTCCTTCATCTCCACTTCGGTCGCGGCGCCGACGCGGATGACGGCGACGCCGCCCACCAACTTCGCGAGCCGCTCTTGCAGCTTCTCGCGGTCGTAGTCGGAGGTGGTGTCCTCGATCTGCGCGCGAATCTGCTTGATGCGCCCTTCGATGTCCGCCTTCTTGCCGGCGCCATCGACGATGGTCGTGTTGTCCTTGTCGACCACGATGCGCTTGGCGCGGCCGAGGTCGTTGATAGTGACGCTTTCCAACTTGATGCCGAGCTCTTCAGCGATGACTTTGCCGCCGGTGAGGATGGCGATGTCTTCGAGCATGGCCTTGCGGCGATCACCGAAGCCCGGGGCTTTGACCGCAACACAGTGCAGCGTGCCGCGGATCTTGTTGACCACCAGGGTCGCGAGCGCCTCACCTTCGATGTCCTCGGCGAGGATCACGAAAGGCTTGCCGGTCCGGGCAATCGACTCCAGCACCGGCAGCAGGTCCTTCATCGAGCTGATCTTCTTCTCGTGAATCAGCAGGTAGGCATCTTCGAGGACCGCCTCCATCTTGTCGGGATCGGTGACGAAGTATGGGGAGGTGTAGCCGCGGTCGAACTGCATGCCTTCGACGACTTCGAGCAGCGTCTCCAGGCTCTTGGCCTCCTCGACCGTGATCACGCCTTCCTTGCCGACCTTGTTCATCGCCTCGGCGATGATCTCACCGATCGTCGCATCGTTGTTAGCGGAGATGGTGCCCACCTGGGCAATTTCCTTCTGGTCCTTGGTTGGTTTGGAGATCTCCTTCAGCTCGGCGATGATCGCGGTCACGGCCTTGTCGATGCCGCGCTTCAGGCTCATCGGGTCGTGCCCAGCGGCGACCATCTTCGCGCCTTCGGCGTAGATGGCGCGGGCCAGCACAGTGGCGGTGGTGGTTCCGTCACCGGCGACGTCGGACGTCTTGCTGGCAACTTCCTTCACCATCTGCGCGCCCATGTTCTCGAACTTGTCTTCCAGCTCGATTTCCTTGGCGACGGTGACGCCATCCTTCGTAATGTTGGGGGCGCCGAACGACTTATCGAGGATCACGTTGCGGCCCTTGGGGCCGAGGGTGACGGTCACGGCGTCGGCGAGCACGTTGACACCGCGCAGAATGCGGTCACGCGCGTCCTGACTGAACTTCACAATCTTTGCTGCCATGGTGGGGTTCCTCCTTCGTGTGTCAGTGGTGCGGTGCGACGCCTAGCCCTCGACCACGCCGAGGATGTCTTCCTCGCGCATGATGAGGTGTTCTTCGCCGTTGAGTTTGATCTCGCTGCCCGAGTACTTGCCGAAGAGAATCTTGTCACCGACCTTGACGTCGAGCGGGACGACCTTGCCGTCGTCGTTGGCTTTCCCTTTACCCACCGCGACGATCTTGCCCTCCTGCGGCTTCTCTTTTGCCGTGTCGGGGATGATGATACCGCCCTTGGTCTTCTCTTCTTCGGCGATGCGCTTAACGATGACGCGATCTTGCAATGGTCGAATCTTCATGCCGTTTCCTCCCTTTGACCCCGTACTCCGATCAGCTGTCGTGAATTATGCCGGGAGCACCGCGCGTCGGATTTTCCGTCGCGGGCGCCGCCGAACACTGTGAGCTGCGCCGGAAACTTAACCTCTGGCAGCCAATTGTCAAGCACCGCCGGGTTTGAGCTTGCGCCTTTCTTCCTCGTAGTACTGCCGGTACAGGACTTCCCACTCACGGCTGCCGGGCGGGACGTTGCGCGAGAGCGTAGCGATCTTGCGCCGCACGGCGAGATCGATGCGATCGTCGGCGACGTGGTCTCCTTCCAAGACACGCTTGATTTCCATCAGCACGAGCCGGTCGTTCTCGACGTCGGCCAAGCCTTCTTCGCGCAGCTTGGTGACGATCAAATGGGCCAGATACGACTGGCGCCCTTCACTGAATCGCATAGTTACAACGAGAACCCGCGTTCGCGAGCCAAGCGCTCCATGATCCCCTGAACGATCCGGCGTTGATCCAGGCCAGCCATCTGGCGAGCATGCGTCGCCGCCAAGCGTTCGGCTTCCTCTTCGATGGCGCGTTCCTCTTCCAGGTTGCGCGCGATCAACTCAACGATGCGTCGGCGGAGCACAGCAGCATCGCGTTTGGGCCGTACAAATCCCTGCTTCAGCAGTGCATCGACAATCGCCGCCGCTAGACTCTGCAATTCGCCTTCCCGGACGCGCACGGGCCGCACTATATGCCGCCGCCGAGAGTGCCGCAATCTGCCCGCCAGTACCCACAGTCTAGGTAAAGAGAATCCTACCACCGTAGGGAAATTTCGGGGTTCTCTATTGGCACGAGGTGGGCGATACTCTGCGGGCGAGGATTTGGGTGCGCGCAGACGATTCCCAGGGGGAGGGATGCCATGAATGCCGTTCATCAGGTCGGGCTGGAACAACGACGACTCGTCGGCCTGCTGGTAACAGGACTCTTGCTCGCGACCGCCAGCCGGACGTTCGCCGCACGGTGCGGCAGCGATCCCGGTGATGCGGCGGCAATTGCTGCGACACGGGAACTCGTGGACAGCCAGTGCGACTGTGCGGCCGCGACTACTCATGGTGACTACGTCAAATGCGCGCGGCAAGTGGTCGACGCAGCGGAGAATAGCGGCTTGCGAAAGAGCTGCGCGTCCAGCGTACTACGCTGCGCCCGCAAATCGACCTGTGGGCGCCCTAACGCCGTCACCTGCTGCCGCACGACGGCCATCGGCAAGACCAGTTGCCGCATTGCTCGCGATTCCAACCACTGCGTAGCGCCGCACGGCGGCAGCGCGTGCGTGGGCGATTACACGAGCTGTTGCGACGCCTGCGACTCTGGCGGCTGTGTCCAACGCCCAACTCCGACGCCCACGCCCACCAAACCGCCAGCAACGCTTCCGCCACCGCCCGGCTTTTGTCAGTCGTCCCTCGGTCTGCCACGGCTCGGAAGGGTGCCCTTCACGACAACCCACGGAAGCGACAACTGCGGTGGCGCGAACCTTATGCCGGCGCCGGCTCCGCCGTTTTCGGGGCAAGTTACCGACGCATTGGGCCAGCGGATTGGCGACCTGGGCCTTGGCTGCCTGTACACCGGCTCGCTGCCTCCCGCCAGTGTCCCGGACGGTTCGACTTCGATCCTCGACGTCGTCGGCAAGTCTGGCTCTCGCTTGACGCTCGCCGGCAGCACGGGTACCGGACCTGCCGACTGCACGCTTGGCGCTGGACCGGACCGGCACTGCTCGAACGGCAAACCCGGGATGGATGGTTTGGGCAAGTGTACAAGCGATACGGATTGCGGCGTCAGCCCGGTTCATGACCACCTGGTCGGTGCTTGTAACTTGGACGCCAACTGTTACTTCGGGCCGCCCGTACCTGTGCCGAACGGCGTGATCTCCGCCTGCGCCATCTCGGCATTCTTGACCGACATGTGCGGAGCGACAGACCTGGCCACCAACCAAACCATGGTGGCAACCAACTTATCCTCACGTCTGTACATCACCGGCGACGAAGCCTCGCCGTGCCCGCGCTGTCTCGGGGGCAAGTGCAGCGCCGGGAAGAATGTCGGTCACACGTGCACGGGAACTGGCTCTACATCGACCACCTTCGAATGCCCTCCCGATGACGATCGATTCTTCGGGACCCTGACCGTGATCCTCTCGTCGCTTGGAACTGGCACTTCGACTCTCACCGATGCCAGAGGCATGTTCTGCCCGGACCAGATCAGTTCCGGCGCCTTCGGGAACGACAGCGCACGCAAGGTCACTGAAACGGGGATGCCGGCTGGGGGCTCGGGCAATCCGCAGGCGCAGACGCTGGCCGGTACCTTCTGCCTTCCAGCCAGTGGAAGCTCAATAGTCGACGGAACCGGACATTTACCCGGCGTCGGCGCACTGAGCGCGCCCGGCGTTCTTGACCTGTCGGGCCTCGTGCTCCTGCCCATCCCGTGATGCACGGTCCCGATGCACAGCTCCGTCTCGCGTCCCAGGCGGCAAGCGCTGTGCGCTCGCCAGCCCAGGACACGGGTCGCCGCCCCATTCCCCGGAGGCCGCGGCCCCGGGCGCGGGGGCAGGAGTCGCCAATCGCATTCGCACAGCCTGAGGTCACCCTGCCGGTGCAGTTCTTCACCGCGTTCCGCGGCCGGAGCAGCCTCGGGGAGCTGCGGCTGCTGTGCGCAGTCGTGGAAGATGCTGTTCAGTGCTTCCAGAGGTACGCACAACCGAAAACGACGCGCCAGCGGCGGCTGTTCCGTGACGCCGAACAGTGGATCATGTTCGGTGAGGCCAAGCAGCTCGGACACCGCCATCTTCCAGGTCTGGACTTCGAGTACGTCTGCAGCGTCCTCGATCTCGACCCTGGCTACCTGCGCGACGGCCTCAGACGGTGGCGGCAGCAGCAGCTCGCGGCAGCTGCCCCAGCGCCCCACCTTGCAGCCCGCGCATCAGCACACCCCTAGCGGCCCGTTCGGGTGCGTACTTTGGGAGACCGGAGGCGAGCGCCAGACTTCCGCGAGGCGAGTGTGCTATACAGGACGCCGTCGATGGACGCCGTAGTCGACAGATGTCATCAGGCGCATCTGCTGCGCGGCCCGCAACGCTCGCGGCCGGGATGCCGCCACGGCGGCCCAGTTTGGGTGGAGTCACGCGTCGGCACACGCGCCACCTTGTCCTTCACCCGTCCAACGGATCACCAACAATGACCGCAGTACGCGACCGATCGGTCGAGATCCTCCTGGTCGAGGACAGTCCAGACGACATCGACTTGATGCTTGAAGCCCTCAAGGAGGGGCGCCGGCGCAACCACGTGAGCATCGCCGAAGACGGCGTTGAGGCGTTAACGTTCTTGCGCCGTGCCGGCAAGCACGCCAAGGCACCGCGCCCCGACTTGATCCTGCTCGACCTGAACCTCCCCGGCAAATCTGGACACGAGGTGCTCGCCGAGATCAAGGCGGATGCGAATCTGCGGCGCATCCCGGTCGTGATCCTCACCAGTTCCGCATCGGAGCAAGACATCGTCAAGAGCTACAACCTCAGCGCCAATTGCTACATCACGAAACCGGTCGACCTTGAAGAGCTTCTTTCATTGGTCAGAGCGATCGATGCGTTCTGGGTCGATGTCGTCGCGCTACCGCCGAGCTGATATGGCCCCGCCTCCCATTCGCGTGCTCCTCGTCGAGGACAACCCGGACGACGCCGACGTGCTCCGAGAGCTGCTTGTCGACGTCGGCGCGCACGAGTTCAACGTGCTGCACGTCGAGAACTTGCGCGATGCGCTGACACACCTTGACGGAAATGCAGTCGACCTGGTGCTGCTCGACTTGTCCTTGCCCGATTGCCACGGCCACGAGACGGTCACCCGAGCGCTCGCACACGCGGCCACGGTCCCCATCATCGTCCTCACGGGGTTGGATGACGAACGCTTAGGGACAGAGGCCGTCCAGGCGGGAGCCCAAGACTATTTGGTCAAAGGTCAGGTCGATGGTCGCCTGCTGACACGCTGCATGCGATACGCCGTCGAGCGCCATCACCTCTTCGCCGAGAAGACGCGGTTGATCGCCGATCTCGAACGTTCCAACACCATCAAGACGTACTTTGCGGCCACGATGTCACACGAGCTGCGCAACACTCTCGGGGTCATCATCATGCTGAGCGAATTGGTCCAGCAAGACCTGTCGCAGCAGCTACAAGCCGAGCACCGTCAGGCGATGCAGTTGATGCACGAACGGGCCACGGAATCGCTGCAGCTGATTCAAGCGACGCTGGAACTCACGCGATCGGAGGCGACACCCGCGCACACGGATACGGAGGAAATTTGTGTCGCTGATCTGGTCGACCAAGTGGCGTGCGACACCGCGCTGCCGCCGCAGAAGGCGGCGCTGCGCATCGATTGGCAGGTCGCCGCAGCGCTGCCGGCGCTACACTCGGACCCGGTGAAGCTGAAGATGGTGCTCAAGAATCTGGTCGGCAACGCCATTAAGTTCACGGAGCAAGGAACGATCACTCTCGCGGTGGCGGCGGAGAACGGCGACATCCGGTTCTCGGTGACCGACACCGGCGTCGGTATTCCCTGCGAAGAGATCGCCGCCGTGTTCGAGCCTTTTCGGCAGGGTCACAGCGCCTTGTCACGCCGCACCGGCGGCGCCGGACTGGGGCTGTACATCGTGCGCCGACTGGTTGAGATGCTTGGCGGTAACATCGCCGTCAACAGCACGCCCGGACTCGGTTCCACCTTCTCGTTCCGCATTCCCCTCATTCCGGCAACCACCAAAGCAAGCTGAGCTGCCGCAGCTACACTTTCTCGCCGCGCGCCAGCAGGATCAACCGAAACAGATCCGGCAGCGATTGCGCGCCCAGCCGCTCCATCAGGCGGGCACGGTGCACGTCGACGGTCTTGGGGCTGAGTCCCAACTCGCTCGCGATGACCTTGCTCGGCTTTCCGGCGACCAACCCATCGAGTACGGCGCGTTGCCGCGGTGGCAGACGCTCCAACAATGCAGCGACCTGCGCGCGCTCGGCGCGTGCGGAGCGCGCCATACGGTCGGAGTCGACCGTGCGTTGAATACGATCAAGCAGCAGCTGACCGTCGAACGGTTTCTGGATGAAGTCGATTGCACCGCCGCGCATCGCACGCACGGCCATCGGCACCTCCGCATACGCCGTCATCATAATGATCGGGATCATGATCTGCCGCGCCGCCAGCTCCGCTTGCAGGTCGAAGCCGCTCAAACCCGGCATGCGCACATCGAGCACGAGGCATCCGGGCACCGATGGATCGTAGGTGTCCAAGAACTCCTGCGCAGTCGCAGAGGCCCGCACCGCGAGCCCGACCGACTCGATGAGCCACTGCAGGTATTCGCGGACGGCCGGGTCGTCATCAACGACGAACACTGTCGCCGCGCGCTGTCTCGCCGTCGCGGTCACGTCGCCGGGCCTTCCGGTGATTCCTTCAACGCCCGCCGCACGGCTCGCGCCAAAGGCTGGAGACCAGCCGGCTTTTGTAGCCATTGTACTCGTTCATCGCGATCGATGCCGGCCTGTGATGCACCGACCTCCGGTGGATACCCGGAGAGCGCGATCATCGGCAATGCAGGGCTCACGTCGCGTAACGATCTGTACAATTGCGCGCCGCCCATCCCCGGTAGTCGCCAATCGATCACCGCGAGCGCGATCGCATCGGGGTGAGATGCGAAGAGCTGGAGCGCCTCCTCACCGGTCGCTGCCTGCAGTACCCGGTAACCCATGCCTTCGAATTGCCATTTCAACACAGCGCGGACTGCCGCCTCATCTTCCACGAGCAGAATCACCTCACCGCTTCCCGGCCTGGGCCGTGGACCCTCGTCCGCCGTCGGTGGGTCGTCGCGCAGGCTTGCCGCGGGCAAGTAGATGGTCACGGTTGTTCCCTTCCCCGGTTTGCTGACAACGCCGGCGAAGCCACCGTGCTGCTTCACCAGGCCGTACACCTGCGCGAGTCCCAATCCGCTGCCCTTGCCCGGCTCCTTGGTCGTGAAGAACGGTTCGAAGACGTGCTGCAGTTGGTCTGCTGACATGCCCGCACCAGTGTCCACAACACTCAGCACAAGCCAATCACCGATCGGCATGTCGACCACTGGTGGTGCGGCGCCCGGTCCGAGCGCCAGTCGGGCAACGCCGATGCGAACTTCACCACCCTTCGGCAACGCATCGCCCGCGTTCGACACCAGGTGCGCGACAATCTGCCGCAGTTGCGCGGCGTCGCCACGGACCATGTGGTCGCCCGGTGGGCACGTCAGTGTCAGCCGCGCACGGTCACCGATGACACGTTGCAGCTCCGCACGGCAGGCGGCGACTAGACCTGAGAGATCGAGTGGTCTCCGGTCGGCGACTATCGATTGGCGGCTGAAGTCGGTGAGCTGACGAATGAGCTGGGTACCGCGGTGCCCCTGCTGCGCGATCAGGTCGAGCTTCTCACGAACCGACTTGGGCAGCCGCGGTTGTTGCGTCAGGCGCTCGGCGATGCCCACGACAACGGTGAGGATGTTGTTGAAGTCGTGCGCCACACCCGCGGCCAACTGCGCCACGGCTGCCAGCCGTCTTCCTTGCTCAGTACCGTGCTGCTCGTGGCGCTGCGCCGCGTCGTCGCTACTGTTGCCTTGCTTGACGGTCGAGGCCACGGCCGGGCCACGTGCCTAGCGTGCCGGCGTTGGGTACTGCCCACCGCCTTCAGCAACGTTACGTCCATAGGCCCAGACCTCCGGGATCTCGCCACGGGCTGCCACGTGCCGCTTGCGCGCCATAGCCTTATCGACGAACGGCGCGAGCTCCTCGGCTTTGCGGCGAGCCCGCACCTGCTCGCGCTCCCGAAACTCTGGCATGACGCCGGCAGCAAAGAGCTCCAACGAAGCGCAGATGTCTTCGTGCGCATTGTTGCCGCCCTGCTGAATGAACACGACTTGGTCGACATCGGTGGCCTCGAAGGCTTCGAGGTGCGCGCGGACTTGCGCGGGCGTGCCGATGCCACCGCGGTTGGCGGGATTCGGGATCTGCAGACCATCGCGCCGGAAATTCTCCAGGATGTTGGTCGCCCCCGGCGTGTGCGCACCGAACAGATAGTAGTGCGCCAGCGCGTAACCGAAAAATTGGAAACCTTCCAAGCCGCGCCGCACGGCCTCCTCCTCGCTGTCATGGCACATGAATCCGGTCACCATGGCAATGTTCGGATTCACCGTCTGTGCGATGGGCACGCACTCGTTCTTGAACGTCTCGTAGTAGTCCGCCACCCAGTGCTTCGCTTCGCTGGGATCGACGAAGGAAAAGGTCAGCGCACCGAGCCCGAGCTGCGCGGCGAGATGAATCGTCTGGCGGGTCGAGCAGGCCAGCCACATCGGCGGGTGCGGCTTCTGCGCCGGCTTCGGGACGACGTTGCGTGCCGGCATCGAGAAGTACTTGCCTGCGAAACCAGGATACGGGCTCTGGCTCATCATCAGCGCGATCTGTTCGATGGCTTCGAGCCACATGGCGCGCTTCTGTGTCGGCTCGATGCCGAAGCCCTCGAGCTCCATGCGCGACGCCGACTCGCCGGTACCGAACTCGACGCGGCCGTTGCTCACGAGATCCAGCGTCGCGATGCGCTCGGCGACTCGGGCAGGGTGATTGTAGCCCGGCGGGCAGAGGACGATGCCATGCCCCAGGCGAATACGTTTGGAGCGCTGGCTGGCCGCCGCCAGAAACACTTCCGGCGCCGACGAGTGCGAGTATTCCTCCAGGAAGTGATGTTCCACCTCCCAGGCGAAGTCGATACCGAGGCGATCGGCCAGCTCCACCTGCTCCAACGCTTCCTGGAACAGGCGCAGCTCGCGTCCCTCGTCCCATGGCCGCGGCAGTTGGTGCTCGTAGAAGACGCCGAACTTCATGGACCGACTCCTTTCCGTCCCGGCGACGGCTTCGTGCGGCGCGGCGTGGCGGTGCCACGTTGATGACGCCGCAGGCGGCTCAGCTGGCGCTCCAGCCCTTTGATGCTGCGCTCGATCCGGCGCAACTCATTCTGCACGGCGGGATGGCCCGCGACTCGTTCGAGCGATGCGCGCACTTGTGCGTCAATGCGGTGTTGCAGCTGCTCCAGTTGCTTCTGCGGCAACTCGAGGATCTCATTCAGAATGCCGCGGCCGGCCGGCCGGCCGCGCTCGCCTGCCGTGGGGCGCGGGGCAGGAGGATGCGTCAGCTGCTTCATGCGCTTCTCGGCCAGCTCACGTACGCTGCCGAGCGCTTCGCGCCCGCGATCCACACTGCTCATCAGTTCTTGCAACGCCTCCCCGCCTTGCTGGATGATCCAGCGCAACGCGGGTGAGCCGAGCAATCCGTTCTTGCGCTTCTCCTCCTCGAAGATGATCTGCGCGAAGGTGACCGCGGTGAGATCCTCACCGCTGTCGTTGTCGATGATGCGCAGGTCATCGCCCGTGCGCACCAATTCGGCGACGCCGTCGAGCGTCACGTAGCGGCTCGCTTGCGTGTCGTACATTTTGCGATTGCCATAGCGCTTGATCAGCCGGGTCATGGTGTCCGATCACTCTAGTGGTGACGGCTACCACAGCGTGCGCCGCCCCAGCAAGGCGCGGCATACGGCCTTCCTGGCGCCGCAGCGTCCACCCTTACCTTTACTCGCTGGGAGGTGGATGGTATCGTTCCCGCCCGCGCATGTGACGCCGTCCCAGTGTCCTATGAGAAACCACCTACGTTTGACGGTCATCGGCCTCGTCGTCCTACTGTTGTTAGGAATTGCCGGTTTGGTCGGCCGCAGCCTGTGGCAGCAGCACCGGCAGGACGTGGCCCGCGTCGGCCTCGAGTTTCTCCCGGGCGTATCGCAACATATTCAGGACTTCCATCGGATCAAGGAGCAAGACGGTCGCAAAGTGTGGGAAGTGTCGGCCGAGGACGCGCAATACAAGGAAGAGGAACAAACGGTCGTGGTGCGCGGCGCGGCCGTGCAGCTGTTCTTGAAGGACGGTCGCACGTTGGGGCTCAAAGGTGACGAGGGACACATCCTGCTCGACGGCCGCGAAATCATTCGCGTTGACCTGAACGGCCGGATTCAAATGACCCTCGCCGATTACGTGATGCGCACCGAACGGGCGACGTACGACCATCAACAGCAAGTGATCTCCTCGCCGGGCGCGGTTGAGATATCCGGGCGCGCGCTGCAGGTGCGCGGTGATCGCATGGAAGTCCACGTGGATTCCCAGCGACTGACGCTCACGCACAACGTCTCCATGGTGATCCAACCCGCCCTTCTCAAGCAAGGAGGCAGCAACGCACCGCTGTAGCACATGGGCGCTCGCGATGACGGTAGCCGTCGGGCTATTCGCCGGGCGCAGCGTTGGCGAAGAAGCGCAAGCGGCAACCCACCAGGCACCCAGAGACGACGGCGCCGAGGCACGCCCAGATTCCCTGCTCGACGCGCTGTCCTTCAGCTCGAAGCGTGATCCGATCTCGGTCTCCGCCGAAGGATTGGAGTTCGACTACCAGACGCGCGTCTTAACCTACAAGGGCAGCGTCGAGGTCACACAAGGCGACATCAAACTGCAGAGCGAGACCTTACGCGTCGTCCTCGACGATCACGCAGAAAATCGCGTGAAAGAGGTCGTTGCCGACGGCAACGTGCGCATGTCGAAAGGCCCTCGCTGGGCCACGGGCGGCCACGCAGAATTTGACCAAGCAAAGCAGACCGTCGTGCTAAGCAACGATGCAGTGGTGCACGACGGCTCAAATGAGGTTAGTGGCGATCGGATCATCGTTTACCTCACCGAGAACCGCAGCGTCGTCGAAGGTGGCAACGGACGCGTACGGGCCGTGTTGTTTCCGTCGAAGAGCGGCACCCCCATGGTGGAAGCGGGCACCCAATGAGCCACAACGGCAGCGATGGCTCCGGCGTGCTGCGCGCCGATGGCCTGTGCAAGCGGCTCGGCGGCCGTGAGATCCTGCGCGCCGTCTCGCTCGAAGTACACGCCGGCGAAGTCGTCGGACTGCTGGGGCCGAACGGTGCAGGGAAGACGACGACCTTCTACGCCATCGTCGGCCTCATTCGCCCCGACCGCGGCAGCGTCCAGCTGAACGGCGTGGACATCACTGCCCGACCGATGTACCTCCGCGCCCGCCAAGGGATCAGCTATCTCCCGCAAGAACCGTCGGTGTTTCGGAAGCTGACGGTGGAGGAGAACATCTTGGCCATCCTCGAGACCTTGCAGCTCTCGCGCGAAGAACGCGCCGAGCGCCTGGCGGGGTTGCTCGAGGAGCTGAGCATCGCGCATTTGGCCAAGAGCAAAGCGTACGCGTTGTCGGGCGGCGAGCGGCGGCGTGTGGAGATCACGCGTGCCCTGGTAACCGCCCCTATCTTCATGTTGCTCGACGAGCCTTTTGCAGGGATCGATCCGCTTGCTATCCTGGACATCCAGGGCATCGTGGGGCAACTGAAGGAACGGGGGATTGGCATCTTGATTACCGATCACAACGTGCGCGAGACGCTGGGCATCTGCGACCGTGCCTACATATTGAACGACGGCGCCGTCCTCGAAGAAGGCTCGCCGCAGGAGATCGCCTCCAGCCGCCGCGCCCGTGAGCTCTATCTTGGGGAAGGGTTCTCACTGTAGAAACCAGCATGGCACTCGAGACCAAACTATACCAAAAGCTCAGCCAGCAGCTGGTCATGACGCCGCAGCTGCGCCAGGCTATCAAAATTCTGCAGGTGTCGCGCGCCGAGCTGGAAACGCTGATCGACGAGGAGCTGGCCCAGAATCCCGTGCTCGAAGAAGGCATCGAGCAAACGGAGGAAGCTGCCGAGGAGCGGCCGCGCACCGAAGAGAAGCTGGAGTCCAACGGCAACGACCCGGAGCCGTGGCAGGAGCCGCCCGAGGAGCGCGAGACCACCAACGAGATCTCTCCCAACGATCGTCTCGATGGCATCGACTGGAAGGAATACCTCGACAATTACCGTAACGACTGGCACGGGTCATCGTCGACACCAGCCGACTTCGACGACGAGAAACGGCCGGCGCTGGAAAATACCCTGGTCCGGTCGACGTCGCTCACCGAGCATCTCATCTGGCAACTGCGCATGTCCGGCATTACCCCGATCGAGGAATCTGTGGCCGCGTTGATGATCGGCAACATGGACAAGGACGGCTACCTGCAGCTCGACGTCGAGGACATCGCCTTCCAGAGCGGCCAGGACTTCGACGTCGTCGAACGCACGTTGGGCCGCATCCAAGAGCTCGACCCGCCCGGCGTCGGCGCCCGCGACCTGTCGGAGTGCCTGCTGCTCCAGCTCCGTGCGGACGGCAAAGAAGACTCGGTCGCTGCCAAGATCGTCCGCGACCACCTCTCGCTGCTGGAAAGTAAACGCTACGACAAGATCGCCAAGGAGCTCGGCGTGCCGATCGAAGAAGTGGTTACCGCCGCTCACTTCATCGCCACGTTGGAGCCCAAACCGGGACGTAACTTCGGCGAGGGCGACATCCGCTACATCACCCCCGACGTCTTCATCCAGAAGATCGGGGAAGAGTTGGTCATCACCCTCAACGACGAAGGTCTGCCGCGGCTCCGGGTGAGCAATTTCTACCGTCAGGTCCTGGGCGACACGGACACCAGCGACGCGAAGCGCTACATCCAAGAGAAGATGCGGGCCGCGGCGTGGCTCATCAAGAGCATCCAGCAACGGCAGCGCACCTTGTATCTGGTGACGCAGAGCATCGTGCGTTTCCAGCGCGAGTTCTTCGACCGGGGAGTCTCGCAGTTGAAACCGCTGGTGCTCAAGGACGTCGCCATGGACATCGGCATGCACGAGTCGACCGTGAGCCGAGCCACCGCCAACAAGTACGTCCACACCCCGCAAGGGACCTACGAGCTGAAGTACTTCTTCACCTCGAGCCTGCAGGGCGCTGACGGCGAGGAGGTGTCTGCGGAGAGTGTGAAGGAACGCATTCGCGAGATCATTGCGACGGAAGATCCGCAACAGCCCTTCAGCGACCAACACATCGCCAAGATGCTGTCGACGGAGCAGGTAACGATCGCCCGCCGCACGGTCGCCAAGTATCGCGGCGTGATGGGGGTCCTCCCCTCGTCGAAACGGCGCCAGGGCTTTTGACCCGGCGCACCAACGGAGAAACAATATGCAGGTCATGGTTACCTTCCGGCACGTCGAGCCCACCGAGGGTCTCCGCCAACACGCTGAAGAGAAAGTGCAACGCGTCCACAAGTACCTGCGCCGGCCGATCGAGGCGCACATCATCCTCTCGGTGGAGAAGCAGCGGCACATCGCCGAGGTGCAACTCAGCGCCAACCATCTGAATGTCACCGCCACCGAGGAAACCGATGACCTGTACTCCGCCATCGATCTGGCGATGAGCAAGATCGAACGGCAGGTCAAGAAACACACGGCAAAGATCAAGGACCACAAAGGTCCAAACAATGCTTCGACGAATCCGGTCGCCGACGACACGCAGCGCGCCGGGGCTACCATCCACACACAACGCGTCGCCGTGAAGCCCATGTCGGTGGATGAGGCGGTCATGCAGCTGAAGCTGCTGAAGAATGACTTTCTCCTGTTTACCAACGCCGCCACCGACGCCCTGAGCGTGATCTATCGCCGCAAGGACGGCAACTACGGCCTGATCGAGCCGGAGCGCTCGTGACGACCTTCCATCCATGAAGATCACGGACATCCTTCCGGAAGCGCTGGTGATCCCGGCGCTCAAGGGCAAGAATAAGGAAGAGGTACTGCGCGAGCTGGCGACCGCGATGGCGAGCCAGCATGCGGACATCGACGCCAACCGGCTCGTAGAAGTACTCTGGGAACGCGAACGTCTCGGCAGCACAGCCATCGGCGACGGCATCGCGATTCCGCATGGCAAGCTCCCCGGTCTCAAGACGGTGCTCGGCGCGTTCGGCCGCCACTCGCAGGGCGTGGATTTCCATTCGCTCGACGGCAAACCTACCAAGTTGCTCTTCCTCCTCGTCGCACCCGAAGACTCGGTGGGGCAACACTTGAAAGCCCTGGCACGCGTCTCCCGACTGCTCAAGGATCCCACGTTCCGGGCCCAGCTCATGAGCGCACCTAACCAGGCCGATCTGTATCGCTCTATCCGCGAGGAAGATGACAAGTACTGACCGACGACCAGCGCGCCGGCGGGGCCAGTGCCTTTCGAGCTGATAGCCTGCCCTTGGCCCTCGCGTCGACCGGGGACGCTGCAACTGGCCCCGTGGTCGAGCCAGCGTCACCGTTGCCCGCGCTCGCGATGAGCACCCCGACTCTCTCCAAGAGCCTTGAGATCAAGAACCGTCTTGGTCTCCACGCCCGTGCCGCCGCGCAATTCGTCCAAGTAGCCGCGCAGTTTGAAGCCGACATCAGCGTGACCAAGGATGACCAGACCGTGGACGGCAAGAGCATCCTCGGCCTAATGATGCTGGCCGCCGGGCAGGGATCGTTTATCGACGTCAGCGTGTCGGGCCCCCAGGCAGCAGATGCCCTGGCGGCAATCGAGCGCCTCGTGGAGCAGAAATTCAACGAGGAATAACGTCCTTGACCCTGGTACACGGGCTATACTATGAATTCTATGAGACTGTCACTCTGACGGGGCAGCCAATCAACGACGAACGGTAGCCTACGGGCTGCGGCGGCGAAGGAGATGCCATGGCGCTGAAAGATTTCCTCTTTACCTCGGAATCAGTTTCCGAGGGCCATCCGGACAAGATGTGCGATCAGATTTCCGATGCCGTCCTGGACGCGTTGATCACCATCGATCCTGACAGCCGCGTCGCCTGTGAGAGCCTGGCCAAGACCGGCATGGTAGTCGTCGCCGGTGAAATCACCACGCGGGCGCAGATCAGCTACCCCGAGATTGTACGCAAAGTGGTGCGCGACATCGGCTACACGTCCTCCGACATGGGCTTCGACGCCGACACCTGCGCGGTTCTAGTCGCCATCGACCGACAGTCGCCCGACATCTCGCAGGGCGTGACCGCGGGGGAAGGGCTGCACAAGGAACAGGGCGCCGGCGACCAGGGGCTCATGTTCGGCTTCGCGTGTGATGAGACCCCCGAGCTGATGCCGCTGCCGATCGTCATGGCGCACCAGTTGGTGAAGCACCTCGCGGACATCCGCAAGACCGGTTCGTACCCCTTCCTGCGCCCCGATTCGAAGTCGCAGGTGACCATCGAGTACCGCGACGGTCGTCCATGCCGCATCGATGCGGTGGTCGTCTCCTCGCAGCACAGCCCCGACGTCAAGTACGAGACGCTCCGCGAGCTGATCATCGAGGAAGTCATCCGCAAGGTCTTGCCGGAGGAGTATCTCGATCAGCGCACCAAGTACCACGTCAACCCAACCGGTCGCTTCGTCGTCGGCGGACCGATGGGCGACTGCGGTCTGACCGGACGCAAAATCATCGTCGACACCTACGGCGGATACGGCCGTCACGGCGGCGGTGCCTTCTCCGGAAAGGATCCGAGCAAGGTCGACCGCAGCGCGGCCTACATGGCCCGATACATCGCCAAGAACATCGTCGCCGCGGGGCTGGCGGCAAAGTGTGAAGTCCAGCTGGCCTACGCCATCGGCGTGGCGGAGCCGATCTCCGTGCTCGTCGATAGCTTCGACACCGGCGTGGTACCGAACGACCGCTTGGCAGCACTGGTACGCGAGCACTTCTCATTGAAGCCGGCCGACCTCATTCGTGCCCTCGACCTGAAGCGGCCGATCTACCAGCGCACCGCGTCGTACGGTCACTTCGGCCGCGTCGCCGAGGATGGCTTCTTCACGTGGGAGAGCGCGGATCGGGCCGACACGTTACGGCGCGCGCTCGGCGCGGCAACGCGGCCGCAACCGCGCGTCGCCGCGGCTCAGGCTGCGCTGTAAGCGCAGGGAGTGTTCCCGCGACCAGGGGCAGTACCCCTCGAAGAACGATCCGAAAAAGGCGGCCCAACCGGCCGCCTTTTCTTTCTTTCCGCCCCGAAATCGGGCGTAATGAGGTCGTGAACCTGAACGCACCAACGAGCTTCTCGGGCATGCGCGCGGCGCGCCGCGCCGAGGCGGTGCTCGATCCCGGTACGTTTCTCCCGCTCACCGACGTCACCACCGATGCTCCGTTCCTCGCCGGTGCCGGCTTCATCGGCGGCGCCCCGGTGCTGATCGCTCTCACCGACGGCCATGTGCGCGGGGGCACCATCGGCGTCCGCGAGTCGGGCATCTTGGCGCGCATTGCGGAGAGCGCGACCAGCGGACATGTGCGTGGCCAGCAGCCCGTCGCTCTCATCATCGGATTCGACACGGGTGGCGTGCGCGTCGAGGAAGGGCCGATCGCGCTGGCGGCGGCGTCCGCCGTCGGCGTGGCGCTGGCGCGGTTGACGCTGACTGGCATCCACGTCGCCGCGGTGATCAGCGGTCCGCGCGGCTGCTTCGGTGCCCCGGCGGTGATGGCGGCGCTCCCTGAGCGCATCATCATGACCGCCGACGCGCATTGGGGACTAACTGGCCCGAAGTTGCTCGGCGGACTCCTCGACGGTGCAACGCCGGAGCAGGAGGGATTCGCAGCCACGTCGGCCAACGCGCGGGTGATGAATGGCGACGCCCATCTCGTCGTCCCCGACGACGCCGACGCCGTGCGCGCGCAACTCCGTGGCTGGGTGCGCGATCTCGTTGCTGACGCAGCCCGCGCTCAGGTAGCGCCGCTGGAAGACCGCCTCGCCATCTGTGCGGCGACCACCGACCACCTGCAAGCGCGCCTGCACAGCGCCCCCGGTGCAGCCCGGCACG
Organism: Binatia bacterium; assembly: GCA_041497995.1. Classification (GTDB taxonomy): domain Bacteria; phylum Desulfobacterota; class Binatia; order HRBIN30; family HRBIN30; genus DATKMS01. The sequence continues at coordinate 6,834 of JBGQHM010000055.1, read as the reverse complement.
AGGTAGCTGAGCCACGGCGGCGTGACCTGCTGCGCTATTCGTTCCGCGGCCAGTGGCACCCGACGGGTCCGATCCGACGACACGGTTTAGTTCACGCCGCGCTCGGCAACCTGCGCGACCGTCCGGCGCTCGGCTTTATCGTCGGACCCGAGCAAGCGCGCGGCCGCGGCGTCGGCATCGAGGAAGCTGCCGTCGTCACCGACATGCTGCGCATCGCCGCGGAGCGTGGCGGTACCGAGCGCGCCTCGATTTTGACTTTTCTCTTTTGCCAAGGGCACGCGGTCGACTTTGCCCAAGAGCGCTTCGGCCTGCAGCGAGCGCTCGCGGAATGCCTGCGCGCTATGGTGGCGGCGCGACTCCGCGGCCATCCGATCATCAGCATCCTGGGCGGTGGGACGTACGGCGCTGCGTACCTCGCGCTGGCCGCACCGAGCCATCGGATCCTGGCAATCCGCGGTACGTCGGTTGCACCGATGGCGCCGCAAGTGCTCCGCGCCTTTCAGGCACTGCGCGGTCAGAAGACGGGCCAGGAAGCCAGCGCGCAACTGGCCGAGCTGATTCCGGACATCCGCATGGTTGAAAGTGCCATCCGCCTGCCGCGCGTACTCGGTGAAGAACTGACCACTCTTCTGGAGACCGTACGCCCCGCAGTGCACGCCGCGTAGCCGCTGTTCGTCACTGCTCAGTAGTGCGGTTGCCGGTTCCTCTCTCGGCCCCCGCCCGATTCGATCGTACAGCTCTACGGTCGCCCGCGCGCGAACCCGACTGGGAGCTCACGCCGCAGCGGCGAGCAAGGGAGCGAGCTGCGCCCGGTCGAAGCAAACCTCGTTGCGCGCGATACGGTCGCCTCGCACCTCGACCCAATCCATGCCGTCGATCTCGACCGTCGCGTCGCCCCCGGGAGAACGAAATGTCGCATGCCAGAGCACCGCGCATCCCTGCCCGCCATCGAACAAGTGCGCCTCGCGCAGCGACCAGTGCATCTGCCATCGCCCGAACAGCTTCGACAAGTAGCGCTGCATGCCTTCCGCGCCGCGCACCGCTCCGCGCGTGTTGGGGTCGCGATACTCGAGGTCGGTCGTGTAGCAGGCCAGCACCCGGTCGACCTCCTGCGTGTTCCATGCCCCCAGAAACTTCTCGGCCAGCGTGAGCATCGTTTTACGATCCATGGCTCCCTCCTTTTCTTGGACCACCGTCTGATCTTCGTATCCGTTGCTTGGAGGCGACACGTCGCAGGGCATAGGCACAGGTGTCGAGTACGACGCGCTCGATGCCTGCCGAGGGTGGCACCCCCGCCTCGACGTCGCGCTTGAGCGCCGCGGTCGGCAGATCCACCAGCGCGAACCGGACGTGGCGCAGCTCTGCCGCGCCCGCCCGTCCGCTGAGCTGCGACGCGTACCGGCTCAAGCCCGCGCTGGCGCGACGTGCGAGCCCTTCGGCGCGGCGGCGATAGCTCGCCGGCCACCCCGCCGACCCGAAGTCTTCGCGCCGGTGCAGCAACATGAGGCGGGCCTCGCGCGGATGCCGGCGCACCCAGCCATAGGCGAAGCGCACGGCGGCCAGGCCAGCACGCATGGCGTCTTCTGCTTCAAGCTCGGCGAGCCAGCGTTCTTGGAACTCCTCGATGAAATCGAGCCACACCGCAGCCAGGATCTCGTCGCGCGAGGCATACCGATGGTAGATCGAGCCGACCGGCACACCCGCTCGTGCCGCGACCGCCGCGATGGTCAGCTTCTGCGGACCATTCTCCGCCGAGATATGCTTCGCGCCTTCGAGAATCTGGGCTTCGTCATATCGTCGGGGTCGACCCATACAGTATTAGAGTGCACGTTCTAGAATGCAGAGTCAAGTACGAAGGTACGCCCCAGGTCCCGTCAGAAAATGAGAGCCCGAAGGCCTCCAGCAGCAGCCAGTCACCGTCGCCTACCGGCGGCGCGCGACCGGAGCTCGTTTGCGGGTGGTGGCCGCACGGCGCACGCCTCCGGCCCGTGTCCGCACCGCCTTCGCCGGCGTCGCTGCATCGGTGCCCAGCTTCACCGCGCCGCTGCGGTCCACCTCGTAGCCTCCCAGACGTGCCACCGGGTCACGAAAATTTCGTGAGCGCATCGCCGCCAGGAGCATCTGCCCCGTGTCGCTCTCATAGAAGTCGCGGCGGAAGACGAGGTCGTACTCCTCCTTCTCCACCGGAATGAAATCGAGACCGAGCGCGTTGGCCGCGGAGCGCACACCGAGGCCACAGTCCGCGAGGCCGCTGGCCACGGCGACGGCGACGGCGACCGCCATGTGAGTGAACTCCTCGCGCTCGTAGCCGCGGATGCGCTCCGGGCGCAGTCGCAGCTTGGCGAGTTTGTAGTCCAGCAGCACGCGCGTGCCGGCACCAGGCTGCCGATTGACGAATTGAATGTCCGCGCGCACGAGGTCGCGCAGGCTCGAAACCTTCTTCGGATTGCCCGGCGCGACAAATAAGCCCTGCTCGCGGACGACGAGATTGACCACCACTACGTCGCGCTCGCGCAGATGCCGGCGGATGTCCGGCAAGTTGTAGGCGCCGGTCTTGGGGTCGAGGAGGTGCGTACCCACCACGTGCGCCTCGCCGCGCTTCATGGCGAGCAAGCCGCCGAGGCTGCCAACATTGGTCGCCGAGATCTTGAGATGCGGAGCGCTGCGCTTGAGGGCATCCTCCAAGAGGCCAATCGATAGATCGTGACTGCCACTGAACACGATGGTGTTGGCGATCTCGCCACGCGGCCGCAGCAGCTCGACATCGACCTCCTCACCGGCGTTGATGCCTTCCGACAGCTGCGGGATGCGCAGGAAACCGTCAGCCTTGACCATAGTGGTGATCACACCGGCGCCGCGGCCGAGTGGGTTGGCGACGATGCGAGCAGCCACCTGGCCGAGGGTCACGCGCAGGAACTCTTCCACTCCGAGTTTCGACGGCACTTTGCGCGGCACCACGGCGCGCACCGTTTCTGGCGGGTCAGCGGCACGGCCCAAGAACTTGGCGATCAACGGGCGCAGCACCTGCTGGCAGACGATCACCGACGACACGGGATATCCCGGCAAACCGAGCACCGGCGTGCCGTCGACAACGGCACAAATCGCCGGCTTGCCCGGCATGATGTCGATGCCGTGCACCAGGATCTCGCCCAGGCGGCCGAGCGCACCGACCGTGAAGTCGTGCTCACCCGCGGAGGAGCCGGCAATCACCGTGACGATGTCGTGCTCGCGCACCGCGTGCTGCACGGTCGCTGTGATCAGCTCGGGGTCATCGCGTACAGGCGGTAGCCGATGCGGGTGCCCGCCCCACTCGCTGACAAAGGCGGCCACGACACGCGAGTTGAAGTCGATGATGGCCCCCAGCGAGGTTTCATCGCCCGGCTCGATCAGCTCGCTGCCAGTTGGAATGATTGCGACGCTCGGACGCGGCGCCACCGGGATCGTCACGTGACCGGCCGCCAGCAACGCACCGATATCGAACGGACGGATGCGATGCCCGCGCGGCAACAACGGCTCGGTCGCGACGATGTCCTCGCCGACCAAGCGCACATGCTGCCATGGCGCCACGGCAGCCCGGATCGCGACGCGACCCGGCGCAACCGGGTAGACGTTCTCGATCATGATGACCGCGTTCGCCCATACCGGAAGGGCGTGGCCCGTATCGACATAGGTGAAGGCGCCCGGCTGTGCCCCCGGCTCCGGCGCCTGCTCCAGCTCGATGGGCTGTGCTTCACTCGCCCCGAAGGTATCCGTGGCGCGCACCGCGATGCCGTCCATCGCCGCGCCGTGGTAGTGCGGCGCCGAGATCCGCGCGAATACCGGCTCGGCTGTGATGCGGTGCAAGCTGTCTTCCACCGGCACCGATTCCGCGGCGCGCCGACGAATGGGTAGACCATCCACAAACAGCACGAGCGTTTCCGCCAACGACTTCTTGTTGAGGTAGCGTGTCCGGGGCATCGGTCCAGTGTCATCCAGGGAGCTATCACGGGCAGTCGTCGTGTCAACCTCGGCGACCGCGCCGCGCACGCTGTGTTTTAACCTTTCACTGCTGCCGAACGTCCAAGGACTTCGAAAGGTCGAAGAGTAGCCAGGAGGTTTGAAATGGAATTGAGGAAAATGATCATGTTGGTTACGCCGCTGGCCGTGGCGTTGAGCGCGCCGTCCGGTGCGGTACAGGCCCAGCACGGGAACGGGCCATGCCGCCAGGATATCGAGAAGCTGTGTCCGGGCATCAAACCCGGAGGCGGCGCCTTTAGAGACTGCCTCGAGAAGCACGCGACCGAGTTGTCGCCCGCGTGCCAGGATCGCTTGAAGCAGATGAAGACCCAAGTGGATGCGTGGCGTCAGGCATGCCAGGACGACGTGAAAAAGTTCTGCGCTCAGGTGGAGCCTGGCCGTGGAAACATCAAGCGGTGCTTGCACCAGCATCACGATCAGCTGTCGCAGACCTGCCAGGATCAGATCGCTCAGCATCGCCGGAAACACAAGCGGCATGCACCGGCGCCAACGCCAGGCAGCGCACCTAGCGGCCAGTAGTAGATACAAGGCGGAACGTGAGCGGCGGCCCGTCCGTATCGACCTGTCGCACAAAGGCCGCCGGCACATGGATCGATACATTGGGAACAAGCGAACGGTAGCGGCCGCGCCAGAGCGGCCGCGCGCCCTGGGTCACAACGATCTCCCCCGCGGCACAGAGCTCTGCCACGCGCAGAAGGAAGTGACCGCGGGGGGGCTCTACATCCGCGTTGATCGCGCTCGGTGAGATCCACCGCAACGGGGGCTCACATAGTACCGGGACCGGCGGGCGGTCTGGCCAGGCACCCGTCGCAAGAAACGCACGGACGGCATGCGCCGCGTGACGGCCGCTCAGTGCAGCCACGTCGGCAGTCTCGGCACCGTGCAGTAGGTTCCCCGCAGCGAACACGCCGCGTGCCGACGTGCGCAGGCCGCAGTCGACACGTGGAGCGCGTGTGGGAGCGTCCATCGCCAGCTCCCCGCGCCGCGCCAGCTCGTGGTCGGGTATCCAATCACCCGTAAAGACGACCGTGTCACATTCCAACGTGCGCAACGCGCCGGTGCGCACGTCGGCGACTTCAACCGCCTCAACTCGCTTGCGCCCGAGGATCTGCGTGATCCGAGTGGACGTCAGAATCGGGACGCGCAATCGCGTCGCGGTGATCCACTTGAACGGCGCGTACGTCTGATGCCGGATGTGCTCGGTGACCATCGCAACGGTGGACGCGCCCGCGTGCGCCAACGTGAGCACGGCGGAAAAGCTGACGTGCTCGGCGCCGACCACAACTGCCCGCCGGCCGACCGGTTGATGATGCAGATAGACGAACTGCTGTAGTGCGCCCGTGGTGAGCACGCCCAGCGGTCGCGTGCCGGGCACGAGGCGCGCCGCGCGCGGTCGCTCGCGACAACCGGTGGCAAGCACGACTGCCTTCGCGCGGACCTCGGCCAGGCCGGCTGGGCTGGTGACCGCGAGTGTAGTCGCACCGGTCCAGCCAGTGACGGTCACCCCGGTTTTCACCTCGACACCTGCTGCCGTGGCGAGTCGCACGTAGCGCGCGGCGTACTGCGGGCCGGTGAGCAAGCGGTGCAGGTCGCGCAGGCCGAAGCCGGTGTGCGCAGCATGTCGCGGGATGCCGCCCGCCTGTTCCTCGCGGTCGACGACGAGGACGCGCGGCACGCCGAGGCGCAGCACGCCGAGGCGCCGCAGCTCGAGCGCCGCGGCGAGGCCGGCGGGCCCGGCGCCGACGACTAGGACATCAACCGTGTGCGCCTGCGAAGACGGCGACGTCATCTCATCTCTGACCCTGACCCCGATGCGAGATCGTTCTCCAGAGCGAGCAAAGCGGCGACCTTCTCTCCGGTCTCCTCGGCCACGAGGTGCGTGACCGTCGCGGCGCAGAAGAAACCCTGGCAGCGGCCCAGCAATGCACGCGTGCGCCGCCGGACGCCGTCGAGGGTACGCGCCGGGATCGGGGCGCGGAGCGCGTCGAGGATTTCGCCGCGTGTGACGCGCTCGCAGTGGCAGACAATGCGGCCGTAGTCAGGGTTGGCCCGAATCGCTTCAGCCGATTGGTACGGACGCAGAAACGCTTCACCGATGTTGGGCATGCGTACGGAGCGGAAGTCACTCTTCGGCTCCAGCGTCAGACCGGCATCGGCAAGCCCCTCCACGACATACTCGGCGATCGCCATCGAAGCCGACAGACCCGTTGAACGGATTCCGCCCACACAGACGTAGCGCTGCTCTGGGTAGAATTTGATCTGGTAGTCACTGTGCTCGGTGGCAGCGCGTAGGCCGACATACACCGCGGTCACCTCTTCGGCCATCAGCTCCGGCATGATGCGTCGGCCGCGCTCGCACAAGCCGGCGATGCCGGCGCCGGTGGAACCGGTGGCCGTCTTGTCGGGGATATCCTCCGCGGTCGGCCCCAGCATGACGTTGCCGAACACCGTCGGGCTCACCAGCACACCCTTGCTCACCTTCGTCGGCACCTGCAGCAGGATGTGGCTCAGCAGCGGCCGTGCCAGTTTATCGAAGACGATGAGCTCACCGCGACGTGGTGTGACGGTGAACGTCTCGTGACCAAACTGGCGGTCGAGAACGTCGGCCTGTAGACCGGCGGCGTTCACGACGTAGCGCGCGCGCAGCGGTCCGTGCGGGGTCCGGAGCAAGTGTCCGCCGTCGTCCGCAGCGGCAATCGTTTGCACGGGGCTGTTCAGGACCAACTCGACGCCATTGACGACGGCTTGAGTGGCAAACGCCAAGGGTGTCGTGAACGGGCAAATGATGCTCTCGTGCGGAACCTCCAAAGCGCCCAT
>JBGQHM010000054.1:0-25833 GCA_041497995.1 Binatia bacterium | reverse complement strand
CCGCGCGGTATCTGGTCCAGCCACAGCAAGCGACCGGCGCCAGCCAGACAGATGATGCCGACCACGGTCACCGCCAGCAACGCGCGCCCGGCCGTCGTGCGCGGCCACACGCGCGTGCCCCAGCGGGCGGGCCACTCCTGCCAGCCTCCGAGCAGCACACCGGTCAGAACGATGAATGCCACGCTCGTCGCCCATGCCGTCGTGCCGTTCACGGAATCCCACCTCCCTCTGAGGAGGCTCAGCGCCACCAAGTCGAGGACGACGGCCGTCCCCACGCCAACGATCATGACGAGCCAGCTCCGCCAGCCAACCCCTTCCGAAGTGGGCGCAACGGATTCAGGCTCCTCAGGCAAATCAGCAGCAGCTGGCGGAAGGGGAAGAGCACTCAACGCGAACGTAGCGATGCTCGCCAGGAAGAGGAGGACGGCCAGCCACGTCGGGTCGCCGGCCTCGGTGCGCCGCTCGGCCCACCACGCGAGGCCGAGCGCAACCGCCCCACCAACCACCGGCACGAAGCGCGACCGAAGCGTGAATACGCCCTGACCGGAAACGTTGGACCCAGCAACGAGCCGGGCATCCGAATTGTCGTGCAATGAGGTGGCTGACCGAGTCACAGGCCTCTCAGTGAGAGGAAGAGTGGGTGGCTTCTAACATCCGACCCGGCAGGCCGTCAAATTCCTCGCGGCATGGGTGCTCTACGCGTGAAGGTGGCGAGTGTGGCAAGACGTCTGCGGCTTTGGTAAAAGTTCCCGGTCATGAGCAGTGAACTAGCTGGGCAGGCTGCCCCCCCGGCGCCTCGGGCTGACGGCGCAGCAGCCAAAGCGCGAGTCGTCGTGGTCATGCCGGCGTACAACGCCGCCCGCACGTTGCACCTGACTTATGCCGACCTGCCACACGATACGGTGGATCTCGTCATCCTCGTCGACGACGGCAGCACCGACGACACGGTGTCGATCGCCCGGCAGCTCAACCTGCGGCTATTCTTGCATGACAAGAACTACGGCTACGGCGCGAACCAAAAAACCTGCTACGCGGAAGCGTTGCGCGCGGGGGCGGATATCGTGGTGATGGTCCATCCGGACTACCAGTACGACCCGCGCCTGCTACCCGATATCATCCGGCCGATTCAAGATGGGCAGGCCGACATGGTCCTCGGCTCTCGCCTGAAGAGCGGGACGGCGTTGAGCGGAGGGATGCCGTGGTGGAAGTACATTTCAAACCGCTTCCTGACGCACGCGGAGAACTGGGCGTTCGGCCTACACCTCTCCGAGTACCACACCGGATACCGAGCATACCGTCGCGAGGTCTTGGAGGCTGTCAATTTCACATTGAACTCCGACAAGTTCATCTTCGACCAGGAGATTGTCGCGCAAATCGTCCTAGAGGGATTCAGGATCACCGAGGTCCCCGTCCCGACGCGCTACTTCGCCGAAGCCTCGTCTGCGAGTTTGGTTGCGAGCACGCGCTACGGATTTGGGATCCTGTGGCTGCTCCTGCGCTACAAGCTGCACCGTGCCAACGTATGGCGGCAGAAACAGTTCCAGAGTCTGCGCGGTCGCTATCGTGCGGTGGCGTAGCGGCTCACAGCCCGTAGCGCATCCGTTCTGAGAGCATTCCAATGGCGGCAGTTGTACGCGTGATCGTAGCCCTCGCCGCTCTGGGCGTGGCGTATCACGGGCAAATGCTGCTCGAGGGGCGGCAGTTCATCAACGATGGTACGCTGTGGTTTGGCGCCGCCGCTGCTCTCCTCATCGCGGCTGATTTCCGGTGGCCGCGCTCACGCTCCGCTGCGCAGGCAGCGCCCGCAGCCCAAGGAAGCGCTCTCGGGTGGTGGGCGCTGCTCCTCGTCGCCTTCGCCCTGGGTTGCTTCTATCGGTTCCATCAGCTCACGACGGCACCATGGGGCGTCTGGTTCGACGAGGCCCAGAACGGCCTCGTGGCCCAGCGCATTCTCAACGATCCGAACTATCGACCCGTCTTCATCGGCGAGCTGTCACAGCTCCCGGCGCTGTTCTTCTATGCCTTCGCCGTATCCATCAAGTTCCTCGGCGCCAACGTCGTCGCAGTACGCATGGTCACCACGGTGGCCGGCCTGTTGACACTGGTGTTCATCTACCTGCTGGCCCGCGAGCTCTTCGACCTGCGTATCGCCGTCCTCTCGGTGTTCTTCTTGGCGGTGATGCGCTGGCACGTGAACTTCAGCCGCTTCGGCATGCATGGCGCCTTCATGCCGCTCTTCGCGACCGCGACAGTCTACTTCCTCGTCCGCGGACTGCGCGGGCATGGCTTCCTCAACTTCATGGCCGCCGGCGTCATGGCGGGTGTTGGCCTGCAGGGGTACTACTCGTTTCTCCTGGTGCCCGGCGTTGTGGCGCTGTACCTCCTGCACTACGTGCTCTTCCAGCGCGTGCTCACGTGGGGACGCTTGATTGTCGGCGTCGTGGCGTTCGGACTCGCGACCGCCGCGGTGTACTCGCCGGTGGCACTCTACGCTTACCGCAATCCGCAGCAGTTCAATCAACGCTTGGGTACAGTTTCCATCACCAAGGACCGCACGCCCGAACAGGTCGTGGAAGTCCTGTGGCGCACCACCAGTCGCCACCTGTTGATGTTCAACTCCACGGGCGACGGCAACGGGCGCCACAACATCCCGGGCGCACCAATGCTCGACACGTACACCGGCCTGCTCTTCGTGCTGGGGTGCGGGTACGCGCTGTGGCGTTGGCGAGAGTCCGGGTACTTCCTGCTCGTGGCATGGATGGTGGTCATCATCCAGGGAGGCATCTGGAGCCTGGATTTCGAGGCGCCGCAAGGCTACCGAACCGTAGGGTTGACGCCCGCGGTGGCGATGCTGGCCGCCGTGCCGCTCGGGTTGCTGTGGAGTCTGGCCGCCGACTGCAGGAGCGCCTCGGTCGCCTACGGTGGCATCCGTCGCATCGGTGCCTACGCGATGACGGCAGCGGTGCTAGCAGTCACACTCGTCGCCCTCGCCGCGGTGGCATACATCAACTTCAACCTGTACTTCAACCAACAGCTACGCCGCGCCGATGCGTGGGCGTCGTATTCCACCGACGGCACGTTTGTCGGTCGCGAGATCGCGCGTGTGGGCACCGACGCCGTGGTCTACTGCTCGCCGTTCCTCTCTGGGATGCCGACGATCCTCTTCCTCGCACCGCACGCGCCCGACCCGCACCGCTTTGAAGCTGCACGCGACTTGCCGGTTACGGACACCACGCCCGCTGTCTTCCTGCTGTCATACGCCGAACGACCGGTCTTCGACCTGCTCAAGACGTACTATCCGCATGCGCAGTTCGTCGAGTTCGGTCCGCCCGACGGTGGAGCCGCCATCGCTCTTGAAGCGATCCTCTCCACGGACGACATCGCGGCGACGCGGGGGCTCACCTATCGCTACAGCGCAAACGACCAATTGGCCGAGGGACGAACGGAGTCGCTCGATCTCGATTGGACAGCCGTCCCCCCGTTGCCGCCACCGTTCCGTGCAGAGTGGGTGGGAATCCTCAAAGTCCCGACCTATGGTCCGTACACCCTCGAGGCGCGCATGCCTGGGTCTGCGGAAATCTACCTCGACGGCAAGCTGGTAGCGGGTGGCGACCACAGCGCACGCACCGAAAGCCTCGTCTTGGCACAGGGCCTTCACGATCTCAAAATACGCGCCGAGGTCCGCACTCCGGGCAGGGCGCAGCTCTTCTGGCAGACGGACGGCGCACCGGCACGCCTGGTGTCGGACACACAGCTGTTTTCCGCGCCTGTGCGGCGCCAGGGGCTCGAGGGCAGCTACATCAGCGACATCCAACCCAGCGGGCTGAAGTTCGTCCGCATCGACCCGTTCCCGGGCGGACACATGCACATCTTGCCGCTCAACGTTCCGTTCTCGATTCGCTGGCGCGGACAGGTGGAGATCCCGGCCAGCGGCAACTACCGGTTCATCGTGCAGGCCGTCGATGAAGGCGTTCTGAGCATCGACGGGAAACATCTCATCACCACCCCGGGGCCCAATCAGTCGTTCGAAGCGCTCGTCGACTTGAAGGAAGGCCGTCACGACGTGGCGATCGACTACCACGAGCGGGGCGGCAGCCCGTCGTACATCAACATCCTGTGGCAACCGCCGCGCGGCGGGGTCGAGAGCATCCCCGCCGGCATGTTCTCGCCGCCCTCGTAGGGACGCTCAGCGCTTGCGCGCCGCAAAGATCAGCTGATACCCGAAGAGCGTCTTCCACAGACGCGCCAGGTGGAAGCTGATCGTGTGCAGGAAGAACGCCCAACGGCCCGGCGCGGTCGCCTCCCACACCAACGGCAGCGGCAGCGGCGTCGCATCCACCGCCTCGATGACAAACCCGGCATCTTCGAGAAATCGGCGCGCCGTGCGCAGCGTAAAGAAGCGTACGTGCGTGCGATCGAGAATGCCACGGTCGCGGTACTCGAAGCGGCCAAGCAGCAGGCTGAGGCGCATGTAGAAGTTCGCGACGTTCGGGACCGACACGATCACCAAGCCGCCCGGTGCGAGCATCTCTGCGAAGTGCGCAAAGATAGTCGCCGGATTCTTCAGGTGCTCCAGGATGTCGCCAAAGATGATGACGTTGAACGGTCCTTCAGGGAACGGCAGTTCGTTTTCCACATCCGCCAGAATCGTTTGCTGGTAGTAGTCTGCCGCCTTGGTCAGCGCCACTGGGTTGCGATCGATCCCGAGTATTTGAAAGCCGTCTTTGAGCAGATCTCGGCCGGCGAAACCAACATCACATCCAACGTCCAGCACGCGGCCACGGGTACTCAGACGGCGCACCAACTGGGGAATCAAGCGGTGGCTGCTGTAGGGGTCGTCTTTGAAGGTGTAAACGCTCATCCGTGAGAGGCGCCTGCAGAGTCGCAGCTGGCGAACAAAGGGCTCACCGCAGCGGTGGCGCCGACGTTGCGCGCCGGGCAAGAGGGTGGTTGAGACGCATGCCGCGACAGAGCCGCAACCAGAACGAGAGCCGAACCAGAGGATTCACCTGTTTGGCGGCTCTATACCAACCGATTCCCACGCATGCAACGCGTTAGTGATTCGCTCCACGCGCTGGACCTGCAATCTCGCCCTGTACCCAGCTGCGCGCCGACGGGATAAGGACCGTCGGTGGCACGAGCTCGTGCGTGCCGTCGGGAAGGGTCCAATACCATTCCAGTTTGGCGCGCCCGCTCTGCCACAAGTAGCGGAGCTCGACTGGATGCGCCCCAGCCTCGAGCTGCAATGCAACCGAGGCTTCTGCCGCCGTTGTATTCGGAAGGACAACCACCCCATCGACGCTCAAGCGGCTGGGCCCATTCGAGATGGTCTGTAGTGTGTATGTACCAGCCGCCGGAACCATCAGCGTCCCCGACCAGTGCGCAACGAATGGCTCCTCGCCGAGGACTGCCTGGGCGGCGCGAAAGCCAAAAAACGGATCGCTACATCGCAATCGTGGCTGCGAGTGTGGCAGGGCGTCGGGAAGGTCGTCGTGCTTGTAGGACCAGACCTCGCCAGACAAGCCACCCGTGGGCCCGCCAAACAGAAACTGCTGATCCACAGGCGTAGCCGGTGACCCAGGGCGCGTCCACCCAACGACGACACGGGCGCTCGCCGCGTCGAGGCGGCCCTGTAAGCGCACCTCGTGCACGCCTTTCGCGAGCACGAGGCGCGCGGCTCGTCGAGTCGGTGCCGGGGAATCGGCCGCGCTCGGGACCTGCAGTACAATGCGGCCGTCAACCGCCAACGTTGCGCTCCCAGCACTCGCTAGGGTGAGCTCGTAGAATCCGTAGCTATCGGCGACAAGACCGCCCTCCCAGACGGCGTCGGCGGGATACGCGATCCCGGTCGGCGCCGTCCAATTCCACGCGGCCGCGGTCCTACCGATCTGCGTACCGAGCGCCGGTTCGTTCCTCGCAACGGTGTGCCCGTCCGCGCCGTGATACGTCACGCGCAACGTCTGCAGGGTCGCCGTTTGCGCGGCGCTGAGCTTGTACGACACGAAGCGTGGCACTCCGTCGATGGGTGTCACCGTCTCCTCCACACCCTCCGGATAGTAGAGATGCAGCAGAGGAAGATACTGCGCGTTGTACGGGTAGACGATGAAATCGAGGCCTTTGCCATTGTTGTTCGTGATCGGCACGACGTCGGCGAGCGCGGCCACTTCCATCCCCTCGACACCTTTGGCGACAAAGCGAGTGCTGCCGTAGCCGAACCAAATGTCGCCGTCGCCGACGCCGAGTTGATATGCCTTGTAGGATTGGCCGAGCGCTTGCGCGTGGCGCGCCTGGACCGTCTCGGTGCAATAGGGACACAGCGAGATGTAGTGGCCGAAATATTCTTGGTAGCTGTCGATGCCGAAGTAGACGAGCAAGGCCAGCAGGGGCACCGTCGCCCACCGGCGCGCCAGGCTTCGGCTCAACGGCCACGCCGCCGCCCACACCCGATCCAACACTACGGCTGGGAACAACATCACCGCCGGCCACGCGCACACTAGTCGCTGCACGCTCGGCGTGTTGATGGTCAACGCCGGTCCGAGCATGCCGCACCAGAACCAGATGCAGAGCAGGCCGAAGCGTGCATCCCACACGTGCCACGCGGCGTAGACCAGTCCCAACACCGTCAACGCCGCCCACAACGGCGCGATCATCGAGCCTCCGTGCCAGCGAATCTGGTAGAACGCGGTGGGATCGCCGTGCCGGTACAGCACTTCGGCTGTGACGCGCAGCTGGCCGAACAGCACCTGCGCCCACGACACCGGATGTGCAAGGACGCTGCGCACCAGTGACTCTCCCCAAGCCGGGTCGTACGCGACTGAGTGCCGAGCAAATGTGTCGGCGCGGTTGTGCCCCGACAAGACCGACGTCTCCTGCGCGCGGCCCGCGAAGTTCTGCCACCCGTCTCGCGCTGACACCTGTGCATACGGGAGGAATGTCAGGGCGAAGGCAGCGACCATCAACGCGAAGCCCAGCGCGTAGCGCCGGAAGAAGTCCAGACGCCAACGCACGACGCCGTACAGGCCGAGCATCGGCAGTAGCAGAAGCACGAGCTTGCCGGCAGCGTAGAAGTACAGGCTGAGCCCGAAGAGCATCCCCGCCCCCACCCAGTCGCTCCAGCGGCGGCCGCGCAGCGCGCGGATGAAGAAGAGAAAGCCCGCCGCCCACAGAGTTCCAGTGGGCGTGCTCTCCGTGGCTTGGCGACTGAACTGTAAGGCGAGGGGCGCAACCGCCAGCATCGCTGCCGCGAGCAGCCCAGCCCGTGCACCCCAGAGCGCCCGTCCGATCCGATACGCCAACCATACCGCCGCCACCCCGCTGAGCACCGACAGCGTGCGCGCTCCCACCATGTTGTCGCCGACCAGGCGGAGCATCCATGCCACGCAATAGAAGTAGAAGGTGGGAACCCCGTACCATCCGGAGTCGAACAGCGACGCGGGATATCCTTCCAGCAGCATCCGCGCACTGACGCCGCGCTCGCCCTCGTCTCCGAAGATGCCAGGCACGTACTCGAGATTGATGAGCCGTAGGTAGAGCGCCGCCAGTAGCACGACGCAGATTGCCACCGCCTCCCACGCTGCCGGCAATTGCGGCTCGCCCGCGGCGAGCTCGTCATCCGCTGGCCCGCGAATGAGCGCTTCGCCTTCCGGCCAGGCCGGGACGCCGATGAACGTGCCGAGCAGCGTGACCAGTGCGGCCAGCCAGATCCACGGCGCAACCGGTGCACGCAGATCCCACCACAACACCAACGACAGCGCGACGCTGAACGCAACGCTGAGCACACAGCCGAACACGGTGAGCCGCCATCCAAACCGCGCCCTGCGCAACTCCCAACCAGACCAGAGTCCGGCTACCGGTCGTCTTCCAGCCAGTGGTGGGCTGGCGGGCACGGGCGACCGCGGTGCCCATGACAAAGCGCCGATCAACAGGACGGCGGCGGCGGCGTACAGGTTTCTCGCCAGGAGTGGGCGATCGGCCGCAATCAAAGCGTGCTGTCCGGACCACGCCAGCCCTATCGCCAGCAGCCCCCCCCACCAACCGCGCGCCTGCCAGAATGTGAGCCAAGGACGCCGCACGCCTGAACCGCAGTCGGACAACGGCTAGCAGCCTGTCGGAGTTGGCAGCCCAGAGCGACCCAACGGGGAGCGGACCATAGAAAGGACGCTGGCCGCAGGGCTAGTCAGGCAAACGCCGTGCGATGGCGATGAGCGAGGCACCTTGCCACGGCAGGACGCCGTCGAGGCGACGGAACAGCCAGGTCAGCAGGTTGACCGCCTTCAGTTGCACCTTGCTGAAGTGGCGGCGCTTCAGCACTTGCCCGTTCAGCCGCCACGCCGGCGTCGTGGCGCGGTTGAAATCAAAGATTTGCTCGATCCCAAATCCCTGCGCCTCGATGGTGGCGCGCAGCCCCTCGCGTGTATAGCGCCGCTTGTGGCCCAGGACTTCGTCGAGCGTGCCGTACAGCGCCGGGTTCTGCGGCACCAGAATGATCGCGCGGCCACCCGGTTCGAGCACCGAGCGGATATTCTGCAAGGCCCCGGCTTCGTCGTCCACATGCTCCATCACGTTGAGGCAGATGGCGGTGTCGAAGCGGCCCTCCAAACCGGCGAAGTCCGCACGACATGTGAGGTCGATGCGCCGCACGTCCATGTACGGTTTGCCGTCAGCGAAGTTCCGCAGGTAGTCCAGGTAGTGCGGGTTCACGTCGGACACCGTGTAGTGGTCGCGCGGCAGCAACGCGCGGGTCAGGTTGCCGATCCCCGCACCCACTTCGAGAACGCGTGCGCCGACGTGCGGCCGCACCGTGTCCCCCATCCACCGATTGAAATGCGGCACCGCCGACATGCCGACGAGGATGTTGGAGCCGTACTCGTCGGGCTTGTAGATGTCGTCGATCAGCCACCAGTGCAGCATCGTACCCAACGCCAGCACGGCATCGCGGAACCCGATCTTCTTGCCTTCCTCGTACGTGCGGCCGGCGTAGGAGATGGGCACCTCGAAGATGCGCGCCCCGCGCTTGGCCAACTTGAACGTCAGCTCGGGCTCGAGACGGAAGTCGCGGCTGCGGATGGGAATCGACTGCAGCAGCCGCGTGCGCACCGCTTTGTAGCAGGTTTCCATGTCGGTGAGGCTGAGGTCGGTCAGGACGTTACAGATGAACGTCAGCCAGCGGTTGCCGATCGAGTGGCGGTAGTAGAGGACGCGCCGGTAGTTGCCGGCGAGGAAGCGCGAGCCGTACACCGCATCGGCGGCGTCGTGGATGAACGGTGGCATGAGCTTCGGCAGGTCCTGCGAATCGTACTCGAGATCGGCGTCGTGAATGACGGTGACCGATCCCTGGGCGCGGGCGATGCCGGTGTTCACCGCCGCGCCCTTGCCGCGGTTCTGCTCGTGTTCGATGAAGGTGATGCTGTCGGTATGCTCGGCAGCCAGCTTGCGCAAGATGTCACGCGTGCCGTCCGTGGAGCCGTCATCGACGATGATGAGATCAAGACGGGAGATGAGCGGACTCTGCACCGCCAGGAGCCGACGGATGGACTCGGCGACGAGGTAGCGCTCATTGTAGACCGGCATCACGACGGAGAGGTGCTCGGGCATAGAGTCGCCCCCTTAGCGGGTGGTTCGAAATGGCGCAAGCAGAAGTCGTTGCACAACGGCACTGCGCGACGACCCGGCTTGACTCGGGATTTGTTATCCTCTACCCCACGGCGGTACTCACCCGGCCCAGGCCGCCCTCGTGAATCAACACGCCTCGCCCTCCCCAACGCCGCCGCAGTCTCCCCGCAGTGGGGTCACGTTGTTCCTCAAGCTGCTCGCTGTCGCGGCCGCGGGTAGCGCGCAAGCCTTCGTCTACGAACAACCTTGGCTCAGCATTGCCGGCTTCGCCTGTGGCGGCCTCCTGTTTCTCGTCGCCGAGCGCCGCTCGCCGGCGCTGCCCGACCCACCGGAACGACTGGCGGCGCCGGCAGCGAAGGGGTTCTGGACGCTGTTCGCCGTCGGCTGCGCCCTGGGTGTGGCTGCAGGGATCCTAGTATTCCGCGGCGCCGAACCGAAGGTGACGCATCCGCCGTGGGCGCTCGGTCTACTGTGCTTCACCGGCGCAGCATTGTGGTCGTGGTGGGGCAACCGCGCGCGCCGGCGGCCGCCGCCGAGGGTGCTTGCCACCGCTGCGCTGCTCCTGCTCCTCGCCGGCGGGTTCTTTGGCTGGCAGGTGGCGAGGGTGCCCCCCGAGCTGCATGGTGACGAGGGTGAGATTGGACTGGATGCGGTCCAACTGCTGACGCAAAAGCCCTTCAACCTCTTCTCCGCAGGGTGGTACTTCTTGCCGCGCTTCCACGCACTCCGGCAGGCGGCGGGCATCAAGCTCTTCGGCGTGAACACGCTGGGGTTGCGTTGCACGAGCGTCGTGCTCGGTGCTGCCGCGGTGCTCGTGGTGTTCATCGTTGGCTACCGGCTGTGGGGGTTCGAGGTCGGATTGTGTGCTGGACTCCTGTTGGTATCGGCGCGCTTCTTCATCCACCTGAGTCGGACCGGCTTCCACTACTTGGACACGCCATTCCTGAGCATCCTCGTCGTGGGGTTCGCGTGGCTGGCATGGCGCGACTTGCGGCTCGACGCAACGATCTGGTGTGGCATTGCGCTCGGACTGGGCGTGCAGAGCTACTTCGCATCGCGGCTCGTCCCAGCGTTGCTCACGCTGACCTGGTGTCTGTGGCTGATCGGCTGCGACCGGCGTCTGTTGTTGCGACGTCTCGGGCGTTTCGCGCTCGTCGCCATCGTGGCGCTGGCAACTGCCGCGCCAATGATTGGGTTCTTCTGGAAGCGGCCGCTCGAGCTGTGGATGCGAACGCAGGAAACCAGTGTCTTCACCCAGGGTGCTTTCGACCATCTCTCGAACGCGTACGGAACGCGCGATCTCCGCTACATCCTGCTCGTCCAGCTGCAGCATGCCGTCACGCTGTTCAACTACTCGTCGGATTCATCGCTCCAGTACGGCTTCCGTCCCGGCGGGATGTTCGAGCCAATCAGCGCCACGCTCTTTGTGCTCGGCCTTGCCGGGGTCTGCGCGCACCCGCTGCGCCGCCGCAATCTGTTGCTGCTGGTGTGGATCATCGTTCCGGTGATCGTCGGCGGCGCGCTGACGATCGACACGCCCTTCTACCCGCGCATCAGCGGCGTGGTCCCGTTCGCCGTCCTCGTCATCGCGCTGGCGCTCCACAGTGTGCTCGCCAGTGTCGGCGCGGTACTGCCCCACCGAATCGGGCGATGGGCTGTCACCATCGTCGGCATCGGCGTCATCGCTGTCGTGCTGGCGACGAACGTCCGCGACTACTTCATCGAGTATGCGCCGCACCATCGCCATGGGCCGGGC
This sequence comes from Binatia bacterium, assembly GCA_041497995.1. GTDB lineage: Bacteria > Desulfobacterota > Binatia > HRBIN30 > HRBIN30 > DATKMS01. The sequence goes on along the minus strand of JBGQHM010000054.1, from coordinate 14,465 downwards.
TTGGAAATCGCCGCGTGGATTCGCGCGCACGGCACCGGGAAGACGACGTACATGGTGGGTGGCAAGGGATTCTTCATCAAGCACGGAACGATCCGCTTCCTCACCTACGGGTATGCCATCGACGATGTCATCGACCTGAACGTGTACCTGCGCACGAATCACTTCAACCCAGCAACCAGTCTGTTCATCGTCATGCCGCAGGGCAGAGCGCTGATTCCCAGGCTGCAAGCGGCAGTCGGCCCGCTCGACGTTCAGCCGCAGCGGTTTCGCGACGACCCAGCGGCTTTCTACACCGCAGTGCCGCTCACGCTCGCCACAACGCCGCCGCGCCTGGTATCCGCGCCCGCCGCACGCTGACGGACTAGGGCCTGCGGCCAGCGTCATTTCTATGGCCCGCTCCCGTTGGTCGCTCCAGGCTGCTGAGTCCGACAGCTACTAGCCGCGGAACGCGGAGGCGTCTACAATTGGCAGCGATGACGCGCAGCTTCCGGCCGAACAAACGCCGGCACCCCAGCGCTTCCAAGCCGGACGTGAACGACATGGTCAGCGCCGCACGCGCCGCCGCGCTGACGCGCCAGCACGGCTACCGAACCCGTTCGCTGGAGATTCACGGATGGATCTGCGCCAAGTGCGCACGCGAGTTCGACGAGACGAATCTGCACTTGCTCACCGTCCACCACCGAGACGGCAACCACAACAACAATCCGCCCGATGGCAGCAACTGGGAAAACCTCTGCGCCTACTGCCACGACGACGAGCATAGCCGCGGCATCCTCGCCGACTATCTCTCCGGAAAAGAGTGAGCGCGGCGGCTGTCTGTCGGGACGCCGTTACGCGTCGCCTGGGCTGGGGTGCAGCCGCTCGCAGACACGCAGCTTAGCGCTCGCCGCGCGCGGGTTGATCGCGACCTCCGCGTCGCTGGGTCGTAGCGGTTTTCTGGTGATGATCTGTACGCGGCCGGCCTGGCGCTCTGCCACGAAGAATTGCTTGACCATGCGATCCTCGAGCGAATGAAACGCCAGCACCGCCAGCCGGCCACCGGGTGCCAGCAACGACACCGCTTGCGGCAGCACCGCGGCGATTGCATCGAGCTCGTCGTTCACCGCAATGCGGAGCGCCTGAAACACGCGGGCCACTGAGCGCGCGGCGCGCCAGCGCACCTTGCCCGGCAGTACCGCGGCAACCACGTCGAAGAGCTGTCGTGTGGTCCGCACGGGCGTGCGGTCGCGCTGCGCCGCAACGGCGCGGGCGATACGACCGGCGAAGCGTTCCTCGCCGAAGCTTCGAAAAATGGCCTCGAGCTCCGCCGCACTGCGCGTGTGCAGCACGTCCGCAGCGGTTTCTCCTGACGCATCGTCGGAGTCGAAACGCATGTCGAGCGGTTCGTCGCCCGCAAAGCTGAAGCCGCGACCGCTGGCGTCGAAATGAAACGAGCTGAGACCGAGGTCGAGGAGAATCGCGTCCACCGACGCAAAGTGATGGACCGTGGCGATGCGCGTCAGCTCGCGAAAGTTGCCGCTTGCCAGCTGTAAGCGCCCGCCCTCGACCGCTCCGGCGAGCCGACGTCGTACCGCGGCGAGCAGCTCCGGATCCCGATCGATGCCGAGGACGGTGCCGTCGGGCGCCGTGCGCTCCAGAATCGCCGCGCTGTGTCCGCCGCCGTCGACCGTGCCGTCAATGCAGCGTGCGCCTGGGGCTAGGCGCAGAAGATCCAGAATCTCGGCGGTGAGAATGGACAGGTGGACCGGCGTATCCGTCGCGTCCACTTGTTCCCCTACAGACCCGCGGCCGTTACTGAGGTCGGTCGGAGGCTAGACTCGAGACCTGGTCCGGCGTCACTGCTCCACCGAACGCCTTGAACTGACTGATTGCACCCCCAAGGCCGGAAATACCTTGCGGCAAATCGGAACCGATGTAGAGCGGCGTGCCGGGCCGGACGTTGAATCCCCCCTTGACAGGCTCTTGGCCGACCAGCTTTCCATCGACATAGAACTGCTGCACCAGTTGGCCACTGTCGTTTTGACCCCAGCTCGCCACGACATTGTGCCAATCCCCGGGCGCCCAATCGGAGATGTTCAGGCCGATGTTGCTCTCCTGCCCTTGGCCTTCGGCCGTGCCGCTGCTGGCCATGAGGAACCGTAGGTACACTCCGTTCTTGAAGATCTGCAGGCGGTCGTCCCACTGGTTCTGGTTGCGCAGTTGGGCCAGTGAAGCATTGCTCTCGTCGCCGCCCGCCCAGCTGGGCTGCACCCACATGGAGATCGCTCCACCGTCCCCCTTGAGGTTTCCGCCGTTCGGCACGACGAACTGAGAGTCGGTCTGGAACACCGCACCTTGTCCGCTGTCGAAGGTTATACCCTGAGAGAATACTGCGCCGTCACCACGATCAGGCTCTGTCGATTTGTCGAACGGCAGAGACAGCACCGGCCCACCATCGTCGGGAACCGGTTTGCTACCGTCCGCAGGCTTGTCGGTAACTTGTTGGACCGCGTCGTGAGATGCCGTTCGACCTCCGCCGGCACCACCGATAGGACCGGTGATCGGTCGCGCACCGTCGAAGGGCGCATCTACGACAGGAACGGACGAACCCACCTCGAGCGCATCGCCGCCTCCGGGGCCCGCGATCCCGCCCGCAGAAGCGCGGAAGCCAGTTCCGCCACTGCCACTGCCGGCGGCGGTGCGACCACGATCGACGACCACACTCCCCCCACGTTGGTCAGAGGAAGTACCGCCCGAACCGCTGTCGCTGCGCGCGCCGGGGGCACCGGTCGCGCGGCTGCCCTGCAAGCCTGGACCACGCGCGCCCATGGCGTTGCCGGGTTCGGCATCGCCTGGTCGTGCGATCCAACCACCTTTGTCAGAGCTGACTCGCTCGGGTAGCGACGCTACTTGCGGACGCGACGCCGACGCTTCCTCAAAATCCGAGGGCGAGTCCGAGCCCGAGAAATGCTTGATGCCAGCCACGACGACGAACAGCGCAGCGGCACCGACGACTAGATGAACCCATGATCGTTCCATTCCGTTGCTACCTTCGCACCCACAATGGTGTTGTGCGGCCTCGAGATTGTCAACCCCGCCTTTCGAAAATCATAACGTCCCCGTGGGCACTTGTCATCCACCCATGCATCCACTGGGCGCCTCGCAGGGCGCACGATCGGCGGCATGAGGGCTCCGTTTGTTGACAACCGCGGGACCCGCAGATACACGGTACCGTCTTTGCCTAGATAACAACCTTGCAGGACTTCCGGCTGCCATGACCCAGACTGCGACCGATCGCACCGTGACCCCTCCTGCGGCGGAGGGCCGCCCCGCCGGCCCCCGCGCCACGAGCGCGCTGGATCGCAAAATTGCTGGCAATCTCACGCTCGAGCAGTGCATTTACATCTTGGTGTTTGCGATCGCCGTGTTCACGCGGTTGTACATCCTCGGCGCCCGCCCGTATCACCACGACGAATCGATCCATGCCTTCTTCTCGTGGAAGGTGACGCAAGACGGTGTCGGAGACTACAAGTACGACCCGGTCTACCACGGACCGCTGCTCTACTACGCCAGCGCCTTGACGATGCGCCTGTTCGGCGATTCGGACTTTACCGCCCGTTTGAGCCCCGTGCTGTTCGGCCTCGGCGTCCTGGCGTTCGCGTGGCCGCTGCGGCGCTACCTCGGTCGCTGGGGGGCCATGTCGTTCCTGGTGCTGGTCACCTTCTCGCCGAGTCTGTGCTATTTCACCCGATTCCTGCGGCACGACATCTACGTCGCGTTCTGCAACCTGGCCGCCGTGTTCTTCGCCTTCCGCTATGGCGAGACGCGCGCGGCGCGCAATATCTACCTCAGCAGCGCCGCACTGTCGCTGGCCTTCTGCACCAAGGAGGACATGTATGCCCTCGGGCCGGTGTTCATTGCGGCCTTCGCGCTGATGCTGCTGTGGGAAGTGCTGTACGCGACCGACTGGCAGTCAACGCTGCGTTCGGTCACCAACGAAACGGGCGCCTTCTTCAAGCAGGCCGCGCTGCCACTCGTCACTGGGATCATCATTTTCGCGGTGATCTGGCTGCTGCTGTACACCTCGTTGCTGAGCCACAAGGAAAACTGGAACGCGGTGACGCGTGCGCTGTCGTATTGGTGGGGGCAGCACGAGATCAAGCGTATCGGCGGGCCGTGGTGGTACTACTTCCCGCAGCTGGTGCTGTACGATCCGCTGATTCTCTTCCCGGCGTTCTTGTTCATCCTGGCGCCGCTGCTGCACCCGCGCCCACGCGAATCCGCCTTCACCCGCCTGCTGGCATACGCCACATGGATGGCGACGGGCGCGTTCGTGCTGTGCCTGTTCGCGTACCCGGCGCAGGCTCCGTTGGTGCTGCTCGGCGCCTTGGCCTTGGCGGGCCTGACCTTGATGAAGCGCTGGCTGCCGGACCGCTTCACACGCTTCGTAGTGATCTGGACAATGGGCAGCTTCGGCTTCTACAGCTGGGCGCAGGAAAAGGTGCCGTGGCTGCTGGTGCCGATTCTCTTGCCCACCGTGCTGCTTGCCGCGATGTGGTTTGCGCAGATCATCGAGTCGCGTGCCATCACCAAGCCGGTCACCGCGTTGGTCTTGTCCGCCGTTGGCGCGCTTACTGTCTGGACGTTGATCGCCAGCAACTACTTCTACGACGCGCCGCGACCGGACGAGCCCGCCACCGCACGCCACGGCGAGTTGCTTGCCTACGTGCAATCCACGTACGACATCGAAAAAGTCATGAAGCGCATCGACGCGGTGGGCAAGGCGCTGGGCACCGGTACACAGACGCGGCTGGCGGTGTCCGGCAACGCTACCTGGCCGCTCAGTTGGTACCTGCGTCACTACCCGGTGAACTGGGCCGCTGACGTGCGCTCGGTTGATCAACCGGTAGTGATCATCGACAAGGAAGCCACGGCGGCGCTCGACAAGGCCTTGGCGGATACGTACGAAAAGGTACCGTTCCAGATCCGCGGCTGGTGGGAACCCGATTGGCAGAAACTGGATCTCGGCAAGTTGGCGAAGTACCTCACAACCCGCGAGGTCTTCAGCGGTGTCGGATCCAGTGATGCCGTGATGTACGTCGCCAAGGACCTCAAGCCGGGCTCCACCATCGCGCCCGTTGCCGTCAACCCGCCGCCGGCTCCGCGCGGCTACCCGGGCAGCCCAACGCTGCTCGCGCCGGTCGTGGTGTGGGGACACAAGGGGACATCGCTGGGACAGTTCGACGAGCCCCGCGGGGTCGCTACCGACATTGCGGGCAACGTGTACGTCGTCGATAGCAAGAACAATCGCATCCAGAAGTTCGGTGCGGACGGCAAGCCCTTGCTGGAGTGGGGACACGAAGGTCCGGACACCGGCAAGTTCAAAGATCCCTGCGGCATCGCCACGGGACCGGATGGCTCGGTGTACGTCGCCGACACGTGGAATCACCGCGTCCAGAAGTTCGATGGCAACGGGCGCTTTCTGCTCGAGTGGCGTGAACAGACCTCCGGGTTCTGGGGACCGCGGGGCATCGCCGTGGCCCCGGATGGCAGCGCCATCTACGTGACCGACACGGGCAACAAGCGGGTCGTCAGCTTCGATACGGCGGGCAATCAGCTGACGGTATGGGGCCATGACGGGTCGAAGCAGGGCGAGTTCATCGAGCCCGTCGGCATCACCGTCAACGCCGACGGCCAAGTCTTCGTCGCCGATACCGGCAACCGCCGCGTGCAGGTCTTCGATCGTCAAGGCAAGTACATCAAGGAGTTCCCGGTGTCCGGGTGGGAAGAGTTCTACACGGAGCCCTACCTTGCCATGTTGGGCTCGGACCTGTTGGCCACCGACTCATTCAGTCACCGCTGCGCCCGCTACTCAGACGCTGGAGCGCTGCTCTACTCGTGGGGTAAGAGCGGCGCCGGTGACGGCGACTTCAACCGGCCCATCGGCATCGCCACCGACAAAGCGGGTGCGGTGTACGTCTCGGACACACTCAACAACCGCATCCAGAAGTTCGTACTCCCGCCGCCCGCCAAGTAGCGGGTGTCGGTGTACGGCTCAGCCACCTGATACGATCTTCTGCCGCAGGCGGAACAGATCGTAGAACGCCTTGATGATCACCGACAGATGCGCGCCGGTCTGCACCCCGGCGGTACGCGGGTAGTGGTGCACTCCCACCTCTTTGATCCCGAAGCCCTTGCGGACGGCGCGGCCGTACATTTCGGCGTTGATGAGCGCGCCGGTCGATTCCAGCGTGATCGCATCCAGCACCTTCTTCGGAATGAGCTTGAAGGCGCAGTTCAGGTCGCGCACGCGCACGCTGAGCATGATGCGCACCAGCCAGCCGCCGAATAGCTTGGCATTGAGTCGGCGGATGAACGGGTCGCGCCGCTCGATGCGGAAGCCGGTAACGATGTGGTCGTCGTCGGTCGCTAGCGGCAGCACCACATCCAGGTCGTGGATGTCGAACTGACCGTCACCGTCCATGTAGAAGACAAAGCGCTTGGTCGCGGCATCGAAACCGGTACGCAGCGCCGCGCCGTAGCCGCGGTTCTGCGGGTGGTGGAGCGGGCGCAAGCGCGGCAATTCGGTGGCCAGCCGGTTGAGGACGTCGCCTGTCCGATCGGCACTTCCATCATTGACCACCAATAACTCGTACTCCGGCACGCGCTGCGCGAGGTAGGCCACGCACTTGCGCACGACCTCCTCGATGTTGGGTTCCTCGTTGAACGCCGGCAGCACCACCGACAGTTCCCGCACCACTTCCTCGTCAGATTTGCTTTTTTGTCCATTCACCATAAGAATTCCCCCGCTCAACCACGGTACAGCCGCATGATCATCCAGTGCCCATACTGCTCCACGCGCTACGACCTCGATGCGGCGCGCATGACTGGGCCGAATCCGATGTTCAAATGTTCGCGGTGCCGCCACATCTTCCCGGCACCGTCCGCCGGACAACCGACGCCAAAAGCGGCGGCCACATCGGGACGGGCAAAATCCGCCCCACCGAGCGAAGAGAACCTGACGCTACCATTCGAAGAGACGCGCGGAAAGAAACATGCCGACGGCGCCCCAAGGGATGATTTGGAGATCCCGGAAGCCGAGGAGGATTTCACGCTCGGCACCGGGGACCATCCCGATGAGCTCACTGTGCCCGACGGCGATACCGACCCGCAGCTGCCGCTCGCGCGGCCGCGTCCGGTACTGACGCGTGAAGAGGAACCGGATGAGCCGCACGAGATCGAAGTGGAGCTGACGCGGGATGACGATGAGCATGAAATCGAAGAGCCAGCGCCAAAGCGTCCGCGGCGGGCGCGCACACCACCGCCGCGTGAACGCAGCCACGTCGTGCCGCTCTTCGTATTCCTGGCACTGGTGGCAACCGGGTACGGCGTGCTGACTAGCGCCCTGTTCGCCAATCCTGCGCTGTCCGACAAGCTCGTCGGCCGCATTCCGCTGATCGGCACGCTCGGCGATGACCGCCTGCTGGTTCGCAAGGTCGCGCTCTCAGACGTGGTGGGCAGCTATCAACGGATCAAGGACGGTAAGGATGTCTTCGTGATCACCGGCAAGGCGTTGAACACCGCCCCCGTAGCGCTGCAAGGAGTCCAGATCTCCGGCAAGCTGTTCGACAACACCGGCGCGCAGCTCGGCGAACCGAAAATCATCTCCTGCGGCAACGTCATCTCGACGAAGGTGCTCAAGGACCTGACGCCGCAGGAAGTGTCGATCTTGCAGAAGCTGAGCCCACCCAAAAAATTCGTGATCGAGCCGGGCGAATCGTCGACCTTTGTGATCGTGTTCATGGATCCGCCCCGTCAGGCAGTCGAGTTCGCTACGCAGGTCGTTGCCGCACAACGTCAAGCCTGACTCTTGGTCTCGTCCTTCGGGTCGCCGTCCTTCTTGGGCGTGATATCGATCTCGTCCGGCGTCTTCACCGATTTGCGAAAGTTGCGGATCCCGCGTCCCAACCCTTCGCCGATCTCGGGCAGCTTGCCCGCACCGAAGATGATGAGGACGATGACCAAGATGACGAGTAATTCGCCGATACCCATGCCGAACATCACAGTGACCCGTGCGGGACTATACGCGAACGCTCGCGTCGGGTGCAAGGTGCCGTGTGCCGTCCTCCCTATGCCAGCAGCCGCTCCAGGGCCTTCCCGTACTCCTTGATGTCGTCGGTCGCAACGTGGACGCGGTGGATGTCCGCGCCCGCGCCGGCTTCAGCGGCGATGCGGTCGCGGCAGGCTTCGATGTCGCCGACCGTCCCGAGGCGCTCGCGCATGGCCTGGGGCACCGCCGCGGCAGCGGCCGCGCTTCCCTTGCTCCATGCTTCCTTCACCGCCGCAACCTCTGCAGTGAATCCGAAGCGCTCGAGCTGCCGCGCGTAGTAGACACCCATGCGACCGATGTAGAACGCGGAGGTCCCCGCCTGCGCCATCTCCGCACGGGTGCGAGCCTCACCCGTGGCGACCACCGTACCGCCCGGCGCGTGGATCTCGAAGGCCGCGGGATCGCGTCCCGCGGCCGCACTACGCGTCCGCATCGCCTTCACCTCGCCGGCCAGTTGGTCGATCGGAATCATCACCGGTAGCCACCCATCGGCGTGCGACGCCGTCAGCGCCAACGCCTTCGGGTTCAGGGTCGCCAAGTGAATCGGAATATGGGGGCGTGGAGTGGCAAAGCGCAGCGTGAAGCCGCGTTCGAGCGTGAACAGCTTCCCTTTGTAGCGCAGCGGCTCATGGCTGATGAGGATGTTGAAGACCTCGATGACTTCCTTCATGCGCGTCAGCGACGGCTCGAACGGCATCCCATGGAAGTGCTCGATCACCTGCGCACCGCTGGTGCCGAAGCCGGCGATCATCCGCCCGCCCGACAGCTCGTCAAGCGTCGCAAAGTGCTGGGCCAGCGCTGCGGGGGTGCGTGAGTAGACGTTGACGATGCCGGTCCCCAGACGGATGCGCTTGGTGCGCTCCGCCAGTTGCGTCAGCAGGGTGAAACAATCGCGGCCCCACGCCTCGGCGACCCAGGCGGAGTCAACGCCGACCTCGTCGGCAATGCGCACGCGCTCAAGAACCCGCTCCCTATCGAATCCACCCTGCCAATCGACCGAAATTGCCAGCTTGTGTGCCATCACGTCCTCCCGTGCCCTCCTCTCTCGCCGAGAGCCACGTGCGATGCAAGCCGGGGCTCCGAAACCCGCCTTGCCGCTGATGGGCAAGCATCGCTAGAATGCACCGCGATGACCGATCAGTCGCGGCTTACGTGGGCGCTCATCGTGTCCGTGCTGTTGCACGGGCTGCTGCTCACGCTCTTGCCCTTCATTCGCCGGGCGCACATTGAGATTCCGACTCCGCCGCCCCTGTTGGACGTCGATGTCGTCTCGTTGCCCAAGGCAGCGCCGCCGGCCGCAAAGGCCCCCGCTCCGGCAGCGCTGCAACAACAGGCGGCCGCGCAGCCGCCACCGGTGCTCGTCCCCGACCGCCAACTCGTTAGCCCGCCCGATGCCGGTGAGGAGAAGCCACCGGAGAACCCGCGGCTATTGAGCGACCGGGACAACACCGTGAAGGAAGAGACGGTCCACCGCGCCGAGCCAGCGGCCGGCGACCCCGACGCCAAGCCGGCACCGCCGCCTCAAGAAGTGAAGCCGGCCAAACCCGAGGCTGCGCCCGCCGCGCCGAAACCGCAGCCCGTGGCCAAGCCACAAGCCGTACCGCGACCGCCGCCGGCGCGTGAGTCGCAACACACACAGGTCGCGTCGTTGCCGAAGCTCGATCAACTCCTGCCGCCTGCAGGCGATCTGATCAATGAAGGGTTGATCAAGCCGCAAGAGGCACCGCCGGCACCCGCACCGCAGCAGCAGGCATCGGTGCAGCGCAACGATCTGCTGCGTCACGGCGACCCGTGGCGGAGCGGCGGCGTCCGCGGTGGATCGCTGGATTTCCTCCCGTCCATCCGCGAGGGCGACATCACCCTGCTGAACACCAAGGCGGAACAGTTTGCGCCGTTCGTGCGGCGCGTCGCCGTGCGCGTGTTCGAGAACTTCCGCATCCTTTTGCGCCGCAGCATCGACTCCCGCAGCGCCGAGTCCGTCGAAGAGTACGCCACCATCGAAGCCATCATGGACAAGCAGGGGCGCCTGCTGTCGATTCAGGCGCGGGACCGGTCCACGAACGCCGCACTGGCCACCGATCGCAACCTGCAGGCCGCTACGCGCGAGGGCTTCTTCGACCGCAACCCGCCGCCGGGAGCCGAGTCCAACGACGGGAACATCCACTTCCTGTTCGATGCGCGTGTGGGATTGCTCTCTGATCCCGGCCGCGGTGTAGTCGGCTATCGCGCGCTGTTTCAGGCGGGGTTGCTGTGACGCGCGGAAGCGGGTTTGAAACCCGCCGCTACACAGATTCGGGAGGTGCCGGCGGGGTCCAGCGCAGCACGGGGCGACGCGCGGCGCGCGCTTCGTCGAGGCGGCCGATCGGGGTGTGCGTCGGCGCATTGCGTACCACGTCGGGGGTTTCGCGCGCCTCGCGAGCGATCGACAGCATCGCGTCGATGAACTCGTCGAGCGTTTCCTTGCTCTCGGTTTCGGTCGGCTCGATCATGATCGCGCCGCTGACCACCAGTGGGAAGTAGATCGTCGGCGCGTAGAAGCCATGATCGAGGAGCCGCTTCGCAATGTCGAGGGTCTTCACGCCGGTCGCCTCGAAGCCTTTGTCGCTGAGGACGCACTCGTGCATGCAGGTCCCCGGAAAGGCCAACTGGTACGTCTCTTCGAGGCGGCGGCGGATGTAGTTGGCGCTGAGCACGGCCATGCGTGTCGCCTGCGTCAACCCGTCACCGCCCAACGCCAGGATGTATGCGAGCGCTCGCACGAGCATGCCGAAGTTGCCGTGAAAGGAGCGCACGCGACCGATCGACTTTGGTGCATCTTCACTCCATCGCAAGCGCTCGCCGTCGCGGATCAGGCGCGGCGTCGGCAAGTACGGAGCGAGGAGGTCCCGCACCGCGACGGGGCCGGACCCGGGCCCACCACCGCCGTGCGGCGTCGAGAACGTCTTGTGGAGATTGATCTGCATGACGTCGGCGCCCATGTGCGCCGGCTTGGCCACGCCCATGAGCGCGTTCAGGTTTGCACCGTCGAGGTACACCAAGCCGCCGCGCTCGTGGACCGCCTCCGCCACCTGCACGATCTCGCGCTCGAACAGGCCGAGCGTGTTCGGATTGGTAATCATGAGCGCCGCCACCTCGTCATCCATCGCCCGGCGTACGGCCGCGGCTTCGATCAAACCGACGCGATTGCCTTCGACTTGTACTGTGCTGTATCCGCACAACGCGGCGCTCGCCGGATTCGTGCCGTGAGCACTAGCGGGGATGAGCACCTTGCGGCGGGCACGGCCATGGTCGACGTGATAGGCACGAATCATCTTCATGCCGGTCAGCTCGCCTTGCGCACCCGCCGCGGGTTGCAGGCTGACCGCATCCATGCCGCTCACTTCGGCGAGCATCCGTTCCAACTCCCAAATGAGCTCCAGGGCGCCCTGCGCGCCCTCGTCGGGTGCCAGCGGATGCAATCCGGCGAAGCCCGGTAGGCGGGCCACCGTTTCATTGGCCACCGGGTTGTACTTCATCGTGCAGGAGCCGAGGGGATAGAATGTTGTCGCCGTCCCGAGGTTCCACTGTGAGAGACGGACGAAATGGCGTAACACCTCGGGCTCGCTGACCTCCGGGAAGCCCTCGATCGGCTCGCGCAGCAACTCTGCCGGAAGGAACGTGCTTGGGTCCTGATCGCCGCCGGGTACCGCAAAGCCTCGCCGCCCGGGACGGCTCCGCTCAAAAATCAGCGGCTCGTCCAGCAGGAGACCAGCTTGCTTCTTCGTACTCTGAGACATGCACCCCCGCCCTTCGGGTATTCAGCTCAACGCCGATACCAGCGCATCAACGGCTGCAGCATCATGAGTCTCGGTGACGCAGAGCAGCAACGCATCATTCAACTCGGGGTACCAACGACGCAGGGGCACGCCGGCGAGGACGCCGCGCTCGCCGGCAACCCGCCACGCCCGCTCGGCGTTGCCACGCAGCACGAGCTCGTTGAAGAATGGCGCGCTGAACTGCTGTTGCCATTTCCCCGTCCCCACCAAGCGGTCTGCCGTGCGGTGCGCCGCGGCGGCATTGGCGATAGCTAGTTCTCGCAAGCCGGCCTTCCCAACGGTCGACAGGTACACGGTGACCGCCAGCGCCATCAGCCCCTGGTTGGTGCAGATGTTCGACGTCGCCTTCTCGCGGCGGATGTGCTGCTCGCGAGTGGCCAGCGTCAGCACGTACCCGCGCCGTCCCGCACCATCCACCGCTTCGCCGACCAGCCGGCCCGGCATCATGCGCACGAACTCGCTGCGCGTCGCAAACAGCCCGACGCCCGGGCCACCGTAGGACATCGGCACGCCGAGACTCTGGCCTTCGGCGACGGCAATGTCCGCGCCGAAGGCGCCTGGAGATTTCAGCACCCCCAGCGCGATTGCTTCCGCCGTCGCCGTCACCAGCAACGCACCGCGTGCATGTGCGAGCGTGCCGATCGCGTCGAGGTCTTCCACCACACCGAAGAAGTTTGGATAGCCGACCACCACGGCAGCCGTTTCGTCATTGATCGCATGGGTGAGCCATTCGGAATCGGTGCGCCCGTCGCTGCCCACCGGCGCTTCCACAAGATCGAGGTGGTGCGCGCCGTCGCCGCCGGCAACCCTCGCGTACGTGTACACGACCTCGCGGTATTGCGGATGCAGTGCGCATGACAAGATGATGCGCGACCGCTTCGGATGGACACGCAGCGCCATGAGCACCGCCTCCGCGGTCGCCGACGCGCCGTCGTACATGCTGGCGTTCGCCACCTCCATCCCCAGCAGCATGGCGACCAGGGTCTGGAACTCGAAGATTGCCTGGAGCGTCCCCTGGCTCACCTCGGGTTGGTACGGCGTGTACGCGGAGTAGAACTCTGCCCGCTGCAGAATCTGATCCACTACCGCGGGGACGAAATGGGGATAGGCACCGGCGCCAAGAAAACAGAGTTGCTGCGCAGCACCGTTGCGCGCCGCCAACTGTTCGAGCCGCGCGCGAACTTCCTGTTCGGAGAGCCCGGGCCGGAGATTGATCCCGGCGCGGTCACGCAGGTCCTTGGGGATGTCGGCAAACAGGTCGGCGACGTCGCGGGCGCCCACGACGTCGAGCATGGCACGGATGTCTTCGTCAGTGTGGGGCAGGAAACGCATAGAAGAAGCTTTCAGCGATCAGCCGTCAGCTTTCAGCCGTGCAACGATTTCTTGCGCGGAAGCCGCAGGGCAGGGACCGAATTTGTGCCGATCGCTGACGGTTGACGGCTGACAGCTATTCCTTCTCCTCAGCCACGTACTCCTCGTACTCAGCAGCCGTCATCAGGTCTTGCAACTCCTCGGGATCGTTCATTTCGATTTTGATGATCCACCCGTCACCGTACGAGTCTTCGTTGAGCATCTCCGGGTTCTCCGGCAGATCGTCATTGACCTCGACGACTTTGCCGCTCACCGGCGCATAGATGTCGGATACCGCCTTCACCGATTCCACGACGCCGAACGCATCTTCCTTGCTCACCTTGTCGCCGACCGCGGGCAGTTCCACGAAGACGATGTCACCGAGCTGATCCTGGGCGTAGTCGGTGATGCCAACGGTCGCAACGCTGCCCTCGACCAGCACCCATTCGTGCTCCTTCGAGTACTTCAGGTCCTCGGGAAACTCCATACATCCCTCCTCAACACTCGCGCTTGTAGAACGGCAGCCGCACCACCTCTGCACCGATGACGCGCCCGCGGATGTCGATGCCCAGCTGCGTGCCGACCGCCCCCAAGGTGCTCGCCACATAGCCTAGTCCAATGGCCTTGCCAAGCGTCGGCGACTTGGTTCCGCTCGTCACGTGTCCAACCACCTCGCCGTCGTGGACGACCGCGTATCCTTGCCTCGGAATACCGGGCTGAGTCATCGCCACACCAACGAGACGGCGCGTCAGCCCACGCTCCCGCTGTTGCAGCAACGCGTCCCGCCCGATGAAGCTGGGCTTGGTAAAACGCACTACCCAGCTGAGCCCGGCTTCGAGCGGCGTGGTCTCGTCCGTCAGCTCGTGACCGTACAACGGCAGCGCCCGCTCCAAACGCAGGGTATCGCGCGCGCCCAAGCCGGCCGGTCGGATGTCGAAGCGCCGGCCCGCTTCGAGCAACGCGTTCCACAGTGGGTGTGCATCGCCGGGGGCACAATAGATCTCCCACCCATCCTCACCGGTGTACCCGGTGTGCGCGACCAACGCGTCACAACCGCCGATCTCTCCCTGCGCAAACGCGAATGGCGGAATCTGCGCCAGCGATAGTGGCGTCAACCCGGTGAGGATCTCGGTCGCGCGCGGCCCCTGCAAGGCGAGCAGCGCGAAGTCGGCGCTCCGATTGACGACCTCCGCACCGTGGTGATGCTCGGT